>JAZUMJ010000123.1:0-3062 GCA_045603605.1 Ructibacterium sp. | reverse complement strand
CTTGGGGCAATGAAGACACAAGTCAATTAATAGAAATTATGGATAAATATCAGGTTAAAACAACTTTTTTTGTAGTAGGTTCATGGGTGGATAATTTTCCTGAGTCAGTAAAGGAATTAGCTGATGCCGGACACGAAATTATGAATCATTCAAACACACATCCTCATATGACCCAAATTTCAAAGGAGAAGATGAAGGAAGAAATAGATACCTGTAACGATAAAATAGAAAAGATAACAGGTGTAAGACCTCATCTTCATCGTGCTCCATATGGAGATTATAATAATGATGTTGTCCAAATGGTCAGAGAATCAGGCTGTTTTACTGTTCAGTGGGATGTTGACAGTTTAGATTGGAAAAACCTATCAGCTGACGAGATTACGAAAAGGGTAACTGATAAGGTTAAACCGGGATCGATTGTCTTGTTTCATAATGCGGCATTACATACGCCTGAGGCATTGCCTAAAATTATAGAAAAACTTCAGAGTGATGGTTATAAAATTGTACCTGTCTCGGAAATAATCTATACTGATAATTATGGTATAGACCAGTCGGGAAAGCAATATCAACTGTTAAATCAATGATACAGATATTGACTTTTTTGTAAAATATGGTAGAATAACTTAAACAAATAACTTTGGGGTGATTTTATGGACAATCAGCGAAATCGAATAAGGGATAGCTTTAAAAAAGGAAATCGCGGAAGAAGTATAACCTATTTAATACTTACTTTTATTGTTATTGCTGTTTTGGTTGGTCAAATAATCACAAGAAATTACGAAAATTGTTTTACCTGTATTTTAACGTTAGTTCTGTTTTTACTTCCCACATTCATTGAAAGAAAGCTTCATATAACACTGTCGCAAACATTGGAGTTGTCAATTGTTTTATTTATTTTTTGTGCCGAAATTCTTGGCGAAATAAGAAGCTTTTACTTAAAAATTTCATGGTGGGATACTATGCTTCATACCCTGAATGGGTTTTTGATGGCAGCCATTGGTTTTTCTATGGTTGATATATTAAACAGAAATGCAATGTTTAAATTTGAATTGTCCCCATTCTTTGTGGCATTGGTCGGATTTTGTTTTTCAATGACTATCGGGGTGTTGTGGGAGTATTATGAATATTTTATGGACATTTTTGCAAAGACAGATATGCAAAAAGATACAATTATAAATGCTTTATCCTCGGTTGATTTAAATCCTGATGGAAGGAATATTCCTGTCATAATCAGGGGGATAGAACAGGTAACCCTTAGCAGTGAGGGGCTGATTGTGTCAAATGAAGCTTTAAATGAGTTTAATTTGAATTTAGGCGGATACCTTGATATCGGGCTTATTGATACAATGAATGATTTAATAGTCAATTTTATTGGTGCAGTGGTATTTTCGATAATTGGTTTTTTCTATATTAAAAACCGAGGAAAGGGAAACTTTGCTAAAAAGTTTATTCCCCAAATTAAGAATTAGTTTAATTTCTGTTTTAGCGGATTGATATATTAGAACAGGAATATATTGAGTTGTTAGGTGTAAAATTTAGGGCGTTGTCTCAAGTTAACGAAGAATGAATAACTTAGAGAGACACGCCCTTAATTTTTCCTATTTTAATGATTTTTTTGCTTTAACAACAACATCTTCGTCGTAGCAGACAAACATTTTATCAATATCGTCTGCCAATGGTTTTTTAGTAATTAAGCTTACAATCGGAACAAGAACAAGTCCGCCAATCATTGCCAATGCACCGCAGTTAATAGGTGATTGCAAAAGAGTTGGGAATGAGCTTCTAAACAGCATATTTAAAATCATTATACCTGCACCAAATATAAAACTTACCCATACAGAGGTCTTTGTTGCTTTCTTCCAGTATAAACCATAGAGGAATGGAGCTAAAAATGCACCTGCCAAAGCACCCCAGGAAATTCCCATCATATCAGCAATAGCACTAAGTTTATCCTTGTTAAGAGCAATAAATGCTGAAACGGCAATGAACACAACAATCAAAACTCTCATTATAAGTACCTGTTTCTTTTCGGACAGATCCTTAATAATATGACCTTTAATCATATCAAGGGTAAGAGTTGAGCTTGATGCCAGCACCAAGGATGAAAGGGTTGACATTGATGCAGAGAGTACAAGAATGATTACAACCGCAATCAACAAATCAGGAAGTCCTGAAAGCATAGTTGGAACAATTGCATCAAAACCTCCATCGATTGAGCCGTTGGGGAGGAATGTAAGTTTATCTGTAAATAATCTTCCAAATCCACCAAGGAAGTAACATCCACCGGCAACAATCAATGCGAAAAATGTTGATATTATTGTACCTTTACTTATATCAGCCTCGCTCTTGATAGCATAGAACTTCTGAACCATTTGGGGAAGTCCCCATGTGCCGAGAGATGTAAGAATTACAACACCTAAAAGACCTAATGGGTCAGGACCGAAGAATGAGTTAAATGCACCGGGGGCATTTCCTTCAACTTCGATAGCAGCCAAGCCGTTTAATGCTTCTATAAATCCGCCGTTTGCAGAAAGAACTGCACCGATTACGGCAACAATACCAATAAGCATTATAATACCTTGAATGAAGTCGTTTATTGCAGTTGCCATATATCCGCCTGCAATTACATAAATTCCTGTAAGAACAGCCATTATTATAACGCATACTGAATAATCAATGCTTGGAAATGCCATTGAAAACAATCTTGAAAGACCGTTATAAAGGGATGCAGTGTATGGAATTAAGAAGATAAACACAATCACAGATGCCGCAATTTTAAGAGCAGAGCTTGAGTATCTCTTTCCAAAGAATTCGGGCATAGTTGCAGTTTCAAGATGCTGTGACATAAGACGTGTTCTTCTGCCAAGAACCAACCAGGCAAGAAGAGAACCTAAAAGAGCATTACCAATTCCAATCCAGGTTGATGCAATACCGAATTTCCAACCAAACTGTCCGGCATAGCCCACAAAAATAACGGCTGAGAAATACGAGGTTCCATACGCAAACGCAGAAAGCCAAGGACCAACCGAACGACCTCCCAATACGAAACCGTTAACATCGGT
>JAZUMJ010000122.1:0-3196 GCA_045603605.1 Ructibacterium sp. | reverse complement strand
CACAAGCTCTTATACAGCCACCGCATTTTGCCATGTTATAGCCCACCCAGCTTGGGAAGTATTTAGCAAGAGCGCCATAAACCTTCATGATTTGATTTTCGTCTGCAACATCTGTTACGCCTTCCATAAGGTCCAGATCTCCATTTTCATTTTTATCCCATACTTCTTTTGGAACAAAAGGATTGTAGTATCTGCCGGCATGGGTATAGAATGCATAACAACGCCACATATCAATGTCGCCCCACTCTAAAATCTTGCCGTCAAGATTAACTGTTACTGTTTTTCCTGAATTTATTGCAGGTATACAGCTTCCCGGACATTCTCTTACACATGCACCGCATTTACGGCATAATGGTTTGCCATTATACATTTCATCATATTCATCAAATTCAGCATCAGTAAAGATAAAGGCAACTCTTTGAAGAGGTCCGAATTCAGGAGTTAAAAGCATTTTACTCCAACCAATTTCACCCAAACCGCAAGCAACTGCTGCTATTCTGAACTGAAACTGTAAATCCGGTGCAACACTGCCATCTCTTGCAGGACGTGTAAACTGTACACTTCTGTGATGTGCAGTTGATGTCTTTGCGTTTTCATTTACTTCAATCTGCTCTTCAGGAGAAAGAGTATTACCGGGTGAACCGTCCATATCCGATACTACACCCCTTGCACCTGTATTTCTATATACAAACGCCTCGTAACCCTTATCTTCAATAACTTTTCCAACATGATACAAAACCGCCGGGGCAAAAATTTCGTTTATTCCGCCATATGCCATTGAAGGATACTGATAAAATTGAGTCCCTTCTTCAATTCCTCTTTGAACACCTCTTGGTATTCTGAATACAAAGCCTATACAACTTTTTGCCTCAGGAAACAGAAATTGAGGGTTCATCTCATCAGGAGCTCCGTCAAATCTGGACATAGGGGATATACCACATACATCCGCGCCTGCAGCCAATGCGGCTTCTTTGATGATTTTATTGCTTAACATTAAACCAATTCCTTTCTATATTTCTTCAAAATTACCAACAAATTGGACATACCTTATAAAAACAAATATTTATACTTGATTTTAACACAGAAAAACTATATAATAAATGTATTAAACAAACAGATAAGTATTAAAAAAGAAACATGGTGATATGTTATGCTATTTTCGCAGATTAACCCGTATGTCCGCTTTGTAGGAGAAGTCGTCCTCACCGAAAGCACAAAAACCGTTTCCACCTATGACCATCGTTTATTATATTTCACAGAGGGCGAATGCAGTATTATAATCAATAATCTGGAGCAAAAGGTTCAAGCAGGAACCGTTTTGCTTTGGCAGAGCGGTACAAAATATAAAATTATGGTCCACAAGCCAACCAGACTTATTGCGGTTAATTTTGATTACACAAGGGAGAATGATACAAAAAATCAGCCTATTTCACCAATTAAAATAAAGAATTTTTCCAAGGCTGGAATTTTTGAACATATTACGTTTTTGGATATGCCATTGTTAAATTCACCCTTGATATTAAATCAAATGTATGAGATATTTCAGGGTTTTGAAGAACTGATGCAGGAAAACCAAAAAAATCTTATGCTTTCCGATGAATACTGCTCGGTTATTATTAAAAAAATTATAATTACTCTTATACGCTCGGCAATGTTTACCACATCTGCCGTATTTAACAAACTGGATAAAATAATTGCATACATAGAAAATAATTATTCGAGAGATATCAGCAATTCAGAAATTGCAGAAATTATCGGCTATCACCCTTACCACATCAACAGGCTTATGCGTGAATACACAGGGGTCACCCTTCACCAGTATATAATAGAATATCGCTTGAAAAAAACTCAGGAATTTTTAATAAACACGTCATTTTATATAAATGAAATAGCTGAGCTTTGCGGGTTTAACTCTGCATATTATTTTACTCATATTTTCAAGCAGAAATTTGGTGTGACACCTACCGAATACAGAAAAAACAATAAGAATAACGTATAGATTAAGACCACCGGCGTTGCCGGTGGTCTTAATCTTATAAAAGATTTAGTATCTCCTCAATTGTAGTTTCTGCCATACATATAGTGGTATCTGCAGCACCGTAATAGAAACGAAGTGTATCACCATAGCATATTCCCCCTGACGGGAATATTGCATTGCCGAAAAATCCGTTTACCTCATAATCTTCTTGAGGAACCATCAAAGGTTCCTTCACTGATGATATAAGTTTACTTGGGTCATCTAAATCCAGTAAGATTGCACTCATAGAATACTTATCATCCTTTGAGGAGCTGTGGGTTACCACAAGCCAACCCTTATCGGTTTTTATGGGAACAAGACTTCCTCCCACACGTCCGCCGTTCCAATCGTAAGGACCGGGGGACAATATATGTGAATACTCACCCCAATGCAGAAGGTCAGGAGATTTTGCAAGCCATATATCCGATGTTCCGCAAGAAGATGGCATAGGTCTTAAAAGTGCCACATACATTCCGTCAATCTTCTCGGGAAATAATAATACATCCTTATTTGTGGCGTGGAAAATAGGACCCTTTTTCTCAAAATTAACAAAGTCTGTGGTAACAGCCAAACAGGGGATAATTCCCAAATCCGATACTGCGGTATAGACTATGTAATATGCAGAGTCTATTTTTGTTATCCTTGCATCTTCAATTCCGTAAAGCTCAAGTCTGCAATCAGGATAAATTGCCGGCTTTTCGTCAACCGTAAAATTAATTCCGTCACAGCTTCTTGCTATTTTAAAATGTGACATTGTGGTCAACAGCATATTATCAGGTGTGTGTATAACTCTTGGGTCGCTGTAATCATATCCGGGAAGATTTTTTTCAACTGATATAATTCCATCAGCCGTAGGTATTTTTATTATATCATCTTCCTGATTCTTAACGCTCTCTGCAACACGCACCAAAAGTATTGTTTCTCCGTTATACTCCGTAACCCCCGGATTAATTGTATATTCCACATCATAAAGAGGATTGGAGGGTTTTACCATATCCTTTGTTATTACAGGATTTACTGCACATCTTTTAATCATAATTTTTCTTGTATGATATATTTAGTTCTAAATATATCAATACTCTCCTTTCTTTTAACCTTTATGATATAATCAATAAAACACTGTGGACTTTTTATATTTTTCTATAGCTTTGACTATTTTAAGGAGTGTATTGCCACAGT
>JAZUMJ010000121.1:0-2463 GCA_045603605.1 Ructibacterium sp. | reverse complement strand
TTGACATAGTTGACGAAGGCGAAGATGAAGAGGATTATGCCAAATAGTTCAACTGCCCATAGCGATAATCCCCAAGTCTGGGTGAGACTGTAATTATATATATTGGACGATATCTTGTCATATCTGATCAGTTTTATAACTGCATCCGGATGCTGCGCATAATAAGATGAATAAAAGTTTTTACAAGCGTCCTTGCACTTGTTCAATATGTCTTTGGCCTTGAAACCATCTTGAATCCGAATAAACGTAACGATATCCTCCCAATAACCTGATGGATTTGCCCATTGGGCATCCAGCATCGGGGAATCAATGCTGAAAATGATGTCTGCTGATGGGAGTAAAGAATTATGCAGATCGTCAAAAATTCCATTTACAATATATTCCTCTCCTGCACAGGTCAATGGTTTTCCCATTGCATCATCGCCGATTTTTGTTGCCAGGCTCCCGGAAATCAAAACCGATTTACGATCCGATAGTGACGACGGCGAACCCTGTGATAAGTTGATATCAAAGAATGTGAAGAAATCCTGACTGACGGCAATACCCAAGGCACTTAGTGTATTGTTACCAACGGATATCCCATTGCTGTTCTCAACAACAAAAACCTGTGCATACCGGTCAACCTCTGGAACTGCCTCAATCAACTCCCGCCCCAAGCCTATTGTCGTTTCAAATGTTTCAATAGGACAGACAGCGTAAACGCGTTTGAAATCCTTTCCGTGGTCTATTTCCCATTTGTCAGAAAAGAATGACAAAAGAGGAATAGTAAAAGCCAAGGCAACACTAATACCTATTACCTCTACGGTGGTATACCATTTATTCCGGAACAGGAAACGCAAGTATTCAATCATGATTGTATAAGGCCTGTAAAGTTTCTTTACACTTTTTATTAAAATTAAGGTTAAACACGTATATACCAACAAAACCGTGCCAAAACACGTATATATCCTATTGTCAGATAATTGCGCCAAATACATGTTTTGAATTTTTGTAAGGATTCTTTACAATGCTTTACAACGTGTAAAGATGTTGGAAAATATAGAATCAACTTGTACTCCGTTTCCCTGCCTGCGCCATACGAAATAAGCAGTTTGTTGTCGCCAATGTGGCCTTAAATGCCTGCGAGAGCAGGAATATATAGAAAATGAACCACGGATGTCGCAATACCAAAGAAAAGCCCTAGAGATAATACTCTCTAGGGCGTGTATATGAAATGTCTGAGAATGACAGATATGTACTATTGTTGATTATTTGATATAGTTTCCGCCTTCCTGTTTAGAAGATCTTGGAGATCAAAAGTAGGCAGTGTGTATTTCCCAAGAGGATAAACAGATGTGATGTCCTCAATGTAAGCTCTTAGATTTGCAATGGCCATTTGCACTCCAGAGTATTGAAGTAAATTTACTTTCTCCTGCTCTTGTGTTTCTCCATTAATCCTGAAGAATGTTGCAGACAATACAGAAATTGTGTATCCTGGCTTGTTCTCACTATTGATTTTGGCAGATACAACAATCTTGAATATTTGCTCTTCTTTATGTCCAAGAATATCAAAATCTATGTCAATAGGATATAAGTATAATTGTTCTCTAGTCAAATCTTCACTATGGTTGTAATGGCAGATTGTGTTCAGAATGGAGAAATTCTCAAATTTTAATATTGACTCTT
The DNA here is from genome assembly GCA_045603605.1 of Ructibacterium sp. GTDB lineage: Bacteria > Bacillota > Clostridia > Monoglobales > Monoglobaceae > Ructibacterium. Next base: position 798 of record JAZUMJ010000121.1, on the reverse strand, counting down.
TAACTATCATTATGCTGCAGCATTAAGGTTGTCAGATACCAATGTTATCTTGACAGGATTATAACTCTTGTTGTATTCATTCATTTTCTCATCTCTAGATATATACTCCTCAATAGGCGTAAGTTTGACCTCAGGAATATATCCTGCAGAAAGAGAAAGCTTTATAAAACTGGACATTTTATGATCAAAATCCCCATTCATAATTTGAGATACATAACCCTTGGATACTCCCATTTGTTCGGCAAATTGAGTTTGAGTTTTTTTCTCTCTTTTCAGATAATTTCGTACGCACCTGAAAAGCTCAGTTTGAAATCTAGCCATCCAATAGTTTGGAGATTTCAATAATTCTTTTCTGGTTTTCATATTAGTATTATTATATAGTATTTGTAATATTTGGCTTTTCTCCGGAATCTATAAAATCCTTAGCTATAGATTCAAGAGTGTCATAATCCGTTTTTTCATCATCTTTAAAACCTGCAAAAGGGATGTAGAAATTAGGGTCTACTTTAATGCAGTATACACGAATCTTACCCTTTTTCAATTCATATATACAATTACATTTTTTGCCTTTTATAGGTCTGAATTTTGTTAATGGCAACAGTTGTCCTTCTGATACCATCTGCATCAAAGTTTGGATGTAATCGAACTCGTTTTCAAAGTTGTTTTTATGTTTGTCGTAAAACTTTGCAAACTTGTTCTTACCATTAATTAGCAGATAATAGAAGGAGGCTCGTTTCCCTACAATTGATTCTATTCGTTTGAATTCATAACGTTTTGACATAATAAAATGTTCGCGTT
>JAZUMJ010000120.1:0-17947 GCA_045603605.1 Ructibacterium sp. | reverse complement strand
CAGAATTATCTGTAAAAAAGTCAGCAGATTATTATGACAAGGTTGTAAAAGCCCTTGAAGATGCTGGATTTTTAATAGTTCTTACGACTGAAACTTCTACTGATAGATATTACATCATAGCAGAAAGTGAGGATAAGAAATGAAGAAAATAGCTATCGGAATAATTATATTTGTGTTGCTATTGGCTTTATTGTTGCTTGGAGCGCCTATATCTATTGCTCTTGCAATTTCTTCAGTATGTGCAATACTTCCTATACTTGATTTAGATATAGTTGTTGTTACAGGGGCACAGCGTATATTTTCAGGAATTTCAATTTTTTCTTTGCTTGCAATTCCGTTCTTTGTACTTGCCGGTAATATAATGAACAAAGGCGGTATAGCAATTCGATTAATAAACCTGGCAAGGCTTGCTACAGGAAAAACACCGGGAGCACTTGCACAGACCAATATTGTAGCAAATATGCTATTTGGCTCTATTTCAGGTTCAGGAACAGCCGCGGCATCTGCGATGGGTTCAATAATAGGTCCGGTTGAAAAGGAAGAAGGCTATGACCCAAGTTTTTCTGCAGCAGTAAATATAGCAACTGCACCTACGGGGTTATTGATACCTCCGAGTAATGTTATGATAACCTATTCTTTGGTAAGCGGTGGGACATCGGTTGCTGCATTATTTATGGCAGGCTATATCCCCGGAATATTGTGGGGGCTTGCTTGTATGGCAGTTGTATTTTTTATTGCAAAGCGTGCTGGATATGTAAGTCAAAAAAGAACTACATTGGGTGAAGCAGCAAGAGTTCTTGCTCAGGCTTTTCCGTGTTTATTGTTGATAATTATTGTTATAGGTGGAATAATCAGCGGAATCTTCACAGCAACAGAAGGATCGGTGGTGGCGGTAGTATATAGTCTGATATTGTCGTTGTTTGTATATAAGTCTATTTCATGGCGAGATATTCCTAAAATTTTCAGGGACAGTGCAGAGATGACAGGAATAATTATTTTTCTTATCGGTGTATCTGCAATAATGTCGTGGGTAATGGCATTCACGGGAATACCCGGAGCGATATCAAATTCACTTTTATCCCTGACAAATAACAAATATATAATTTTGCTGATAATCAACATTATCTTGCTGATCGTAGGAACGTTTATGGATATGACACCGGCGTGCTTGATATTTACTCCTATATTTTTGCCGGTCTGTACAGCACTTGGAATGAACCCTATACACTTTGGTATAATGCTTATATTTAATCTCTGTATAGGTTCAATAACCCCGCCTGTTGGTACAACACTTTTTGTTGGCGTAAGAGTTGGCGGAGTGAAGATTGAGTCGGTCTTAGGTAAACTGGTTGTATTTTTCGGAGCAATCCTTGTCGTGTTGATGTTGGTAACGTATATACCCCAAATTTCAATGATATTACCACGGCTATTGGGATATGTATAAAAAAGTAAGGGGTTGTTGCCCCTTACTTATTCCATATTCTTATTCGTCTGTCGGCAGGAAGATACATTCCGTCACCTTGTTGAATTCCGTAGAATTCAGAGAACATTGCAAAGTTTGAAAGAACTCGGTTTACTCTTGCTTTATCAGGAGAATGGGTATCGGTCTGTAAAAGAGTTTTTGTATACTCATCTGTAGTTTTCATACGCCATATACTTGCATAAGCACAGAATAGTTTGTCAAGTTCTAAATAATTGTTTCTTGCAATCTGCAAAATACAAGACATTCCTGCAATATCAGCTAAATTCTCGCTGAGAGTTTGTTCTCCGTTTATGAAAAAGCCGTCAGCAATTTCAATTTTATTATACTCTGCAACAACCTTGTTGCATATAACTTCAAATGCTTTTTTATCTTCCTTTTGCCACCAATCCTTGAGATTTCCGTTTTCGTCAAACCTTGAGCCAAGTGAATCCAATGCGTGACTTATTTCGTGAGCGATTACAGCGCCAATTCCTCCAAGATTTTCTTCGTAGCTTGCTTTTGAATTGTAAAAAGGAGGTTGTAAAATTCCTGCAGGTATTGTAATGCTGTTGCTTGCAACATCGTACATTGCATTAACAGTATGGGGAAGCATCGACCAGTTGTTTTTATCAATTTTGTTCCCTGAATTCATAATCTCAGCTGCTGTATCAAAGTATCTTTGGCAGTAATCTGTTCTGTATTGAATTAAATTTCCGCCATCTTTTTGACCTTGAATTTTAAATTTAGGGTCAGGGTATTCACTAATATTGTCAGGATAACCAACCTTAATAATAAGGTTATTAAGCTTTTTCAGTGCGGAATTTTTACTGCTCTCACTAAGCCATGTATTTGCCTGAATTTGTTCAATATATGCAGCAAGTATTTGCCGTGTGAGTTTCTCCACTTCGAGTTTATCTGTTTCGGATGCATATTTCTCAACATATAATTTGGCAATATCCCAACCAAGAAGCTCCTGAACTATATTTATTGCATAATCACCGGGCATTACTCCGCTTTCAAAACCGTTAAGATTATCTTGAAAACTACGCCAAATATAAAAGGAATCTGAATTTAAATACATTGACGAACCGTCCATAACACTGGCTCTAAGGTAATCCTTGATAATTGTGAAGTTATCAGGTGTAAATAAAGAGTTTACCTTTTGTGCAAGGGTTAAATCGTATACAAGCATTGTTTCTGCTTTATTAAATCCTAATTTTTTTATAAATCTGTTTATGTCTATGTTTGTAAAAACTTTTTCTAAGGCATTAATGGTGTATACATTATAATTCTCTTCAACTTGATTATGTTCAGAAAGTGCCATAGAGGAATTAGCCAGAGTTTTACATAATTGGCTTGTTTTTTCTGCTCTTGTTTTTGGTTTATCATAGCCGTACAAGGTAAAAAGTTTTTCAAGATATGTGCTGTATGCTTCAATGATGCGTTGGGCTTCTGCACTTTGAATATGTGAAACAGACAACCCGGTGTATACCTCTGAAAAGGTAAGAATATATTTATCGGAGTTATATGCGTCAACGCTGATGCTTATAGGTAAAAGTCCGTGGAAACCGCTGTATTCAAGATAAGCCATAACATCTAAAAGCTCGTTAATATTCTTAGCCCCATCAATCATTTTCAGGTATTCTTTAACAGGTTCAATACCAAGGCTGTCACGATATACTGTGTTACCGGCAACAGAAAACATATCAGCAATTTTTTGCTCCGAAGAACCATCTGTAAATTCGATTTCCTGACGGTTTCTTTGACGGTAAAGAGTGTAAACAATATCTCCTACTTGTTTCATTAACTGTTGCGAAATCTCATGAGCTGATGACCAATAGGATTGCCCCGTAGGGAGCTCGGTTTTGTTTAACCAATCTTCATTAGCATATTCGTAAAAATCCCCTGCCGGCCCCATTAAACGTGATGCCCTGTCTGAAAGAATAGAAACCTGTTCAAGAGTGAGAAGATCTGACGCACCAAATCTACCATCGCCGTAGCCTTTTATAATTCCGGCAGAAGCAAGTTGGGTTATCTCGGTTTTTGCCCATTCGGGAGTATCTTCAAAACTACGTTGGTCGACAGAGGGAAGAGTTCTTGAGGATAATATTCGGTTTAAAATAACAAGAGCCTCAACTCTGGTAATATATTCCTGAGGCCGAAAAGTTCCGTCTGCATAACCAAAAACCATATCTTTAGAAATTGCGGCTGCAATCTCGCGGCGATAAGCACTTGCGATTTTACCTGAATCAGAAAAGGTTTTAAGAATTTCTGCAACATTAGTGGGAGTATCAAGTCCTATTGCCTTGACAAATCCTGCAATTGCTTCTTCACGGGTTGCATATTTCATATCCCTTGGAGTATAATCCTCGTCAGGTACAGCATATGTATCTGCAAAAACAGGTGGAGCAGAAACTGAAAATAGTATAACTGCAATTAATAAAAGGGAAATTATTTTTCTCAAAATTTCAACTCCAATCTCTATATTTTTGTGATACTAAGTATATCACAAAAACAATGTCTGCGCAAGATGGTATTTCTATAATTTATCACAAAACTGTTTATGCTTAAAAAATATTTTTGTAACTTTATTGTAAACCAAATGAAACATTAAGCGTGTCCACCTTTTCCCATAAATACGTTGCCTGTGGAAAACTTGCCTGAAAAGGGTTTTTCCACCCCTAAAACCTGTGGAAAATGTGTATAAACCTGTGAATAACTTATAAAAACAGCCTTTGGGATGGTGGATAAAAATTTTAGAATAGATAAAATTTGTTACAAATATTACAGTTATGTTACAAAAAGGTTTACATAATATATATTTTTTCTTCTTGACAAAATCAAGTTTTTATGTTTTGGCAAATGAGATGAGCTATGCATTCGCATAGCTCATCTCCACAAAATTATTACAAGGACAATACGCATTTCAGGGAATAAAAAATGCGTAGCCCAGAATGTAATCTGTACTACGCACAAAAAACGCAGCCACAGATCATATGCACCACACATAACAATCTAAATAATATGAATTTGCACTACACAACATATTAAAAGCTGCGTTTTTTACAAAACACAAAATTGCTGTGTAGTCAAATAAATTGTACAACAAAATAGATATTTGCTTAAATATCTGAAATTCACTATTTAAATTATTATGCGTGGTAGCTATAATATAACATATATTTATTTTAAAATCAATATATTTTCCCAATTTTTTTATAAATTAAAAGTAGTTGTAGTAAAGGGGGCTATTTTTCGGCGTGCCGAGTCGACACGCCCTACAATAATTCCATATGGATTTTATGTAGGGGACAGCCTCCCGGACGTCCCGTTTTGCGGAAAGTCGAAAATCGAGGAATCCTACTAATCACTTATTTTAACAAGCTCAGCCTGAAGTTCATTTAAACGCTTTGTTTCAGCCTCGTTTAATTCTCTCGTTTTTATATCTCTTATAACCATCCCTGCATCATCTAAAAGACCTTCTTTTATAAGTTCTTCCGCATCGTCAAGCATCTTTGCAATCTCTGCACGGATAACATCTTCGTCATCTCTTGGGTCAGGAGTGGGAGTAGGAGCCTTTGTTTTTTCGGGTTCAGGAGTTTGAGTGGGTTCCTCTGTGGGTGTTTCGGTAGCTACAGAGGTTGGAGTTGGATCAGACAAAGTATCGGTATTACTTTTCTTTCCGCATCCGCCCAAAGACAAAATCACTGCTAATACAACTGCTAAACTAATTAATTTTTTCATAAGTATATCACCTTTCTTTTATTAAAGTTTTTTTCCGTATAAAAGTTTAAATGCTTTTAATGTTCTTATTGCAGTATAAACACCAAAAGCAGCTTCACAGACCGCACTTAATTTATCAATAGCTGAAACAATATATGATTCACGGTATTGAGGTATAACTGTTGAACACAAAAACATATGCTTTAAAATAATATCCTTTTCAAGCTCAGAAAGAGGGGTTAGTTGCTGAGCGTTTTTAAGGGCAAGCTTTGGGTGCAGTTTTGCGTGCTTAAACATTCCGGTTTTTTCTTTATGACATTCATAATGAAAAAAGTCGTGTAAAAGTCCTGCTCTTGCGGCGGCACGAAAATTAAGCCCCAATCTTTTACATATAAGAAAACTATAATAAGATACGTTTACAGAGTGTTCAAATCTTGAAACACCGTAGTGGTGTCTGTAAGCTTTAAGTTTATTAAATTCCGGGGAAGATAAAATATCTCCAACAATTGATGTATATTCATTATAGTGCTTTGCGGAATGGTTTAACATATTCATCTCCTTTAAAATTATGCCATTAAATCCCATAACTTTGGGATATTTATATTATATGACAGAATTATTTAAAAATCAAGATGAAATATTTATCAGTTTTCTCTTTACTACTTGAAAAAAATGTGGTAAAATAATGTAGATTGAATATAAAATATAATTAAGGAAGTTTGATATGGGAATATTTTCGCTCATTAGAGATGAAGTGAATATTGTTTTTGAACGTGACCCGGCGGCACGTTCAAAGGCACAGGTATTCTTTTTGTATCCGGGTGTAAGAGCTTTGGTGAATTATAGGATTGCACATCACCTGCATCAAAAAAGACACTATTTTATTGCAGATTGGATATCAAAGCATACCAGAAAAAAAACAGGAATAGAAATTCATCCTGCAGCACAGATTGGTAAAGGCGTTTTTATTGACCATGGTATGGGAGTTGTAATCGGAGAAACAGCAATTGTTGGCGATTACTGCACCATTTATCAGGGGGTCACTCTTGGAGGTACAGGTAAGGATAAAGGCAAAAGACACCCAACTATTGGAAACAATGTTACGATTGGCAGCGGAGCTAAAATTTTGGGACCATTTACGGTAGGCGATAACAGTAAGGTTGCTGCAAATGCTGTGGTGTTAAATGAAATTCCGCCAAACAGTACATGTGTGGGTGTTCCTGCGCATATTGTAAAGCGTGATAATAAAAGAGTTGCATCTGCAACACCGATTCTTAAACCTGTGGCAGACCTTGACCAAATTCATATTCCTGATCCGGTTTCAATGGAACTTTGCAGTTTGAGAGGAGAATTGGAACGGCTAAAAAAGAGAATGGAGGATATAGAAAATGATTGATACAAAACTATATTTGTATAACACCTTAAAGAGAGAAAAACAGGAGTTCATTCCTGTTGAAGAGGGAAAGGTTAAAATGTATTCCTGCGGTCCAACAGTATACAACTTTTTCCATATAGGAAATGCCAGACCCTTTATTATATTTGATACCCTTCGCAGATACCTTGAATATAAGGGTTATGAGGTAAAGTTTGTTCAAAACTTTACGGATATTGATGATAAAATGATTAACAAGGCAAATGAACTTGGAATTACAGTTAAGGAACTTGCTGACCAGTATATTGATGAATATTATACCGATGCAAAAGGATTGGGTATCCGTCCGGCAACAGTTCATCCAAGAGCAACAGAAAATATAGAATCAATCATTAATATTATTGAAACACTTATTGAAAATGGTTATGCATATAACGTAGATGGTGATGTGTACTACAGCACAAAGAAATTTGAACACTATGGCAAGCTTTCCCATCAGCCTCTTGAGGATTTGGAAAGCGGTGCGAGAATTGATGTTAATGAAGATAAAAAAGACCCTATGGATTTTGCACTTTGGAAGAAGCAAAAACCGGGTGAGCCGGCATGGGAAAGCCCATGGGGAATGGGAAGACCGGGTTGGCATATTGAATGTTCTGCTATGGCAAACACATATCTTGGTAAGACAATAGATATCCATAGCGGTGGACAGGATTTGATATTCCCTCACCACGAAAATGAGATTGCCCAGAGTGAAGCGGCAAACTGCTGTCAGTTTGCAAATTACTGGGTGCACAACGGCTATATTAATGTAGATAATCGTAAAATGTCTAAATCTTTGGGAAATTTCTTTACAGTAAGAGATGTTGCCAAGGAATTTGATTATGAAGTAATAAGATTTTTTATGCTTTCTGCTCATTACAGAAGCCCAATTAACTTCAGCAAGGATTTAATGGACGCAGCAAAATCTGCTCTTGACAGAGTTTATACTTGTATCGAATCAATGGAGTTCTTTGGAAAGACAGCAAAAGATGAAATTGCACTGTCAGCTGATGAAATTGAGTATCTTGAACGTTTATCTCAATATAAAAATAAATTCATCAAGGCAATGGATGATGATTTGAATACTGCTGATGCAATATCTGTTATATTTGAGATTGTTGCAGATGCCAATAAGTTTATTACAGCAGATAATATTCCATCAAAGGGAACAGTTGATAAAACGGTTGAAGCTATTCGAGAGCTTGGCGGAGTTTTAGGTCTTTTTAATAAAAAGGATGAAGACGGAATTTCTGCAGAAATTGAAGAATTGCTCAATCAACGTGCCGAGGCAAGAAAGAATAAGGATTGGGCAGCATCGGACGAAATTCGTGACCGTCTTAAAGAGATGGGATATGCTGTAAAAGACACCCCCCAAGGACAACAGCTTACAAAGCTTTAAGCGGAGGGGCATATGCTTGAGGAAATTAAAAAAAGTTTTGATGGGAAATTTCTTTCTTCAAACAGCTATGGTGCATTGACCTTGGCTTATTTGGGAGATTGTGTTTATGAGATGTATGTAAGAAGTTATCTTATAAGAAACGGTGACCAAAAGGTTAATGCTTTGCATAAAAAAGCAACAAAGATGGTATGTGCCAAAGCTCAGGCGGAGTTTTATTTAAAGATAGAAAATCTCTTAACCGAAGAGGAAAAGGCTGCTTTTCACAGAGGAAGAAATACCAAATCTCAGGTTCCCAAAAATGCGGATATGCGAGATTACAGAGTAGCAACAGGGGTTGAAACTTTACTGGGGCATTTATTTATAAATAATGAAACAGAGAGAATATCAATGTTAATGAGCTATTTATTTAAATAAGGATTTGAATAAAATAAAATATTATATACAGAAGGAGGATTTCATTAATATGAAACCTGAACAAATTAAGGATTTGCAAATTCACGCAACCAATGTGCGTAAAATGGCATTAGAAGCTGTTTACAGTGCAGGTGCAGGTCATCCGGGCGGTTCACTTTCTGCCGCAGACATTCTTACATATTTATATATGGTTGAAATGAATGTTAATCCAAAGGATGCCAAAAATCCTGACCGTGACAGATTTGTGCTTTCAAAGGGACATTGTTCTCCCGCTCTTTACGGAGTTCTTGCGGAGGCAGGATTTATCCCTAAAGAGGATATAAAAACATTCCGTCATGCAGAAAGTTATCTGCAAGGACACCCTGATATGAAGGGGGTTAGCGGTGTGGATATGTCCACAGGTTCACTTGGACAGGGAATCAGTGCTGCTTGCGGAATGGCAATGAATGCTAAGCTCTCAAAACAGGATTACAGAGTATACGCAATGCTTGGTGACGGCGAGATAGAAGAAGGTCAGGTGTGGGAGGCTGCAATGTTTGCCGCTCACTATAAACTGGACAACCTTATTGCTTTCCTTGATTTTAATGGATTGCAGATTGACGGTGATGTTAAAGAGGTTATGAACCCTACACCAATTGATAAGAAGTTTGAAGCATTTAACTGGAATGTAATTGTAATTGATGCTCATGACTTTAACCAGATTGAAGCTGCAGTTGCAGAGGCAAAGACGGTTAAAGGAAAGCCAACACTTATCCTTGCAAACAGTGTTAAGGGAAAAGGCGTATCATATATGGAAAATCAAGCGGGTTGGCATGGTGCTGCACCTAATACAGAACAGTACGAACAGGCTGTTTCAGAGCTTGATGCTTATCTTGAAACTTTAGGAGGTATGTCAAAATGAGTTATCAAATTGGAGAAAAAGTAGCAACCCGTGAAGCATACGGAAAGGCGTTAGTTGAATTTGGCGCAAACGAGAATATCGTTGTATTAGATGCAGACCTTTCAAAATCAACTAAGACCGAAGGATTTAAAAAGACATATCCTGAAAGATTTGTTAATATGGGTATAGCTGAGGGAAATATGATGGCAGTTGCAGCAGGTCTTGCATCCTGCGGAAAGACTGTTTTTGCAAGTTCTTTTGCAATGTTTGCTGCAGGCAGAGCCTTTGAACAGATAAGAAACTCAATTGGTTATCCCCACTTGAATGTTAAAATCGGTGCAACCCACGCAGGTATCTCTGTTGGTGAAGATGGTGCAACTCATCAGTGCCTTGAGGATATCGGTATTATGAGAACAATCCCCGGAATGGTTATATTAAATCCTGCTGATGCAACAGAATCACGTCTTGCAGTTAAGGCTGCAATCGAGCATGACGGACCTGTGTATCTTCGTTTTGGACGCTTGGCTGTTCCAACAATCTTTGGCGATGATTATAAGTTTGAGATTGGAAAAGGTGTTGAACTTGTCCAAGGAACTGACGTAACCATTATAGGAACAGGACTTTTAGTTCCGGCGGCAATGGAAGCTGCTGAAATTTTAAAAGAGCAGGGAATAAGTGCAAGAGTTATTAATATGGCAACAATTAAGCCTATTGATAAGGATATTATAGTTAAGGCTGCAAAGGAAACAGGGGCGATAGTTACTGCTGAAGAGCATAACGTAATGGGAGGACTTGGTTCTGCAGTTGCAGAGGTTCTTTGCGAAAGCTGTCCCGTTCCTATGCTTAGAGTGGGAACTCAGGATGTATTTGGTAAGAGTGGTAAACCAAATACGCTTTTAGAAATGTATGGTCTTGATGCAAAGACTATTGTTGAAAAGGCAAAAGCTGCGATTGCTTTAAAGTAGTAATATAAAAAATATGACTGTGCTTTCTGCACAGTCATATTTTTTTATTCATTTATGAATTTGTAAATACTCCAAATCATCTTTGCTGCCTCGGCACGAGTTGCTGTACCTCTTGGTTTGAAACTGTTGTCTTCGTATCCGTTTATTGCCCCTAAACCAACTAATTCAGCAATTGCCTCTTCGGCATATGGTGCAATATTATCTTTATCAGTAAAGTCAATTGAAACCGCCTTATTTTGGCTTCCCAAAGCACGATAGAGGATTACTGCCATATCCTGACGCATAATCGGAACACCAATACCAAAGTATTCTTTAGATTCACCTTGTACATAACCTGCATCAAGAGCGGCTTTTACATATGGTGCGTACCAAGCTGTTGGGTTTACATCAAGAAAATCTGTTTTCGTACTTCCTGTTGAAAGTTCAAATAACTGAACAACCATCTTTGAAAATTGTTCACGGGTTACATTTCCTGCAGGATTGAATACGCCTTCTTCCATACCATTAATAATTCCGGCATAATAAAGCCCTTCAATTGCCTCATGTGCCCAAGTGTATTTGCCAATATCACCGAACAAATCTTCTATATCGCTTTCTTCGTTTGTGTCAGAATCATCATTTTCTTTAAGTGTTGGGAATAATGTACTTCCGCCGGTAGATTCAGTTTCAGTTTTATTACCGCTTGTTGAAGGTCTTGTTGATGGAATTCCAATATTTGAAGTAGAGGTAGATATACTTGCTGTTACAGAACATTTCTTTTCTATAGTACCTAAATCATATTCAGTTCCGTTAAGGTTATATACAACGTTTATATAAACCATATCATCCTTTGGATAGTTTGTATCACAAAATAGTGATATGTTTAATGTTTTTGAATCATTATCAAAGGTTTTGGTTTTGGTTGCAAGTTCTTTATCTTTTTTATCAGTTACTGTAACTGTAACACTTGCTTTTTGGTCACCTTCCAAAGTATTTTTTCTTTCAAGGTCAACATCAAATGATTTCTTATAATATACATTTGAGATTGTAACAGTTGGTATATCATCTATTCCCTTTTCAATCATTTCAATAGAAGATAAAGCTTCGTCTAACTCAGCAAGAACATACTTCTTATATGTAGCATTATCATAATTTTTCTCAACATCTTCAATTAAATTGTTTACATTTGATTTCAAGGTAGAAAGATAATCTTCATAATATTTATGTGTGCTCAAACTCTGTACGATTTGTATCTGCTTTTTACAAGCCTCAGCTCTATCGGGGTAATCAGCTTCTTCGTAGACTGAATCGACAACTGTTCCTGCCTCAGCCAACATTTGAATTGTATCAGTACATTCTTTCTTGAGAGAGTCGGTAAGACCATCTGTTTTAACATATGCCTTCTTTTTGTTGAATACATCAATAAGGAATTGATATTGTAGAGCATTTAAGGAATCCAAGTCCTTTGAAGTCTGAGCAATCTCAATAATACCCTTAGCGTTATTCATCCCGTTTATCATTGCTCCAAAATCTGTAAGAAGTGTTTTGGAATATCCGTTATATTCAAGAACTTCACCAATATCCTCTTGCTCATCAGAAGAAACTGCTTCATATTTTTCTAAGGTCTTTTCATACTGTTTTGAAAGGACGGATATATCAATCATATTCCAGTCTTCATCATAGAATGATATAGAAGACATCTGTGGCAAATCGAGAATTGCATCATATGCAGCCTGTGCATCTTTGTCAAGCTCAGGGACAATAGGTCCTTCTTCAATTGTAATGCTTGCGTTTATATTGAATTCCGTTTCATCGGCTTTTACAGCTTTGAAATCAGTAATTGTTAAGCTTTCAGTTGTAGGTGCTTCTGCATTTTCAACAGTAAGTGTACAAAAACGTGTTTTAGCTGAAATAGATTTTGCCTCTTCAAAAGAGAGAGTATATGTAACAGAATCAGTTTTGCGTATTGCCTCTGATGTTCCTCCTAAAGCAGAGTCCATAGATGCTTTGTCAACCTCGGCTCCGGTATATTTTACCACAAAAGAGAGAGATTTAAGTTCAGGAATTTCATCCATCACTGTAAATATCACGCTGTATGCGCCATCAGTTTCAGATGGGTAATAGTTTGCATTTACATCAACATCAACAGCGGTTATATCTTTTTCGCTATCCTCTTCAGTAGCTAACTGAATATCACTTGTATCAACAGTTTGATTTGCCAAGATAGAAGCAGGTGAACCGACTATCAGGGTTGCTGCAAGCAAGGCACTTAAGCCGGATTTATATTTTAATAATTTTATTTTTTCATCCTCCTGAATTTATTCATAAATTAATTATAACATTAGATAAGCTTAAGTCTATAACGAGAATGTAACATTTGTATTACAAAATTATTATTTTGATACTGTCGATATAATAGTTAAAAAGAATTAAAAGGGGAAATTCTGTTAAATTTCATAAAAAATTAGGTTTACATAAAATTTTGAAAATACATTTAAAATGTTGAAATCAGTAGTAATTACGGTAAAAACTGAGAAATCACATAGTGCGATTGAAAGGGGATTGAAAATTAGAATATATTGTGGGAGAATTATATTACAAAATTATTACAGAAGAAAAACTGCGGAGGGATAATTATGGTATTAAATTTTGAATTCAGGGATACAGAAGATGAATGTTGCAAGGTTAGATTAGAAACAACAGAAAATCCAAATGCCGAACGGCCTTATGGAATTTGGGCAGAGATTGATTGTAATGGTAATAAACAAGAAGCGGAGGCAAAAGAGAAATTTTATACATATGAAGAGGCGGAGGAAGTTATTAAAATGTTATGCAGAGAGAGGGTTACGCCGTGTACGTTAAATGACATAATATAAATAAGGGATATAAAAAAAGGGCTGTAAAATAATTTACAGCCACTCAAATTCTATTTGTGATACTTACCTCCGGCGGATATGTTAAAAGCACGATAGAGTTGTTCAAGTAAAATAACACGCATAAGTTGGTGAGGGAAAGTCATTGGAGAAAAACTGAGCTTAAAATCAGCACGTTTTTTAACTGATTCCGAAAGACCTAAAGAACCGCCAATAACAAAGGTAATATTTCCTGAACCAGATAGACTCAAAGAGTCTATTTTTTTTGCCAAATCAACACTTGATAATTGCTTACCTTCTATACAAAGAGCAATCACATATGATTTGTCAGGAATTTTTTCAAGAATACGTATTCCTTCTTTTTCAAGGACACCTTCCCGTTCTTTATCAGAGGGATTGTCAGGTGTAGCCTCGTCTTTTAATTCACATATAGATATTCGACAGTATCTGCCAAGCCGTTTTGAATATTCATCAATGGCAGAAGAGAAATACTTTTCTTTAATCTTTCCCACAACAATCAGATTAACATTTACCATAATTATATAGCAAAATAATAACCTACACCACGTTTTGTCATAATATGACGTGGCTGAGAGGGGTCATCTTCAATCTTTTCTCTTACTCTGCGAACAGTAACATCGACAGTTCTAACATCTCCATAATACTCATAATCCCAAACATATTCAAGTAAAGCTTTTCTTGAATAAATTTTATTTGGCTGAGCTGATAAGAACTTAATCAATTCAAATTCGCGCACGGTTAAATCAATAAGTTTTTCATTTTTATAAAGTTCATAACGATTGCAATCCAAAGTGAAACAACCAACGTTAACAATGTCATTATCCTCGTTTTGTTGAGCAGGTTCAATTTCGGTACGGCGCATATTGGCTTTTATTCTTGCCATAAGTTCGCGAACACTAAATGGCTTGGTAACGTAGTCATCAGCACCAAGCTCCAACCCTAAAACCTTATCAACCTCTTCTTCACGAGCAGTAATCATCAAAATCGGAACAGATGAGGTTTCACGGATTTTTTTACAAACAGAAAAACCGTCAAGTTTAGGAAGCATAACATCAAGGAGAATTAAATCAGGTTCAACAGCAGTTGCTTTGGCAAGAGCTTCTTCTCCGTCATATGCTTCATAAACGGTGTAACCGTCATTTTGTAAATTTAATTTCAAAATATCAACAATACTTTTTTCATCGTCGACCACAAGGATCTTCTTACTCATTTTTCCACCCCCGGAATTTTGTCAAAAAATTTAATTAATACATAACGTAATCAAGCGGATTTTGATGTTCTCCATTAAGAAGAATTTCAAAATGCAAATGAGGGCCGGTACTATTTCCTGTACTACCCACAAGACCAATAACTTGCCCCTTTTTTACCGATTCACCTTCGGAAACACAGAAACCTTGGCAATGAGCATATGCGGTTGAATAACCATTTTGATGCTCAATAACAATATAGTTTCCATATCCGTTAACCCACTTTGCGCAAATAACTGTACCGGATTCAGCTGCAACAATCTCTGCACCACTGTCAGCACCTATATCAATTCCTTTATGCATCCTGCCCCAACGTGATCCAAAGTTTGAGGTTAAAACTCCAACGGCAGGATTTTCAAAAGAAAAATCCTCTTGATATTCTGGGCCGATAGGTTGAGAATATTCTATGCAAGAGAACGGTATAATATCTGAAGAATATTCATTAAATATTATAGCTCCGTCAGCAGAACTGTAAACTGCAACCAAGCAGACAGAAATACAAAGCGGAAGGAATAGCTTGAATAGATTAACAATAATGTTATTAATAAAATTCTTTTTTCTGTAATAAAGCAAGATTTCATCTCCTACTCAAGTAAATTTAATGATAGAATAAAAACTATCTAATTAAATTTATATTACAGATATTCCAATTTTAAACTACTATTTGAAAAAAATCAAGGCTTTTTCTAAAATTTTTTTCAAAATAAAGGATTATAGGTGTTTCGCACGAAAAAAAAATGAAAGTTTGTACAAAATTTCAAAATACACAAAAAAAATGAAAAAAGTTCTTGACAAATAAAATCAATTGTGTTATACTCTTAAAGTCGCACAAGTGATGGCGATTATTTAATACGGAGAGGTGTCCGAGTGGTTTAAGGAGCTAGTCTTGAAAACTAGTGATGCGAAAGCACCCAGAGTTCGAATCTCTGCCTCTCCGCCATTTTTTTTAACTTAATATTTTTAAATTCGGAGAAGTACTCAAGTTGGCCGAAGAGGCGCCCCTGCTAAGGGTGTAGGTCGTGAAAGCGGCGCGAGGGTTCAAATCCCTCCTTCTCCGCCATCTAAATTAGAACTTTTATTTTGAAAAAAATGAGAGTTCTTTTTTTCTTTGTCTAATTTTTTTAAATCTCTTTTAAAATACAAAGAGTGTTTAGGATCATAACCCGGAATTTTCATATAAATAGTAATATGTAAACATACCTCTTTTTCACCAGGAATATACATTTCGTCAATAGTTATTTTTTCAATCAAAGTATTAAATAAAATCTTTTGTTGTTCTCTATCTAATTCTTGAAAATCTTTGTAAGAAACATTATTATATGAATCTTGAAACTGTTTCCTAATTTGATCTTCTTCAAATTCAATATCAATTAAAGAATATGAATTAAGCATTTCTTCCTGTAAAGTAATTTGACCTAAAACAGATTCTAATTTTTCTTTATAAGTTTTAATAATTTGTTGAGAATCTTCATTTATGATTAAATTAACTAATTTTTCTTTTTGATTAACTAACTTTGTAATATTGCTTTTGATTTCAGAAATATCTTTTTTCTTGCTTTTCAAAGTTTCAATTCTAACTTTTAATTGTTCTTCAAATCTTTCCTTATACATAGTTGAATTAAGAACTGATTTTATTCTGTACAAAACAAATTTTTCAATTAAAAGAGAAGGTATATTATGTCTTTTGCAAACTACTTTTCCATGTCTTTTTGAACCACATTGGTAGTATTCAATTTTCTTTCCAGAAGAAGAAATACCACTTGTAGAAGTATAAACATTTCCACAATCAGTACAAAAAATTAACCCCGCAAGTGGTGATTTTGAAATCTTAGACCTGTCAGCATTTTCAACACCAATATTCCGCCTAATTCTTTCTAATAAATCTTGAACTTTTTCAAAATCTTCTTTACTAACAATTGCCTGATGCGTATTTTCAACAATTAACCACTTACTTTTAGGATTAAATTTTGTTTTTTCAGTATCAGGAGAACGCCGCCCAAAAACAGTAGTTCCTGTATATGCAATATTTTTTAAAAAACATAAAATAGAGGTTTTAGACCAATAAACAGAATTTTTACTTGGTGGTTGAATTTGTTGTTCGTTAAGATAATTACAAATCTTTTCAGCACCCCAACTTTTAGTTAAATACAAATCAAATATCAATTTGACAACATTAGCATGTTCTTCAACTACTTGTAAATGTGAATCAACTAACTTGTACCCATAAGGAGCAGGGCCATTCCATTCCCCTTTTTTTATTTTATTTTCCAACCCTTTTTTCACTTTTACAGAGTATTGTAAAGAGTATGCTTGATTCATTACATTACTAAAACTATCTATAATAAAAGAAGAAAAGTCGTCCATATCTTCTATATATTGTTGGCGTGTGTAGATAATCTTAACACCATTTTTTTTGGAGATATCACGAACAGCTGCCGCATCTCCAACCTGTCTAAACATTCTGTCATTCGATATTGCTAGAACACAATCAACATCACCATTAACTAAATGTTCAAAGACAAACCGCCCCTCTGGACGATTACACAATGGATACTTATATGCAGAGACACCTGAATCAACATAAATTCTTAATAAATCAATGTCGTTATTAATACAATATTCTTTAATTTCCTTTTCCTGTGTATCTAATGAAAAACCATCAACAACCTGTTCATCTGTTGAAACTCGACAATAAGCAATAGCACGCATATCAACAACTCCTTTTTTATTTTATTATACCACATAATAAAAACAAAATCTATTGACGCATTCAACGAAAAAAGAGTCCCATTTTGGAACTCTTAGGTTTTAATAGAATTATTTATTTCTTCTCTTGTCATTTTCTGTTTTGATAATGCACTTTGTAATTGTTTATATGAATCATATAAATCTCTTAAATAATCTGTTTGTACAAACCAAACTCGATCTATTTTTCTAATCTGTAATTTTCTATCAACTGAAACTGTATTTTTTAATTGTTCATAAGTTTGATCGTCATAAGCAGTTGCCCAAGTCAATCTACCCGCAAAAGTTTTACAATCCCAACAAGTATTAGTTAATTCTCTGAAAACTAAATCAACTCTATTTTGTCGTTGTGCGGTATATAATATTTTTTTACCATGTCCTTTTCTGTTTTGAGTAAGTAAAGTTAATAATTCAATAGGAAATTTTTTATAATCTCTATTACAAAATTCATTTTGTATTTCGTCATACAAAAACACAACAGGTTTATCATATTCTACTAATAAATCTTTCCAACTTGTAATAGGAAAATCCTCATTTTTATAACCAAAGTTTGAAGATATATATATTTTATCCCCATATTTTTTGCGATACATTTCAGCACGATAAACAAGACACATTGTTTTTCCATGCCCAGGTAAACCAAAATAACCCTCTATTCCATATAAATGAATTTTTAGATTACCTGATTTTTTATCTTTTAAATATTTAACAATATCTTTACCTTTCCAATACATAAAATCATATACTAACACAGAAAAACACCTCCTAAGACAACATAACTTTTTTAAGAATAAATTCAATTACCGCCCAAACAAATTGAACACCTAC
>JAZUMJ010000119.1:0-28819 GCA_045603605.1 Ructibacterium sp. | reverse complement strand
GGGACGCCGTCCCCTACACCATAACACAATGGGAAAACGAAATTGAAGGGAACGACACATAGGTCGTTCCCTACCGGATATGATGCAATGGTTTAAAACAATGACAACAAATGAATATATTAAATTGGTTAAAGAAAATGTATTAAAACCGTTTGATAAAAAAATATGGCAAAAATCATATTTTGAACATATCATCCGTAATGAAGAAGATTATATAACAAGAGTTGAATATATATTAAATAACCCTGTAAAATGGGAGAGATAAAAAAAGGCGCCGCAGCACCTTTTTTTATCTCTTTTCTTTTGCCTGTGCTTTTGCACGGAGCTGGTTATTTAAAATTCTCTTTCTCAATCTTAAGCTTTCGGGAGTAACCTCCAAAAGTTCATCATCTGCAAGGAATTCAAGGCAAGCCTCAAGGCTCATCTGTTGTGGCGGTGTAAGGCGAAGTGCCTCATCACTTCCGCTTGCACGGGTATTTGTCAGCTGTTTCTTCTTGCAGACATTGACATTTATATCCTCACTCTTTGGTGAATAACCAACAACCATTCCTTCATAAACGGGAGTTCCGGGAGTTATAAACATTGTTCCTCTGTCCTGAACCTTGAATATACCATAGCCTACAGCTTCGCCTGTTTCAAAGGAAACAAGAGAACCTGTATGACGGCGGCTGATATCGCCTTTAAATGGCTGATAACTGTCAAAAACAGAGTTCATAATTCCCTCGCCTCGGGTATCAGTTAAAAACTCACTTCTGTATCCTAAAAGACCTCTTGCAGGGATTAAGTATTCAATTCTCATACGGCTTCCCTGAGGTGCCATCTGTATCATTTCGGCTTTTCTTGTACCCATCTTTTCCATAACAGAACCCATTGTTTCCTCAGGAACGTCAATGGTCAATCTCTCGATTGGCTCGCAGAGAACACCGTCAACTTCTTTCATTAATACCTTAGGAGTGCTTACGGAAAATTCATAGCCCTCACGACGCATTGTTTCAATCAGTATTGAAATATGCATTTCACCTCTGCCGGCAACCTTAAAGCTGTCGGTTGTTTCTCCGTCTTCAACACGAAGTGAAACGTCCTTCAAAAGTTCACGCATAAGTCTGTCACGGATTTGACGGGAGGTAACAAACTTACCCTCTTTTCCTGCAAAGGGGCTGTCATTAACAGAGAATGTCATTTCAATGGTTGGCTCGCTTATTTTAACAAAAGGCAATGGTTCGGGGTTATCAACCGCTGTAACGGTATCACCGATTGTAATATCGGTAACCCCTGAGAAACAGATAATATCTCCCACCTTTGCAGTGTCGACGGGAGTTCTGCCAAGACCGTCAATCTGATAAATGTTTACAATTTTTGCCTTGTATGGCTCGTGCTTTGAATGGTAGTCGCAAATCATAACGTCTTGATTTTTGTCAACCGAACCTCTTTCAACTCTGCCAATGGCAATTCTTCCAACATAGTCATTATAATCAATAGAAGAAACAAGCATCTGCAAAGGACCTTCGCTGTCACCCTCAGGAGCGGGAATATAGTTCTTAATTGTTTCAAAAAGAATTGTTAAATCTTCACCTTGCTCGTATTGCGAAAGAGATGCGGTGCCTGCTCTTCCCGAACAGAAGATAATAGGGCTTTCCAGCTGTTCGTCACTTGCCTCAAGGTCAATAAGCAAATCCAAAATCTCGTCAGGAATTTCGTCAAGTCTTGCATCAGGGCGGTCAATCTTGTTGACAACTATTATAACTCTGTGATTCATCTCCAACGCCTTGCTGAGAACAAATCTTGTTTGAGGCATAGGACCCTCTGCTGCATCAATCAGCAGAATAACCCCGTTAACCATCTTGAGTATACGTTCAACCTCGCCGCCGAAATCAGCGTGGCCGGGGGTATCAATAATATTCATCTTTATATCCTGATAATATACAGAGGTGTTTTTAGCAAGAATGGTAATACCACGCTCTCTTTCCAGGTCGTTATTATCCATAACTCTTTCTTCAACAACCTGATTTTCTCTGTATATACCGCCCTGTTTAAGCATCTCGTCAACTAATGTAGTCTTTCCGTGGTCAACGTGGGCGATAATTGCGATATTTCTCAAATCTTCTCTTTTCATCAGTTTATCTCTCCTTACAATCAACGAGTATATCACAAGATTAATTAAATGTAAACAGAAAACCTATACAAAATCTGTGGGTTAACATGCTTTCTTTGTGGTGATTTAGATTTTTCTCGGGCAGAGATGGTTTATAGGGCAACTGTCGCATTTAGGGCTTCGTGCCGAACAAAATTCTCTGCCGTGGTATACAAGCTGATGACAAAAGCTTGACCATTTTTCTGTTGGAACAATCTTTTGCAAATCCAGTTCTATTTTATATGGGTCAGAATTAGTTGTAAAACCCATTCGGTTTGAAAGCCTTGTTGCGTGAGTATCAACCACAATTCCGGGAATACCGAAGAAATCGCCCAAAACAAGATTAGCAGTTTTTCTTCCAACTCCCGGCAGACGAAGAAGGTCTTCCATTGTGTTGGGGATTTCGCCGTCATATTCGTTAATGAGCATTTGACAGCAGGCGATGATATTCTTTGCTTTGTTCCTGAAAAATCCCGTCGGTTTTATATCCTGTTGAAGTTCAAGCTCGTCTGCATTGGCAAAGGCATAAACATCAGGGTATTTTTTATACAAATCCTTAGCAACAATATTAACCCTTGCATCGGTGCATTGGGCGGCAAGCTGTGTTGAAATAAGTAATTGAAGGCCGTTTTCATATTCTAAGGTGCAATCTGCATCACTATATACTTTGTCAAAAATTTCAATAATATCACAGACTCTTTGTTTTTTTGATGAAATATTTT
This sequence comes from Ructibacterium sp., assembly GCA_045603605.1. Taxonomy (GTDB): domain Bacteria; phylum Bacillota; class Clostridia; order Monoglobales; family Monoglobaceae; genus Ructibacterium. Next base: position 25,966 of record JAZUMJ010000119.1, on the reverse strand, counting down.
CTTTCATAGCAAATTACCTCTTGCAAAATTTTTATATTATGATTATAATATATAATGAGAGAATATTCAAGATAAATTATATATACATTGGAGGATAAAAATGTTTGAGTTAGAACAAATTAAAAAGATTGACCCTCAGGTTGCCGAGGCGATTAATTTAGAAATTAACCGTCAACGTAATAAGATTGAGTTGATTGCGTCAGAGAATTTTGTAAGCCCTGCTGTTATTGAAGCTATGGGAACTCCTTTGACCAATAAATATGCCGAAGGTTATCCGGGTAAGCGTTATTACGGCGGCTGTGAGTATGTTGATATTGTTGAAGATTTGGCAAGAGAGAGAGCAAAGGAGCTTTTTGGTGCTGAATTTGCCAATGTTCAGCCTCACTCAGGCGCATCTGCAAACCTTGCTGTTTTCTTTGCAACAATGGAACCGGGGGATACATTCCTTGGAATGAACCTTGCTCACGGCGGACACTTAAGCCATGGTTCACCTGTTAATATTTCAGGTAAGTATTTTAACGTTGTTCCCTATGGGGTTGATGATGTAACTCACAGAATAGATTATGATGCACTCCGTAAGCTTGCAATCGAGAATAAACCAAAGCTTATTCTTGCAGGTGCAAGTGCTTATGCCCGTGAGATTGACTTTGCTAAATTCCGTGAAATAGCAGACGAGGTGGGTGCATATCTTATGGTGGATATGGCACACATTGCAGGTCTTGTTGCGGCAGGCTTGCATCCAAGCCCTGTTCCTTATGCAGATTTTGTTACTACCACAACCCACAAGACCTTAAGAGGTCCAAGAGGCGGTATGATTTTATGTAAGGAAGAATACGGGGCTATGATAAACAAGGCAGTGTTCCCCGGAAATCAAGGAGGGCCTTTGATGCACGTTATCGCTGCAAAAGCTGTTTGTTTGAAAGAAGCTTTGTCACCTGAATTTAAGGCATACCAAACACAGGTTAAGGCAAATGCTGCTTGCCTTGCTCAATCACTTATGGACAAGGGAATTGATATTGTTTCAGGTGGAACAGATAACCATCTTATGTTGGTTAGTCTGCTTAAGCAGGATAAGACAGGTAAGGAAGTTGAGCATAACCTTGATGAGGTTGGAATTACCTGTAATAAGAACACTATCCCCAATGACCCCAAGAGCCCATTTGTTACAAGCGGTATCCGTCTTGGAACTCCTGCTGTTACAAGCCGTGGCTTTAAGGAAGAGGATATGAAGGAAGTAGCAGAGCTTATATCTTTAGTTATTAATAACTTTGATGAAACAAAGGACGATGTTGCCGCACGAGTTCAGGAACTTTGCAGAAAGCATCCTCTTTATGAATAAACCATTAGCAGACAGAATAAGACCCACAACCTTAGCTGAGGTTGTGGGTCAACAACATATTTTGGGGAATGGTAAAATTCTAAGTAACATTATAAACAGCGGCAACATTCCAAATATGATTTTCTATGGTCCCTCAGGCACAGGAAAAACAACGGTTGCAAATATAGCGGCAAAGATGAGCAATAAAACTCTCTATAAGCTAAATGCCACCAACGCTTCTGTTTCGGACATAAAGGCAATTGTTAAGGAAAGCGAAGGCCTTTTAGGAGAAAACGGAGTTTTGCTTTATCTGGACGAGATACAAAACTTTAATAAAAAGCAACAGCAATCCTTGCTTGAATATACAGAGAACGGAAGGATAACCCTTATTGCCAGTACCACGGAAAATCCGTATTTTTATGTTTATAATGCTATTCTGAGCCGTAGCACGGTCTTTGAATTTAAAGAACTTACCTCTGCTGATATAGAAAACGCACTGAGCCGTGCTTTGGAAATTTTACAGGAAGAAGATTTTGCCCATAATAAAATTGTTGTTGAAGAAGGTGTCTTACGCCACCTTGCTGAAAAATCAGGGGGAGATGTAAGAAAAGCGTTAAATTCCCTTGAACTTACTGCAAATTATACTATGCCTGATGGAGAGGGAGTTATTAATATAACAATAGATGCAGCCCAACAGGCAACCCAGAAAAAAGCTTTTAAATATGACCAAAAAGGTGAAAGCCATTATGATATTTTAAGCGGATTTCAGAAATCAATCCGTGGCAGTGACCCTGATGCGGCTGTTCATTATCTTGCACGATTGATTGCAGCCGATGATATTCAATCCATCTGCCGCAGGCTTATGGTTATAGCGTGCGAAGATATAGGACTTGCATATCCGTCAGCCATCACAATTGTAAAAGCCTGTGTTGACAGTGCACTTATGCTCGGGTTTCCTGAGGCGAGAATCCCACTGGGACATGCAACAGTACTTTTGGCAACAGCCCCAAAATCAAACTCTGCCCATCTTGCTCTTGATGAGGCTCTTGCAGATTTGGAGAGGATGGATACGGGAACAATCCCAAGGCATCTGCAGAACAAACATTATGACGGCGAGGGAGATGTTATTAAGGGACAGCATTATCTATACCCTCACGATTACCCCAATAATTATGTAAAACAGCAGTACTTGCCTGATAATATTAAAGATAAGGTTTATTACCATTATGGTGATAACAAAACCGAGCAAGCGGCAAAGGAATATTGGGATAAAATTAAAGGGAAATAGATATTAATTAAAATATAACTCTTATAGGGGGATTTTTATATGATAAAAAGAGTTTTATCTATGCTATTGATTGTATGCATAATGGCAACTATGCTTGTTAACGTACCATTTTCAGCATTTGCATCAACAACGGTGACCAGAGCAGAATGGATATCAAATCTTGTTGATACCTTTTCTATGACGGTTGAAAACGGTGCAATTATGCCTGATAATTATTTTGGGGACATATCCCCGGATATGGAATGTTATAATGACATTCTTCTTGCAGTTGAGTTCGGTGTTATCGACCTTGAAGCAGGCGAAGATTTCAACCCGAACAGCCCTGCAACCCGTGAATTTGCGGCACAAACTCTGAATTTTTGCTTAGACTTTCAGTTTGAAGAGGAAGTTGAGTATACCTTTAGCGAAGCAGAGGAAGTTACATATGCTGATGATATTCAGGTGGCAATCAACAGAGGTTGGTTTGCTTTGTCAAACGGCAACTTTTTGCCTGAACAGGCTATAACCTCAGCAGAAGCGACGGCAATGCTTGTCGATGCGGCTGCAATTCTTGAAAATTCGGTTATTGAAGAGAATTACGAAAGTCAGTATACATTTGCCGAAGGCGTTGTTGTTGTTCCTCAGGGAACAGATATTGATATAGCTGAGGATTACACAGTAACAATAACAGATTATGATGCGAATATAAAGATTGGTGATGTATTTGTTGTTTATTCGGATACAATCCCTGTGGCGCTTGTTGCAACTGCTATATCAAAAAATGATAATGTAACCACGGTTTCCGCAAAAACTGAGGGAGTGGAGAATGCTATTACCTTTGCGGACAGTGAAGGTGTCACCGATGTAGATCTTGAAGATTTTACTGTTGAAGAAGCGGAAACATTTTCAGTTACAGACACAGAAACACAACAGGCAGAAACCTTGTCAATAGAACTTCAGAGCATAGACTATGATAAAAGCTCTAAAACCCTTACAGCCTCAAAGGAATTAAAGGTCGGAGACGCTATTGCAGGTTCTGTTAGTATTGCAGTAAGCAATATGAAACTTCATCACAAAGAAAAAATAAGCTCGGGTGATTATGAAGCGTATATCACGGCTGAAACTGTCGTTACGAAAGCAATTTCCTTCGATTTTAATAACTATATAGGTTTGCCGAGCAGTATCAACTTGGGTTATGTAACTGTAGGCGGTGTGGGCAAAATTCAGCTTGACCTTAACATCTCATTAAAGGGCGGTATAACAGAAATTCAGGAAGGCGATGTTACAGCCGGTTTTGAATATTCAAGAAACGATGGCTTTCGTATTATTAAAGGCTACCATAAAACCAATTATTCATTCACGGCAGAAGCAGAGGTTAATATTGGACTTAAGCTCACTGCAAGTATCGACCTTACTTTTGTTAACGGCAGTATTTGGGTAACTGTTGGTGTTAAGGGTGGATATTATATGAAGGATTACACAAAAACCGACGGACAATATCCACTGGTTTGCGAAACCATAAAAGCTCATCTTTATGCAACTCTTGGAGTGAGTGCCTTTATAGACTATTATATAGACAAAAAATCTTGGAGCAAAACTCAGGATATTTACACAGAAAGCAATAGCCCTGCAAGAGTGTATTATCATTATGAGGACGGACGTCTGGTAGACACTTGTGCAAGAGGTGAAACCAAATATACCACCGGCTATGCATCATCATATTTTAACCCACCCCCGGGCTATGCGCGCAGTACATACACCGCCGCAGACGGCTCAGTTGTAACGTTGTGGACATATTCTCTTGATGATGATAATAAAGCAACCATAACCGGTTATGGTGGAAAAGCAACTGCTTTGGCAATACCTTCAACCATTGATGGTTATGATGTAGTCGCCATAGGCTACGAAGCTTTTTATAACAATAAAAATATAAAATCTGTGACTATGCCTGAAAGTATCACCACAATCGGAAATAGAGCTTTTGATAATTGTACTGCCTTAAGAGCGGTAACATTATCAAAAAATCTTACAACAATCGGCGAATATGCATTCCGCAGTTGTAAAGAGCTTAATAATATAGAAATTCCATTAAGCCTGACATCATCAAAAGATGCTTTTGTACACTGTGATAGTCTTAAGAATGTAACCTTTGAGGAGGGAAGAACACATATACCGAGCTATCTGTTTTACCACTGTACAGGGCTTGAAGAAATCGTAATTCCTGATACGGTTGTGGAAATCGGTTGGGAATCATTTTATAACTGTGATGCACTGACATCTGTTACACTTCCTGAAAGTGTTACTACAATCAGAGATAAAGCTTTTGACGATTGTGGTAATCTTCCTACAATAGACCTTCCGCCGTATCTTACAACAATCGGTGAATATGCATTCCGTAATTGTAAAAAGCTTAATAATATAGAAATCCCTTTAAGTCTGACATCATCAGATAAAGCTTTTGTATACTGTGACGGACTTAAAAATGTGACCTTTGAGGAGGGAAGAACACATATACCGAGCTATCTGTTTTACCACTGTACAGGGCTTGAAGAAATCACTATCCCTGATACGGTTGTGGAAATCGGTTGGGAATCATTTTATAACTGCGATTCGCTCACATCTGTTACACTTCCTGAAAGTGTTACTACAATCAGAGATAAAGCTTTTGACGATTGTGGTAATCTTCCTACCATAGACCTTCCGCCGTATCTTACAACAATCGGCGATTATGCATTCCGTAACTGTGACAAGCTTAATAATATAAAAATACCTATGTATTTAACCTCGGCACCATATGTTTTTTCATACTGTGATGGACTTAAAAATGTAGAGATTGAAAAGGGAATAACTGCATTGCCTTCACGTCTGTTTTCATACTGCACCAGTCTTGAAGAAATCACTATCCCCGATACGGTTACAGCTTTAGGATATGAAACATTTTATAAATGCTCCGCTCTTAAAAAGATTGATATTCCGGATACTGTAACGGAATACTCAAATAACTTATTTGAAGGATGCTCTGCATTGGAGGAGTTTGAGGTTTCGGATAAGATTACAAAAATGGGAACTCATGTTTTTGAAAACTGCTCATCACTTAAAAAGATAAAGCTTTCAAACAGCTATAATATAATTCCTCAATCCACGTTTCAAAAATGTTCAAGCTTGATTGAGGTTGATTTCCCTGATACACTTACTCGAATAGATGGCTCTGCATTCAATGGTTGCTCAAAGCTTGAAAGTATTACCTTGCCGGAAACTCTCAGGGATATAGGTGACAGTGCATTTTCAGGCTGTTCAAAACTGACAAATCTTAAACTTCCCATAAGCTTAAAGACTATTGGAAGTTCTGCATTTCATAAAAACAACGGATTGACTGAAATTGTAATTCCCGAAAATGTTACAGAAATTGGCAACAGTGCATTTAAAGAATGTTCTAACCTTACAAGCATTACCATAAGCGACAATGTAACTTCTATAGGCAGTAGCTTGTGTGCTTCCTGTCCAAAGCTTATAAAGGTTAATTTGGGAAAAGGTATAACAGTAATACCAAGCAATGCATTTTCAACCTGTACATCTCTTACAGAGATTAAAATACCGAGGTTTTGTAAAACCATTGAGTCAAATGCTTTTATTAATAACACAAAGCTTGTTTCTGTACATATACCTGAAAGTGTAACTGCAATAGAGGAAACGGTATTTTCGTATCCTGTAAAGATGACAGTTTACGGAAAAGAAGGCTCGTATGCACAGGAATACGCAAAAAGCAAAAATATGACGTTCTCGGCAGTTAACCAGAAAATAACCGATATTGATACAGCCAAGGATATAAATATCGCAAGGTATTCAACAAATCTTCCCGAAACAAAAATTACTCCTGAATTTGATACAGACACAATCACATTTACATCAAGCGATGAAAATATTGTAACCGTATCTCAGGACGGAAAGATTTACGGCAAAAAATACGGAACGGCAGTTGTAACAATGGCAACAGCCGCAGGGGTTTATGCATCAGTAAATGTTGTTGTTGCAGTTCCTGCAACAGGTGTTTCGCTAAACACAAGTTCACTCACAATGGAAACGGATGAAAAAACAAAACTTACTGCTACACTTCAACCAGCGGATTCAACAGATGAAATTATGTGGAGCAGCAGTAACCCAGCCGTTGCAACTGTAGACACTGATGGCAATGTCACTGCAGTGGGCGTGGGTTCAACAACGATAATTGCCAATGCTAAACACGGAGTAACAGCTGCAGTTTGTAATGTTAAAGTTACAGCGGCAACAAGTTTAAATGTCACAACTTCTGCTGATATGGCAGAACTGACTTTCTCAGCTCCCGATACAGCTGACAATTTAATCGTATATTTTGCTGCATATAACAGTGACAAAATTTTGATAAATGCTAAAACAAAAACCCTTACAAACGGAACGGCAACAGTTCAATTGCCAACATCAGATGTGGCTAAATATAAAGCATTTTTAATAGCTGATGGATTTAAACCTGTCGGAAAAGCAAAAGAAAAATATACGACGGATGATATCTGCAGGAAAATGCTATATTGTAGGGGGGCATTCACGAATGCCCCGTGAAAAACAAAAATAGGATGGAATTGTTCCATCCTATTTTTGCGTCGGACTCATATATTATTTCTTGTCATAATCTGCAATCAGATCAATGATGTCACTTAAAAGAATTTGCTGGGTAGAAGAAAAATCTTTAACCTTTTCGGTAAGGTAGCTGCTGAATACAACGCTGTCGGTCTGTGCAACCTCACCAATCAAATAATCCAGAGAGATATCCAAAGCCTGAGCAATATAAAAATACTTGCTGATGCCCCCTTCTCTTTTTCCACCTTCCAGCTCGCAGAAATAGTTTTTGCTCATATGTGTATACTCTGCCATCTGTTCTTGGGTGTAGCCAAGCTCTTTTCTACGACTTTTGATTTTCATTCCGATCCGTTTTAAATCCAACTCTTGCTTCTCTTTGAACTTCATAGCGAATCACCTTCTAAATCATTTATTTTTTACCACGCTATATTATACTACTAATTATATTTTTTTAAACAAGCTATAATTTAATAATCAAACTATTATTTTATTTTATCAAAAATTATTGAAAATATACAAATGTTGTTCTATTCTGTTGTGTGAGATTTTTATAAGTAAAATTTTGTCTTTTAATTTTATTTACTCTATGATATAATGAAAAAAAGGAGTTGAAGTTATGGTTAATATAGGAAATGAATGGGATGGTCTGCTTGCGGAAGAATTTGAAAAGCCGTACTATTTAAAGCTCAGGGCAATACTTGCTAACGAATATAAAACTCAAACAATATATCCCAATATGTATGATATTTTTAATGCATTAAGGTATACATCATATTCAGATGTAAAGGCTGTTATTATTGGTCAGGACCCATACCACGGACCAAATCAGGCCCACGGACTTTGTTTCTCGGTAAAAAGAGGAGTTGTTCCGCCACCTTCACTTAAAAATATTTTTAAGGAAATAGAGGCGGAGCTTGGAATAAAGCCGCCTAATCACGGAGAACTTACCCAGTGGGCGGAAAACGGAGTTCTCCTTTTAAATGCTGCCCTGACAGTTCGTGCAGGTCAGGCTAACAGCCATAAAAATATTGGGTGGGAAGTTTTTACAGATAATATTATCTCTCTTTTGAATAAGAGAGAAACGCCTATGGTTTTCTTGCTTTGGGGTGCAAACGCCAAACAGAAACAAGCACTTATAACTAATCCCAATCATAAAATTTTAACCTGTGCACATCCAAGCCCCTTGTCGGCATTTAACGGATTTTTCGGTTGCGGGCATTTCAAGGAATGCAATGAGTTCCTTGTGAGCAAGGGGATTGAACCTGTAAATTGGGAAATAGAAGATATGTAATCTGTAGGTTTTTCCTACAATATTGTAACAAACCTTGGATTTCAATTTAAAATGTGATAAAATTAGCGAAGGCAAGATTAAAAACGGCGTAAAAGCCGGGCGGTTATGCCACCTTTATTCCTATATCTGATAGGAAAGGAGGTGGTGACTATGACAAAATACATAATTAGAATTTGTTTTTTAACTATTGTGTTTTTAATAGTTTTTACTATAAAAGTAAGATAGCCCCCACTCTGCCAAGTTAGGGCTATCAAAAAAGTTCTACTGGCATAACCGTTTGAGATCTTGCCTTTCTATATTTCAATTATATACCCAATTCTATTTTTTGTCAATGATAATTTTTTGCATTAGCATCTTTACTTTTGTGCAATACACCGACTTTTTATTTCTCCTTATATCTATAAACAGTTCTTTCGTCAACCTCTATGTCAACATCCTCATCATACCAATCATAATCGTCATAAGGATCTTCTTCATCCCAATCCGACCAGCGTGACCAATCCCCCCATTGGGAATAAGTATATTCATAATAGATTGGACGGGATCTGTATTCCGTATAACTTCCTCCTTCTGTATCTGTCTGATACCATCTGTAGCAAGTATTGCTACATCTATACCTTTCTCCGTCAACATAATGTTCATAGGTAGAGTTAGTGTCAGGAGATTTATCAAGCTTATAATCAAACCATCCAAGCACGTGATGATCACATTCATCACGCCAACTGTGATCCCAGGTTCTGTATCTGTCATCCTTATCCGAGATATTACCTGTACAATAATGTTCATAATAATATCTCATAGGTTCTGATTGGGTTCTGGTTTCAACCTCCAGGGTATCTGACTCCGAAACATAATTTGTGCTCCATCCGCTCCAGTTACCGTAAGAGATGTCTGTATCCTCAAGGCGAACACCGGAAAGCTTGTAATCTGATGTAAAGTATTCTCTTTCACGCACTTTATATTGATATTCTTCCTTTTCTTCAATATAGTACAAATCATAATCAATGCCTTTTGGCAGACTTTCGCTCCAATCTGACCATTGAAACACCTTGGGGGTTATGGAAACAAGATAATATCTGTCATCCCATTCTACATCACACCCCAGACCTTCTGCCACAGCTCTTGCCGGAACAAGAGTTCTCTCCGACAAAAGTAACGGTGCCGTATCCAACTCTACCGCCTTACTATTAATATACATTGTCTTTTGCCCTACTGTAACCTTTACTGCTCTGTCACCTCTTTTCCCTGTTGCCGTCTGCGTTTTCTCGTCCCAGTACACATCTGCTCCAAGCTCTTCGAAAATTTTACGCATAGGCACCATGGTTCTGTTATTATACAAAATTGGTTCCTGATCAAATTCAACCTGATTTCCTGATATTTCTACTGTAACGGGTTTTTCTGCCGAATTAATATTTATTTGATTTTCTACATAATGATTTTTACCGCTTTCAAGAGTTACAACAGCCCTGAGATTATGACTTCCCGAATAATTTGTTCCGTCAATCAATGTGGTAAACGGCAGTTCACCTGATTCACCCACATAATTCCCATCTATAAAATAACTTACCTTTTCTGCATTATCTGCATATTTATGTACATATGTTGAAACTTCGAAAATGCTATCTACCGATGTGCCATTCCCGATTTCGCGGTAACAATAACCGGTTTCCTGTTTATAACTGTTTTGAATATACCGATTTCCTTTGGTAAGTTTCACATATTCATCTGTAAGCACAGCATTATTTGATAAGCGAAAATCATCATAACCGCCGCTTACATAATTATCAAAATGTGCTATCAGCTTTATTTGGGGATATACCATGGGCAGATATGTATAATATTCTCTGAGTCTTCGCAATGCAAATTCAGTTGTATCAAGATTAATTCCTCCGAAAACATAATGTCCGCTACCGGATTCAGAAAGCATAATCGGTTTTCTATCGCCGTACGTTTCGATAAATTCCTTAACTGCAATCACCGGAGATGACGCATTTCCGCATTTAAACCATATAGCATTAAGCTCTGTCATCTGCGTATTTGCCATATGATACATCATTGCATATGACGACAAGCCAATCCAGTCAACATATTCATCTCCCGGATAATACTCATGAACATTAACCATATAATTGGAAGAATGGTTAGGACTCCACACAATTGCAACATTTGAGTGTCTGCTTTTAAAGTATTGAGAAACATACCTAAACGCCTCTATAAATGTTTGTGCGTCTACCATTCTGCTCTCATTCCATATATTAAACTCAGCCGCAAATCTTAAAAAGATGGGAACATCGGGATAATCGTCAAAAAGATCTGAAATCTCTTTTAAATATGATGTCAGGTTTTTTATATTCTTAATATCATTTCCTTCCTTAGGACAGTTAAGGGCAAATTCAACCGCCCAACCATTTTGCGATGCAGCTGTCACTGCACTTTTGCAGTACGAAAACAGACCTTGTCCCAGTTCCTGATATGTAAGAATCATTGATTCGTGCCCAAGTTTTCCTGCTTTTCTCACGCCACCGTCAGTGTTTGTTCCAAACAATACACCGTTTTTATGTTCATTTACCGCTCCGTAATACGGAGGAGTTCCTTTGTCGGTATACATTTTTATATCAAAAGCTAACTGATCCGTTGTCTTTTTTGCAACATCATAATACGAACTGTATTCATCAGGAAATTTATCAACAACAGTCTTTAGCCGATAAAAATATTCATAGGCATTTGTATAATCACCCAGTTCCAGATATGCCCTTCCTATCTTATCGCATCTTGATGTAATAACCTGACAGGTCTTACTGTTTAACGGCTGGTTAAGTATAGAATTGAGATTTGCCACGCCATATTTAATTATCTCTTCATATTTGTCCGTTTCACAAACAGCTTCATACTGTGGAAGTGTTTTCCAAAATTCCTTTGGATATTCATAGGCAAACACCGATGGGCAATACCCCGAAATAATACATAGGCACATGAATAAAGTAATTATTTTTTTCATTGTATCCATCCTTTAGCAATATTGTTATTATAATACCATAATAACATCTTTTTCTTTAATGTATACCCCAAATATATTATATTGTTACAAAATATAAATCAAAATGTCATTCTAAGTAAGCAAAACAAGTCAAAACTCTTTATTTTATAAGATTTTAAACTTCGCCTTAAGCTTGCTCCGAATGACATTTCTGTTACATTTTTTGCATTCCCCGTATTACAGACTGCTCATTAATACTTGTTTAAATATCCTTCATTGCACTGACCCTCAAATATTTCTGTTCCGTCAACAGAAATCACATACCACGTCAGCGTTGTAAGGTGATTGCTGACCAAACCTCTTAATCTAAACTGATAATATTCTTTTCCGTCGCAGTTGTATACACCGTCACAAACCAAAACGTTTTCCTTTCCATCCTGCCATGTTCCCAAATCGCCAATCCATCTTTCTAACTCCAATTTAGCCTCATCTTCGGTTAATTTATTGCTTGCGATTGAGCTTTGGTCGGTTTCCGTATTACTTATGAAAACTTCACCGTTTGGAATAAAGTCCTGTATGTTAACTCTTGATGATTGTCTGTAACAACACATAGATTGAGAATATTGCGCTCCTGTTGCTGCATCAGCAGAATACATTTCTATTGCAAGCTCTCCGTTACTGTCTTTACCTAAAATAAACATCATTTTTGACAATCTTCCATTTCCCGGATCACCGGCTTCACTTTCTCCGGTATATGCATTTACAAATGTAATTATATCCCCATCAACGCTGATTTGGTTTTCATTCAGTGCCGTAACAGTTATTTCAGCCTGCGACTCTGTTCCGTCAGTTCCAAAGCCATACCATTTTCCCATATACTCCATAGGATAAATTGTATCAAAAGCCTGACTTCCATTACTTACATAAACACTTCTTTCATCAGCATTCCACTGAATATCGTTACCTACCATTTCACAAAATGCTCTGAGCGGAACATAGAAAACGTCGTTATATATAGTAGCGGGAACATCAAGGGCTTTGCTATGTTCACTTCCATCAGAATTACGAATGATTGCAGTGCTACTATCATTTGAAAATACATATGTTATATTTTCCCCGTAAAAGCTTGCAGATTTTGCCGCATCATCATAGGAATAATTACTCCATCCCATTTTCTCAAAAATAGGAACAAGCCTCACCATAGCTCTTTCATTGATAATAATCGGCTGATACTGAGTATCCGCATAAACATCTGTACCATTGTAATAAACCTTCAGGTTCTCTGAATAGGTTTTAATCTCCAATGCACTTGCACTGATTCCCATGGCAATAACTGCACTTGCCACAATTGCCGACATGATTCTTTTTGCTTTCATAAATATACTCTCCTTTGTATAAAAATATTTGTAGCGGTTAAAATAAAACCACATTATATGCATTATACTCAAAATATTGAGTATTGTCAATAGGTTAAGTATGATAAAATTGAATTGGTGATGTCTATGATAAGTTATAAGCCCTTTTACGAAACACTTTTTAAAAAAGGGATAACCGAATATAATTTGATTTTCAAGCAGGGTTTTTCAGCCAACACACTGCATCGCATAAAGAAAGGTGAAGCAATAAGCACAAAAACATTGGATGCCTTTTGTTACGTTTTGGATTGCGAGGTTAGTGATATAATAAAATTTGAAAAGGAATAACTCAGACCGCATTTCGTTATTGTCGGAGTTATTCTTTTTTTGTGCAACTTGCCCCTCTTTATTCCTTGACATTTTGACCCATCTAAGATAAAATAATAAATTATCAATATTAACCAACGAAAGGGTGACTGAAATGGGCATGACATTGGCTCAGAAAATTTTGAAAAATCACTTGGTCAGCGGTGAAATGATTGCCGGACAGGAAATCGGCATTAAAATTGACCAGACATTAACTCAGGACGCAACAGGAACAATGGCTTATCTTGAATTTGAGGCTATGGGTGTTCCCCGTGTTAAGACAGAGCGTTCTGTTGCATATATTGACCATAATACATTGCAGAGCGGATTTGAAAACGCAGATGACCACCGTTTTATCGGCAGTGTTTGTAAGAAACACGGCATCTATTTTTCTCGTCCAGGTAACGGAATTTGCCATCAGGTTCATCTTGAAAGATTTGGTATCCCAGGCAAAACATTAATCGGTTCAGACAGCCACACACCAACAGGCGGCGGAATTGGTATGATTGCAATTGGTGCCGGCGGTATGGACGTTGCAGTTGCAATGGGCGGCGGTACATATTATATTACGTGTCCTAAGATTGTAAAGGTTGAGCTTACAGGAAAGCTTCAGCCATGGGTTGCCGCAAAGGATGTTATTCTTGAGGTTCTTCGCCGTTTATCTGTTAAGGGCGGTGTAGGTAAGATTATTGAATATTGCGGTGAAGGTGTTAAAACCCTTTCGGTTCCCGAACGTGCAACCATTACAAATATGGGTGCAGAGCTTGGCGCAACCACATCAATCTTCCCATCAGACGAAACCACACGTCAGTTCCTTAAAGCCCAGAACCGTGAAGAGGATTATACACCTCTTTCAGCTGATGCAGATGCTGTTTATGACGAGATTGTTGAGATTAACCTAAGTGAGCTTGTTCCTCTTGCAGCTTGTCCTCATTCACCTGATAACGTTAAATCTGTTGAAGAGATAGGTAATATGAAAATTGATCAGGTTTGTATTGGTTCTTGTACAAACTCATCATTACTTGATATGTTAAAGGTTGCTCATATTTTAAAGGGCAAGACAGTTCATCCTGATGTTTCATTGTCAATTGCTCCCGGTTCAAAGCAGGTTTTGAATATGCTTGCCGAGAACGGCGCTCTTGCAATTATGATTGATGCAGGTGCAAGAATTTTGGAAAGTGCTTGCGGACCATGTATCGGTATGGGACAATCACCAAATTCAAAGGGTATTTCATTAAGAACCTTTAACAGAAACTTTGAAGGCCGTTCCGGTACTAAAGACGGACAGATATACCTTGTATCTCCTGAGCTTGCAGCAGCATCAGCGTTGACAGGATATCTTACAGACCCGAGAACACTTGGAGATATGCCTGAGTTTAAGCTTCCTGAGGTATTTACTATTAATGATAATATGATAGTTCCTCCTGTAGCTGAAGAAGATATGGATTCTGTTGAAGTTTTAAGAGGACCGAACATTAAGCCGTTCCCGGTATCTGAGCCTTTGGCAGATGAAATTGATGCAAAGTGCAGTCTTAAGGTTGGCGACAATATCACAACAGACCATATTATGCCTGCCGGAGCTAAGATTTTGCCACTTCGCTCAAATATTCCCAAAATTTCAGAATACTGCTTTGCTGTATGTGATGAAAAATTCCACGACAGAGCATTGGAACTTAAAAAGAGCATCATAGTCGGTGGATCAAACTACGGTCAGGGTTCATCCCGTGAACATGCGGCACTTGCTCCTTTGTATTTAGGCGTTAAGGCTGTTTTGGTTAAGTCTTTTGCAAGAATTCATATGGCAAACCTTATTAATGCAGGTATTATACCTATGACCTTTGCAAACGAGAGTGACTATGACCGCATTGACCAGATGGATGAACTTTCAATCAAGGATGTTGTAAACCAGATTAAAAACAGCACCGAGATTAAGGTTACAAATGTAACTAAGGGCTTTGACTTTGTTGCAAAGATTGATTTATCTGACAGACAAAGAGATATGCTTGTTGCAGGCGGTTTGCTTAACTACACAAAGGAAAACGGTAAATAATTCTTGAAAGGAACAGAAAAATGGAAAAGATTAAAATGACTACCCCCCTGGTTGAGATGGACGGGGACGAAATGACCAGAATTATCTGGAAAATGATTAAGGATATTCTTATCCTTCCTTATGTTGATTTAAAGACAGAATACTATGACTTAGGTTTGGAATACAGAAACGAAACAGATGATAAGGTTACATTTGATTCTGCATATGCTACAAAGAAATACGGCGTTGCAGTAAAGTGTGCAACAATCACACCTAATGCAGACAGAGTTAAGGAATATAACCTTAAGGAAATGTGGAAATCTCCTAACGGAACAATCCGTGCAATCCTTGACGGAACAGTATTCCGTGCACCGATTATTGTTAAGGGAATAACCCCATATATTCCAACTTGGACAAAACCAATCACCATTGCCCGTCACGCATACGGGGATGTGTATAAAAATACAGAAATGCAGGTTCCGGAAGGCTCAAAGTGTGAGCTTGTTTGTACAGACAAAGACGGAGATGAAATCCGCCAGACAATCCACAATTTTGAGGGCAGTGCAGGAATTATTCAGGGACTTCATAACATAGACAGTTCAATTTCAAGCTTTGCACGTTGTTGCTTTAACTATGCCCTTGACACAAAGCAGGATATCTGGTTTGCAACCAAGGATACAATTTCGAAGAAATATGACCACAGATTTAAGGATATCTTTAACGAGATATTTGAGGCAGAATATAAAGAAAAATTTGATGCTGCAGGCATTGAATATTTCTATACATTGATTGATGATGCAGTTGCAAGAGTTGTTCGTTCTGAGGGTGGATATATATGGGCTTGCAAAAACTATGACGGTGATGTTATGTCGGATATGGTTGCAACTGCTTACGGAAGCCTTGCGATGATGACATCTGTTCTTGTTTCACCTGACGGCACATATGAATACGAGGCAGCTCACGGAACAGTTCAAAGACATTAATACAAGCACTTAAAGGGTGAGGAAACCTCAACAAACAGTGTTGCAACATTGTTTGCATGGACAGGAGCTCTTCGTAAGAGAGGCGAGCTTGATGGTCTTAAAGACCTCTGTGATTTTGCGGACAGACTTGAAAAAGCAACTGTTGCAACGATTGAAGATGGCGTTATGACCGGAGATTTGTATGCACTTTCCAAACTTGAAAACAAGAAGAAGGTTAATACCGAAGAATTTTTACTTGCAATAAAAGAAAGATTGGACGCCTAATTAAAACAGGTGAAGTTTTCTTAATGAAAACTTCGCCGTTTTTTTGCTTGACATCAGTTATTTGCGGTTGTATAATGTTAAGTGCTTAACAATTAAGCGCAAAACTGTTTGGAGGTGATTGAGTGACAGAAGCATATTATATAAGTCAATGCCTAAGGAAAATTCATTTATTGCGAAGAAGACACCTTGACCAAAGGATGGATTCTCTCGGATTTCATCCAAGCCATTTGGCGGTTTTGGAGCATATAAACCGTAATGAGGGATGCACTCAGGTGGATATATCGCAGAATATGGCACTTACCCCTGCCGCAATTGCTTTGGCAACAAAGAGATTGAAACACGAAGGGTTGATAGAAAAGAAAGCGGACGAAAACAACCTGAGAAGAAATATTTTAACTCTTACTGAAAAAGGTAGGGAAATTTGCGAACAAACAAGGGGATTTTTCAAGGAATTTGATGATATAATGTATCAAGGCTTTGAAGAAGACGAGTTGGAACAGTTCTGGAACAGCTTAAATAAAATTGTCAAAAACATCACCGGAGAGGAAACAAATCCTTTGGATTGCCGATCTATGGATGAGTTGTTCCGTCAGGTAAAAAAGAAGGGAAAGTAAAAGGAGCAGATTATGAGAAAAATTTTATCATTATTACGAGGCAAAATTCTGCTTATGACACTGATTACGCCTGTTTTGATGGTGGGCGAAGTGCTGATGGAGGTTGCAATCCCCCGAATTATGGCAGAGATTGTGGAAGTAGGAATAGGAAATAAGGATATTTCATATATTGTTGCAGCAGGCGGAATGATGGTTGTTATGGCGCTTCTGTCATTAACCTTTGGTGCATTGGCGGGTTGGACTGCATCTATTGCCGGAATGGGACTTGGTAAAGAAATAAGAAAAGAACTTTTCTATAAAATTCAGGATTTTTCATTCTCTAATGTAGATAAATTCGGCACATCATCTCTGATAACCCGTATGACAAATGATATTACGAATACGCAGAATGCATTTATGATGGTTATTCGTTCATTGGTACGTTCACCGATTATGCTCATAAGTGCATCCGTAATGGCATTTTCACTAAACAGACGTCTTTCTATGATATTTTTAGTTGCTGTGCCTATCCTTGCTGTGGTTTTGGCTACAATTATGATAAAGGCACATCCAAGATTTAAGGAAATGCTGAAAAATTTTGATGTTCTAAACCAAAAAATTCAGGAAAACCTTATCGGTATCCGTGTTGTTAAAGCATTTGTCAGGGGCGATTGGGAAGAAAAAGGCTTTGAGGGTGCAGCGGCAGCAGTATGTGATACCCAAAAGAAAGCCGAAAGACTTATCATCTGTAATATGCCGTTTATGCAGCTGGTGATTTACGCCTGTATAATTGCTGTGCTGTGGATTGGCGGAAATATGATTGTTGTGGGAGATATGCAGACAGGACATCTTGTAAGCTTTATTACCTATGTTAATCAAATTCTTATGTCGCTTATGATGGTTGCAATGTCGTTTACAATGATTGTAATTTCAAAGGCGTCAATTAATCGTATTGTTGAAGTCTTAAATGATACACCGGATATTCCTGATGATGCAGAAGAAGACATAGAAGTAAAAGACGGGTCAATCGAATTTGAAAAGGTTTGTTTTAGTTACAGCGGTGATATAACAAATTGTGCCTTAAGAAATATCGACCTTAAAATCAATTCAGGGGAAACAGTTGGAATTATCGGTGGAACAGGAAGCTCAAAATCAAGTTTGGTTCACCTTGTTTCAAGGTTGTATGAGGTTACTGACGGCTCTGTTAAGGTTGGAGGAATAGATGTCCGTGAATATAAACAAAAAACATTAAGAGAACAGGTTGCAATGGTGTTGCAAAAAAATGTTCTCTTCAGCGGTACAATAATAGAAAACCTGAGATGGGGAGATAAATCTGCGTCAGATGAAGAAATAATTAAAGCCTGTAAAGCGGCGCAAGCCCATGATTTTATTATGTCATTTCCCGATGGCTATAATACTGTTCTTGGACAAGGCGGAGTTAACCTGTCCGGTGGACAAAAACAAAGACTTTGTATTGCAAGGGCTTTGATTAAAAAGCCTAAAATAATCATTCTTGATGATAGCACAAGTGCAGTAGATACTGCAACAGATGCAAAAATTCGTGAAGCCTTTTCAAGGGAATTAGCTGATACAACAACAATTATAATTGCACAAAGAGTTTCCTCTATCTGTGATGCAGATAAGATTGTTGTTATGGAAAACGGCAGAATTAATGCTGTAGGAACCCATGAACAGCTCCTTGAAACAAACGAAATATATAAGGAAGTATATGAATCTCAGCAGAAGGGGGTGGCGTAAATGCCTCCGGGACCAAAACCACCGGCTATTCGTAAGCCGAAAAATGCGAAAAAAACATTGGGAAGAATTTTAAGTTATCTAAGCCCATATAAATGGTTACTGATTTTGGTTGCTCTATTGGTTGTTATCAGTTCAGGGGCAGGAGTTGTGGGGACATATTTTTTAAGTCCCAAAGTAGATAATTATATTGTCCCCTTTATAGGTAACCAAAACCCCGATTTGTCAGGACTGTTAAAAATACTGATTTTATTGGGAATAATATATATTATGGGAGCATTATCCACATATCTTTATAATAGGATAATGGTAAATATTGCAGCAAATTCTCTCTATCGTATGAGAATGGATATGTTTACACATATGCAAAAGCTCCCTATTAAGTATTTCGATACACGAACTCACGGCGAAATTATGAGCCGTTATACCAGTGATATTGACACGATGCGGAATATGATGAGCCAAAGTGTTCCTCAACTTATATCATCGTCAATAACAGTGGTGGGCGTATTTTCTATGATGCTGCTTCTTAGTGTTCCTCTTACCGTTTTGGTTGTTGTTATGATGATTGTAATTATTGGCGTTATAAAGAAAATTGGCGGTAAGAGTGCTAATTTCTATAGAGGTCAGCAAAAGGCAATCGGCAGAGTTAACGGATTTGTTGAAGAAATGGTAGAGGGACAGAGGGTTGTTAAGGTGTTCTGTCATGAAGAGGAGAGTAAAAAAGAGTTTGATGTCATCAATGAGGAACTTTGCTCTGCAGCAACAAAGGCAAACACTTTTGCAAGTATTTTAATGCCTATAACCAATAACCTGTCTTATGCCCATTATGCCTTAACGGCTATTGTAGGTTCACTTTTAGCTATTAACTCTGATGGAAACAGCGGTTTTCTCGCATTAAGCTTAGGCGGTTTGATTGCGTTTTTGCAGTATACACGTTCATTTTCGCACCCTATCACACAGGTAACCCAACAGTTTAATGTAATCCTCAATGCTCTTGCAGGTGCAGAAAGAATTTTTGCATTATTGGACGAAGACCCTGAAGTTGATGATGGATATGTAACTTTGGTCAATGCAGAAATCGATGAAAATGGCGTAATTAAAGAAACAAATAAACGCACGGGAAAATGGGCGTGGAAACATCCCCATCACGACGGAACTCTTACCTATACCCAGGTAAAAGGAGAGGTTACCTTTGAAAATGTTGATTTTGGATATGAACCGAATAAAACTGTTCTTAAAGGAATTTCTCTTTGGGCAGAGCCGGGTCAAAAGATTGCTTTCGTGGGTTCTACCGGTGCAGGAAAAACAACAATCACAAATTTGATAAATCGTTTCTATGATGTTCCTGATGGAAAGATACGTTATGACGGAATTAATATTAATAAGATTAAAAAAGCAGACCTTCGCCGTTCGCTGTCAATGGTTCTTCAGGATACCCATTTATTCACAGGCACAGTTATGGAAAATATCCGATACGGAAACCTCGAAGCTACCGATGAAGAGGTTATGGCAGCGGCAAAGCTTGCCAATGCAGATTGGTTTATTAACCATCTTCCCCAGGGCTATGATACAATGCTCTGCGGAGATGGCTCAAACCTGAGCCAAGGCCAAAGACAGCTGTTGGCAATTGCAAGAGCGGCTGTAGCCGACCCTCCTGTTCTCATTCTGGATGAAGCAACAAGCTCCATTGATACAAGAACAGAGGCACTTATCGAAAAAGGTATGGACAGACTCATGGAAGGCAGAACAGTTTTTGTTATTGCCCATCGTCTGTCAACTGTCAGAAATTCACACGCCATAATGGTTCTCGAACACGGAGAAATAATCGAACGTGGAAATCATCAACAGTTAATAGAACAAAAAGGCAAGTATTATCAGCTGTATACAGGGGCATTTGAGTTGTCATAAATTTTTTGAAATGGAAAAAATGCGCATAACGAACAAACCAATCCGCTCGCAGTATCCTGTATACAGCTTCGGGCTTGGTTAGTCCATTCTGCATCATTTTTTTCTATTTCAAAAGCATAAGGAGAAAAGCGCATAAAAAAACAATCCAAAATAAAACAGTAAGAGGTGAAACTATGCAATACAGGATTGACCCCAAAAGCGGGAACAAGCTTTCAGTTTTGGGCTACGGATGTATGAGATTTACCAAAAAGGGTATGTCCATTAATGTTGAAAAAGCAGAGGCTGAAATGAAATATGCTATAGATTTAGGGGTAAATTATTTTGATACTGCCTATATCTATCCGGGGAGCGAGGTTTTATTGGGAAATTTTCTTGCCAAAGGCTATCGTGACAAGGTGTATATAGCAACCAAACTTCCTCATTATCTTGTAAAAAACATAGGCGATGCAGATAAAATTTTTGAGGAAGAACTTCGTAGGCTCAAAACTGACTATATCGACTATTATCTTATGCATATGCTGACCGATATCGGCGGTTGGGAACGTATGTGTGATATGGGAATTAAAAATTGGATTGAAAACCGCAGAGAAAAGGGACAGATAAAGCAGATAGGATTTTCTTATCACGGAAACACGGATAATTTCATTAAGATTCTTGAGGCATATGATTGGGATTTTTGTCAAATCCAGTTTAACTATATGGATGAACATAGTCAAGCAGGCTTGAAAGGTCTTAATCGTGCGGCAGAGCTTGGGATACCGGTTATAATTATGGAACCTCTTCGGGGGGGCAGACTTGCAGACGGACTTCCTGAATCTGCAAAGAAGATATTTAAAGAGGCAAAGCCTGATGTAAGTCCGGCTCATTGGGGGTTGCGATGGATATGGAATCATCCTCAGGTAAGTGTAGTTCTGTCCGGTATGAATGATATAAAACAGATAGATGAAAATGTTGCTGTTGCAAATCAAACCCAACCAAATTCGATGACCGAAGATGAATTAGAAGTAATAAACAATGTTCGCAGAGAAATCGGCAAAGTAACGAAGGTAGGCTGTACCGGTTGCGGTTATTGTATGCCATGCCCGCAAGGAGTAGATATTCCGGGCTGTTTCAGGTGTTATAATGTAAAGTATTCCGATGGTTGGTTTAACGGGCTTCGGGAGTATTTTATGTGTACCACCTTGCGAAAGACCAAAACCAATGCATCGAATTGTATTAAATGCGGACTTTGTGAAAAACATTGCCCTCAATCTATTCCTATACGAAAGGAACTTGATAATGTGGTCAAGGAGATGGAAAGAATTCCGTACAAGGTGGCAAGGGCGGTATCAAAATTAGTAAAGTTTTAAGGAGAAATTTTATGGCACGGATTGCCCAAAAAGAGGATTTTGAATTTTTAAAGAGGGCGTGGAAAGTTTGTTTTGATGACCCTGATGAGTTTATTGATTGGAACTTTAATAATAATTTTTCTTTTGAAAATACAATCGTTGCAGAATTTGACCAAGAGTTGGCATCCTGTATGCAATTAATGCCTCATAAGGTTAGGTTAAGGGAAAACAATTATAATATTAATTATGTTTCGGGTGTTGCAACACTTCCCGAGTACAGAAAGCGTGGTTTAGTAAAAGAGATGTACTCCCTTGCTTTTGCGGAAATGAAAAAAAGGAAGCAGGCTTTCAGCTTGTTAGTTCCTTTTAATTATGGGTTTTATGAAAAGTTTGGATATAAACAATGCTATGAAAAAATTTTCAGGTATGCGGATATTATTCCGGATTTAGAAACAGTGAATGAGGTTTCCGCAGAACTTATCAGTCGGCTTAATAGAATATACATTGAGAATATGTATGACAAAAATGGCTATGCTTTGAGAAGTCAACTGGATTGGCAACGTATATTGGAAGACTTACTTTATATATCAAAGGGTCAGGTGATTTTTGATAAAAACGGCTATGCTCTTGTTACTGCAAAGACGGATGGTGGATATGAAATTCACGAAATGTTAGGTGATGTTAATCTTCTTTGTAAAATGGAGAAAAAGCCTTTTGCAATGGCAAGAATTATTGACCCTTGCAAAATCCTAAAAGATATTTCAAGGGAGTTTGGTGGTTGTTTTTCAATAAAGATAAGGGATGAAATATTACCGGAGAATAATTTAATATTAAAGATTGAAAGAAATTCCGTATTACCTTGCGATGATTGGGATTTTGAGGTTGATATAAAAGACCTTGCCGAATTGATATTTGGTTTTTGCGAAGATATCACTAAAACAGGTTTTTTCAAAAAACAAAACAATTATATGAATATGATATTGTGACAAACCCACCTGAAAATGGTGGGTTTGTCAGTAGTCTAAATTATATTTAAGAAAATAACATTTAAATTTAAAATGATTTCATGGTGTCAAGGATTTCAGTGTAAGCATTCCTTTTGTTTCTGTATTTTTTGTTAAATGAACTTCCGCATTTACAGGTAATGAAAAAAGCAAATGCATCAAGATTTTCGGTTGTATGAAGTAACGGTCTGCCACACTGACTGCAAAAGAGAGTATTATCCCTAAAATCTGCAACTAAGCATTGGGATGAATCGGGTATACAATCATCAGTTATATAACCGGTAGTTGTGCATTTGCAAATTGTTTGTATGTAAAAATGCGGTGTGTTTTCAGGGAAACGCACCGCAAGCAATTTCTGACAAGTTTCGCAAGAAAGGAGTTTACCCCTTTCACCGCCTCTGGATAATTTAAATATTCTGTATTTACTGCCCATTTTATCTCCTGTTTTTATTTATTAAAGTAATCATCAATACCTTTTGCAACTGCCTGACCAATTTTCTCATATTCAGTTTGAAGAATATTTAAATCCGCAGGGTCGTCAAAGAACCCTATCTCCATATAACCGATAGGTATGGGGCTTTTGCAGAATAAAACCAGTTCAGGATAACCATTGTATACGCCGCCCGCTGCCGCAGACAGACTTGTTTCTGCCACAATTCGGTCATTTATGCATTTGCCGATAAGATTTCCTTGCTGTATGTAGTCTTCACTAATTCCTGCCTGATCGTATAAACCGGAAAGTGCAATGTAATAACTGCCTCGTCCGCCACCGGCGTTGGAATGAAGACAAACAAAAATGTCTGCATCAGGTTCCTGAGTGGTATCCTGATTTGGATAGCAATAGGTTAAACGCTTAGTCATAGATGGGTTTTCATCATTACTATTTCGAGTCATTCTTACGGTGTAACCCATTTCCTCTAATAATTCCTTAGCTGCCAGCGCATTATTTAAGTTTATATCAGGCTCAATATTTCTATCGCCGTATCCGATAGGATACCAGCAACCGCCGTTGCTGGGTGCACGTCCGGTGCAACCACTGCCCTCGCAGTCCTGCCAGGTGGTGTGACTCTTCCAGTGCCGCCATTCTCCCCAACCCTTGCCGGAAATCTGAACCCAACCATCATTAAGTTTTTCCTCAGCAGTCATTGCCCCTGATGATTTTCCATGACCCGGGTCAAGAACTATAATTCCCTTTGTAACAGGTGCGGATGAAACACTTTCGACAGGAGTTTCTTCTATAATATTGGGCTCTGGTGTATTTGTGCCTGATTTAATTGAAATACAAATAAATACAAATGCTATAGCAAGACAAAGGAGAATTGTCATTGCAGTAACTATAAATATGTTCGATTTTTTCATTGCATAATCCCTATCTTAAGTACTCTGTTTTTGAATATCCGGTTGTGCCATTCCAACGAATTTTAGTGAATGTGCTATTGGCACGACCAAGATTTTCAACCACACTGCCAACGGGAATCTCACAAATAATTGAGCCATTGTCGGAAGCAGATGCTCTTAAATATATTGCATATTTAACATTGCAAACAGTTAAAGTGGAAGAAGAACTTGATGCAACTCCTGCGCCATTGCCCGGCTGATATGATGATAAATACTCTGTCTTTGAATATCCAATACGACCGTTGTAGTTAATTTTTGAGAATGTGCTGTTTGCTGTTTCAATAAATCCAACAGCAGTTCCCAAAGGAATTTCACAGATAATAGAACCGTTATCGGAAGGCGTGCTTCTTAAATATATTGCATATGCTACGTTTGCAACATACTTTGTAGATATAACAGTGTTGTTAGAAGGTGCGGCAACCGGTGCTGCTGTCGGAGGAACAGATGCCAGATATTCTCTCTTAACATAGCCTTCCTGACCATTGTATTCAATCTTTGCAAAAATATTATCAACGGTTTCTTTCAATAATATTGTTGTGCCCAAAGGTATAGTTGTGATTATATTACTGTCAACTTCAGCAGGTGCCGAACGGAAGTAGATACTGTTTTTTACATTGGCAACGTACATTGTTACTGCCTGAGAAACAGGAGCACTTGCAGGAACCTGTGTTACAGCCGGGGTATCGGCAGGTGTTTCCGCTTCAGGTACAGATGTTGAAATTACTGAATTGTCAGAAGTTGAATTTGAATTGCCTATTTCAATAGTGCCTGAAATAATGAGTATACCGAATGTTAACAGAATAAGAATCAACGAACCAAGAATAGAAACAAGAATAATTATTGTATTGTTGTTTTTCTGTGGCGGTTGTTGATATGGATAATTACCTTGTGTGTTGTAATAATTGTTATTTTCCATTATGGATACCTCCCTTGATAATAATAGTATAACAAATAAAGGAATATTGGTCAATGAAAAACGTAAAATCTTTTATAAATATGATTAAAAATAGTATAGTTGGTAAAAATAGACTAAAACTCATTAAAAACAGTTAGGGAAAAAGTGTAAAATTTTTTTGAAAAAAGTGTTGACAAAGAAGGAATAAGCTGATATACTAAGCAAGTCGCTCGTTGAGGGAGACACATTCTAAAAAAAGTTCAAAAAAATTACAAAAAACTCTTGACAATTGATTTTGAATGTGATAGAATGAACAAGCTGTCACTCTTGACGGCAGAAAAATTTTCTAAAGAAATTTAGAAAAAGTACTTGACAAGTCGGAGACGACGTGATATAATAGTTAAGCTGTCCCGAAAAAGGGTTAAGTAAAAACCAAAGCAAGGCGGAAGCCGCGCAGAGGGCTCCCGAAGAGGGGCAAAAGTGATGTTTGAAAAATGAACAGTGAGAAAGCGGTAATAAGAAACATTAGAAAATGTTCTATTACGACAATTGCACAAGGTATAACCTTGTCAATTCCAAAAAAGGTTTAAAAGACAAAGTCTAAACAAACTTTAAACGTTA
>JAZUMJ010000118.1:0-1910 GCA_045603605.1 Ructibacterium sp. | reverse complement strand
GAAACTTTAATTTAAAAAGCAGACACTTTCGTGTCTGCTTTTTTGTATATAAAATTATTTAATTAATCCAAAAAGTCTTTGCGGTAATCAAGATTAAAATCTTTTGCCAATTCTTTTAATTCATCATCACGAATGTTTTGCAAAATAGGAAGATGAGCAATCTTCATATAGATTTCAGCAGCCTTTTCGATTGTTTCAATTAATCCAAATGCCTCGTCAGGGTCCTGACCTGTACCGAAAATTCCGTGTTGACCCCAGATAACAGAACGGTATTGTTTCATTTTTTCTGCTGTTACTATACCGATTTCTGTGGTTCCGCATACCATCCAGGGAAGAACACCAACGCCCTCAGGGAAAACAACCATACACTCTGTTATCATCTGCCAGAGTGTGCGTGTAAATGCACGGTCATTTAACTCGTGAATAAAGGTCATTGCAATTATATTCGCAGGATGTGTGTGCATAACAATACGATGTTTTGGGTCAAGCTTTAATCTCTCAATATGGCTCATTAAATGACTTGGAAATTCACTTGTAGGACGTCCGCCGTCTTCAAATCCCCAAAGAAGGTCGTAGCCTTTACCATCATCGCTTATGCGTACAAGACCAAGGTTTACCTCAGGGTATTCATCAACATTTCTGAAATATTTGGTTGTGCCTGTAACTAAAAAGTATTTTCCTGAAACATATGATGCATCAAAATCCATCTCAAAATGTTTAAGTGATTTTGTTGTATCAACATAATATTTAACTTCTTCTTCAGGAATAAGATAACTGATATTTCCGCCGTTTCTTTCGTCCCAACCCATTCTATACATATTCGCAGTCATTTCACGCATTTCTTTAACAAACTTCGCATCTCTCATTGCGTACATTAAAATCATCTCCTTTTTAATTATGTATAAAGTATACTTCATTTTTTTATAAATGTCTATATTTGATTGAATAGTTGCAAAATTTACAGATATATGATACAATATAAACAAATTCAATCAAAAATGAGCAGGTGATTATATGTTTGCACAGGAAAGAGAAAAGGAAATAATGGAGATATTACTTAAAAAAAAGGCAGTCACTGTTAATTTTTTAAGTAAGAGCCTGTATATAAGCGAGGCAACTGTAAGACGTGACCTTGCAAGAATGGATAAAAGCGGTTTGCTTCGACGAACCCATGGAGGTGCGGTTATTATGGACGGCATAAGTGACGAGCCATCTCTTTTAATCCGTGAACAGGAATACATAAACGAAAAACAATATATCGGGTCTATGGCGATAAAATATATAAATCCAAACAACACCATTTTTATGGACTCAAGCAGTACAGTTGGTGAGGTTATTCCCTATCTTAATCAAAAAATGCCTTTAACCATAATAACAAACGGCTTAAAAAATGCAATGCGATTATCAATGGAAACTGATGCCGACATATATATGGCAGGAGGCGGAATAGAGGGGCGGTCAAAGGCTGCTCTTGATGGAGATTCGGTTCAATATCTGGAAAACAGATATGCAGATGTTGTAATGTTTTCTTGCAGCGGTGTTGATTTAAATAATGGTATAACGGATGTTTCGCCGAAGCAGAGCAGAATAAAACAGATTATGATTAAAAATTCAAAATTTAAAATATTGTTGTGCACAAAAAACAAGTTCAACCAAACTTTTATGTGTAAAACCGCAAGTTTTTCTGATATTGATTTATTGATTACAGATAGTAAGCCTGATAAAAAAACAGAAGAAATGATTAGTTCGTCAGGATGTAAAATTGTATATTAAAATTTTCCGTAATGTAAATTCATTACGGAATTTTTATTTATACCACGTTTTGACAGTATTTTTATAGCCTCAATGGTAAAATACATATATTGGGGTGAGAATAATGGAAATCAATGTGTATCTGGATTGTCTTTTTG
>JAZUMJ010000117.1:0-34803 GCA_045603605.1 Ructibacterium sp. | reverse complement strand
ACACCACTTATAAAAAATATTGCTACGGTATATATTATTTTAGCTTTTCTTTTGTCTCCGTAACCGTGGGCGCAACCTAACATTATAGCCAAAACTGAGCAAACTACACTTGCTATCGCTAAAGATATTATTCTCATATTTCACAGCCTTTCTTTATATTCGGTTTCTGTTTTTGAAACTCACAAGCTAAAAAAATTTCGTCTAAATTTTTATTAAAAATCTCACTCATTTTTTTGGATTCAATAATTGAAACTTTAATCAGGCCATTTTCTTTTTTTGAGTAACTTGCCACCGATATACCTATTTGAGCTGCTACATCCTTTTGTCGAAGCCCTACTTCATTTCTAAATTCTTTCAAAGTTTTATTCTTCATATCATCATCCCTTTCTGTAAAAACTTTATTCGAACTGTTTCTATAATTGAAATCACATTTGTATTATAGTTTCTTTTTTTGAAATTGTCAATACTTTTTTAAAAAATTGTTTCATTTTTTGAAATTTATATTGATTTTCAAAAATTGAAACTGTATAATATGCATAAACAATAAGAAGGTAGGTGAATATATGAATTTCGGCGAAAAGTTAAAAAAGCTAAGAGAAGATTTCGGACTCACGCAGGAACAGTTAGCTCAAAAGTACAATTATCCAAGCCTAATATTTGTAAGTATGAAAAAGGAACCATTGAACCAAATATTGAAACTATACTTGCATTATCTGATATTTTTAATGTAACATCTGACTATCTTCTAGGTAAATCTGAAATAAAAAACTGCAGTAATTCGTGTATCAGCGAACTTGATGCTAAAGAAGAAGAAGTTTTAGGAATTTTTAAAAAACTTAACGAAGAAAAACAAAACAAAGTTATTGGATTTGCTTCAGCTCTTCTCCCGGAAGAGACAAAAATAATAAACACTCCTTACAAACTTGTAGCCTTTGGCGGTACACAAAATGAAGAAGTTGAACCCCCTATTGATGAAAGAACAACTTAATGTTTATAACATAATAACAGTCCTTAAAAACGAAAGGACGTTAATTATGACAAATAAATTTATACGAAAGACAGCAAAAAACTTTTTAAAGGAAATTAATTCACGAACCGATTTTGTGAGTGTAGAAGAATATTTAAAGAAACTTGGATACAAGGTAATATTCTTCAATACTCCTAATGGCGATATAGAATTGGAGCGTTTCAACTTAAAAGAGAAAGCAAAATATACAAACAGTTTCGCTTACACAGGTTCAGCAAAAATTGTATTTATAAATGGTAATGCTTCTTCTGAAGATAAAAAATATCTTCTTTATCATGAAACAGGACATATTTTATTAGGTCATCTTGACTATCCGAGAATGTCTGCAAAAAGCAATTGTTTAATGGAGTTTGAAGCCGATACATTTGCACACCTGATAGTAAATCCACCTAAAACAAATAAAACTATCATTTTGATGACAGTTTTAATGATACTTGCAACATCTATTTCTTTTTATACTGGAAAACAATTCTCTACAAGTTCTTCTTCTAACACTTCACCGGTTATAAATCAAACGATACAAGATTCACAAAAAACATATGAAATTAATACCGAATTAGTGTGCATTACAAGAACAGGCAGAAAATATCACAAAGAAGATTGCAAATATGTAAAAAACGGATACATAAAAATATCGTTGTCAGATGCACAAGAAATGTACTCTCCGTGTTCTGTATGCAAACCTTGAATGTTATATAACATAATACAGTAATGTAAAATTAAATATGGGCTGTTATTATGTTTATATTTAATTTGCTGTTATAAAATTTAACCAAATTAAAAAAGATCGGAGTAAAATGTTATGAAAATTTTATTTTTTGTTATTGCTTATGTAATCACTTACATATTCGGAGCGTTCACTTTCCCACAGATAGTCGGAAGTATAAGAATGATAAAGATGGGTTTCACAAGACCTTATGTTTTTACATTAATTTTATGGAGTACCATATTTGTAATTGTAACACTTCTCGTTTATCTGTACTTGCCTAACTATTTGCCAGTTTATTTAGTGGCACTAATACTTCCTCTCATCTTCACATTGCGTACTGATAAAATAGAATAGTCGGCTATTTAAGAAAAATTGCAATACAGACAAAGTACATAAATGTAAACAAAAACTGATACAAATACGTGAAAAATTTTTTATACAAAATGCAACAAAATGTATTGACAAATAAAATTAAAAAACATATAATGTAACTACAGCGTAGTTACACATGAAAAAGGCGTGAATTATTATTGTCAAAAAAAGAAAAACTATTAGAAAAGATTATCCAGAAACCTATACCAAGAAATTTTAAAAAAGGTGAATTGGATACTTTGATGAACAAATGCAATTGTGAGAAATACCAAGGTGGAAGAGGCTCAGGAATAGGTTACAGACATATCAAAACAAACCTTACTGTTCAGTTTGATGAACCGCATCCAGGAGATGAGTTATACAGATACCAAGTAAAAATGGTTCTGCAGTTTTTAAAAGATATAGGCGAAATTGATTAAAGGAGTGTTATTATGAGCAAAATGATGGAGTACAAAAGCTATCATGCAACATTTGAATTTGACAGCGAAGATGGAATTTTTGTTGGTAAAGTTCACGGTATTTCAGATTCACTCAACTTTCATGGAACTTCAGTCAAGGAATTGGAAACAATGTTTCATCAAAGCATAGACAATTATTTGGAAATGTGTGAAAACACTGGAAAAATACCTGATAAAGAATACAGTGGAACTTTCAATGTTAGAATTTCACCAGAACTTCATAAAAAAGTAGCAGAAGAAGCTTTAAAAAACGAATCAACAATAAATAATATAGTAAAGAGCGCTCTAGAAAATCATTTTTCAACCAAGGTCAAAGAATCAATTGTTTTTCTCCCTTATTCATTACCTAATGAATCCCGTCAGATATATGCACAAAATACAAAATTCACAGTACAGGAGGCAGAAATATCATGGCGACAAATGTAAAAATCAAAACTTACTCGATAAATAAAAATTCAGTATCAATCTCCGCAAAACCCGGAGAAAACTTACAATTAACAGTAAATACAAAGATGAAATTAAACCCCCCTAAGAACACAAGAGAAGATAACACAGCTCATCTTGAATTTGAATTAACTGTAGATTCTGTAAACAATACCGCATTTTGTGTAGAAATGTCTGGAGATTTCATATTTGAGTTTGAGAGCATACCTACTAATTATTCAGGGGAAATCGAACAAGATTGTGGCCATATCGCTATAAATAAATTTTCTGAAGCACTTGATGAAACTTTAAAATTAATGCATTATCCCACATTAAATTTAGCAAATCATCTTATTGAAATAAATTTGATAAAATAAACTATTCCAAAAGTACACTTCGTTTTTAACTAAGGTGTACTTTTGTTATAAGTACAAAATGAGGAATAATAAATGGAAAAATATTATATAAGCTCCACCAAATTTACAATTCAGGAGCGAAAAACCAAAAAGAACGGCACAGTTTATGATGTGGTGTTCAGAATAACATCTATGGACGGCATTGAAAAACAAAAGAAACTGTCTGGATTTACAACAAAAACTTTAGCCAAACAAGGTCACGCCGACTTTATAACAGAATACTGTGAACTTGTTAAAAACAATCCTATCAAAAAGAAAAATATCCAAAAGCAAGAGCCTACTGTCGGTGAACTTATAGCAGCATACATAATATCTCTTCATAATCAGATTAAAGACAGCACCATA
Organism: Ructibacterium sp.; assembly: GCA_045603605.1. GTDB lineage: Bacteria > Bacillota > Clostridia > Monoglobales > Monoglobaceae > Ructibacterium. The sequence continues at coordinate 31,053 of JAZUMJ010000117.1, read as the reverse complement.
TATGATAAAGACAACGCATATAAACTCTTTGTGCTGCCAAAATACAAAGACACTAAAATCACCAATTTAACAAAAGACGAACTTTATAATTGGCAAGATGAACTGTGGAATACCAAAAACCCAAAAACAAATGATTTTTACTCTCATGCATACCTTTCAAAAACTCGGTCACATTTTTCTTCCTTTCTTGATTGGTGCCATGACCGTTATGGTTATACCAACCATTTTAAAGATATAAAAAACCCAAAGCGAAGAAATGTCAAACCCGTCATGGATTTTTGGACCAGAGAAGAATTTGACAAATTCATAAATGTAGTTGATTCTCCCCTTTGGCATTGTCTCTTTACTGTAATGTTCTTCACCGGTAGGAGAAAAGGTGAATTATTTGCCCTGACTCCTCAAGACATCAAAAAAGCATCTATACTTTTTGACAAATCTTTAACACGAAAAACTACAGATGGCTCTCCTTATAAAGTGACAACCACAAAGAAAGATAAAATTCAGGAAGTCCCCATCTGTCAAAGAGTAATTGATGAATTAAACAACTACCAGCACCAATCCCCATTCCTGTTCGGCGGAGAAAGACCGTTGGCAGAAAACACAGTAACAAGAGCCTTTCAAAGTTACTGCAAAAAAGCAGGTGTTAAAATTATCCGAATACATGACCTAAGACACTCATTTGTATCAATGATGATACACCTGGGCGTAAACTTAATGGTAGTTGCCGACCTTATCGGCGATACTATAGAGCAAGTAACTAAAACCTATGGCCACCTATATATCGCAGATAAAAAAGAAGCCGTAAACCGAATTCAATAATTTTAAAAACAACTCTTGACAAACTCTTAACTTAGTGCTATACTGCACTCGTCAAATACGATATAATTCGACAAAAAAGTAATTAAAATTGCAACATTTTGTTACTAAAAAGTTTCTATTTTCAAAAACACACAACATAATGTGCTTTTCAACTTTAAAACTTACAATATATTGTGGAGAGGAAAATCCCTCCTTCTCCGCCAATATTAAAAACATCGAGTTTTTTGTTAGAAATGCACAGAAACTCGGTGTTTTTTTGTGCATTTCAACAAATATTTTGCAATGTTATTCACACAGTTTTATGTGTTGTAATGTCATTTGTTACTAATTTTGTTACTTTTTTGCCGAAGTTCAGAAGAGGTAACAAAAATAATCTTAAATAAAACTTGATACCTCTTGACTATACAAAATAAGTTATGTCAACTATCGAGACGGAATATGTTCCGTTGCTGATATTGTCGAATTATCTTATATTTTATTGTAAGAAGAAAGGAGGTGTCTTGCTATGATTGACCAAAAGAAAATACTTGCGGAAAATCTTAAAGCTTTTCGTTTGGCACATAATATTTGCCAAACTGAATTTGCTGAAGAGTGTGGAATCAGCAAAGACACCTTAAGTCTTCTTGAAAGAGGTAAACTTAATACAACAATTGATACTCTTGACCTTTTGGCAGTGAGAATGGATACAAACATATCATCGCTTCTCACCCATAAAAACGATGAATACTATATTGTGATTTCAAAAGAAATAACTGTCGAAGATATAACGAGAATAACCTATGGAATAGGTGTTGTAAAAGATGATGTATTAATCCGTGAAGTTCACGATATATCTTTAGACTATTACAAAATCAAGGATACAGTTTATTACTGCAACAATCTTGACTTCCACCTTTCAGAATTAGACGAAATTGTTGAAGATATTATTGATTAAAAGAAGCACCCGAAGGCGCTTCTTTTTTGTGAACTTATCTAAACGGATTGTTACTTGTTTTCCAACTTGAGTTGACACTCTGCCACAAAACTGCTTTTTCTTGTCGCGATAATCCATTTAGACTTTTAATAGCATAATATGCTTCTTCTTGAGTATATGTTCCATATTTGCCTGCCTTCGTTGGTTTGTCATATTTATTAAGCGTTGTTATGAAATTCATATAGTCATGGCCTTGAATACCTTTTTCATATGCATATTTATCCCTATCGCTATCATACATAGACAAATACATTTTCCAAGTTTCAGAATCATTTTGAGCCATATCGAGTATTATATCAACGACCTCTTCTTTTGAAATTTTATCTCCATTTTCTTTTTTGGCATTGCTTACCTCTGCTCTGAACGAAATATAGTTTCCGACATTCAAGCCAAATTCATCTGCTTTTTTTACCCAAGTGTCAGGCTTGTAATTGCTGATAGCCTGTTTTGCTTTTTGGTCCGCATAAGCATATGCTTCATCAATAGCTTTTACTTTTTCTCCATCGCCAAGAGTTTTATATGCTTTACTCTTAACCAAATCTGAAATTAGCTTATATGATTTCTGTCCCTTTAATGTTGCGTATTTCACATATTCATCTGCTGTTAAGTCCTTACGCACACCATTAACTGTAAAATACTTATTTGCTCTTGATGGAAATACTGCATCTTCTCCTGTTTTCTCATATAAACGAAGTAATTCCTTTTCCATATTACTCGTATCAATGGTAGATGTGTAGGCAGGATTAAGAAAATTATTAAATCCTCGTTTAAGAGCTGTGCCTGATGCCTCTTTTCTTCCCCATGCATCAATATATGGAATTTGTTGATAGTCTACAAACGGAATTTTTGCACTAAGCTTTCCAAGTGTATATTGCATATCTCCGGTGAGAAAGTTGTTCTTTTCTGTGTAAGTTGACATTCTGTTTTTTTCACTTGTGCGTTCTATTTGTCCAAACAGAGTTGGAACACCCTGCATAAGATAACTCGTTACCGCACTAGCCAAAACCGAAGCAATTGCCGATGTATCGTTTGATTTAGCATAACCAATGCTCTCCAGCACATCATTTATACCTTGTAAATAAGAAGTTTCGAGCAGTGGTTCAGTTATGCCGGAAATGGATTTGAGTATTGCCGATAGACTTACTTTTTCATTAGAACCTTTGGTTAATTCCCAAATATTAACACCTATAAAAAAGGGAATTGCTTCAGGTGCAAGCCAATCTAATGTTACAGATGTGCCGTTAGGTAATTCAAGAGAATAAGCTTGATAGCCCATTAATTCCTTAAATTCTTTTTCTTTCTCATCATCTTCACCATGTCCTCTGACAAGACATTGTGCTGCAAGTAAAACACCAAGTGCTAAAAGTCCTGTTCCGGTTAAACCCGCAGAAATGTTGTCAATTGCTTCAGTTACTGACATTTTACCCTTGCTGACCTGAACAAGGTCGTAGCTTAAACTTTTAGCAAGTCCCAAAGGACTGTATTCAACACCTCTTACCAATATGTTCGCAGGAGTTTTTCGAAATGGTGAAATGCCTTCAGTTGCAATACCTACGCCTTTTTCAACTATATTTTTCTTTTTACCGTTTCGTCCTAAACCACTAACGAACTGTGAAAATGCATTTGTATCTCTGTATGTTGCCTTTTGAGCTTCTTTTACAGCATAGTCTCTTGCAGGACCAATTGCTTTTCCTCTTTCAATCTGTTCAGCAGTAATATTATTCGCTTTGCAATACTGTGCTAAAGCATAAGCATAATGAGGTTTCGAAAACCACATATCTTCTTTTTCAAGAAGTTTGCTGTTTCCTTTTCTTGATGCCTCTAAGAGTTTAGACTTAAATATAGTTCTTCCTTCTTCAATATATTGGTTTGCAATTGCAGAGTCGTTATATTTTCCACCATTTGAAATCAAATCAGCAACATTGGCATAGTCATTCCAAGCGGCCTTCAAAAGTGCTTTGTCGGATTTACTGCCTGTAATTAAAGCCTTTCCTCTGACAATCTTTTTTTCTGATATACGATAAACAGCTGTTTCTATTGCAGTAGCAGTTAAATTCTTTGCGAGAACAATTGGAGCAAAAAACGCATTACCCAAAATGTTTCTGACGTGAGTACGCAAATTTCCAAGCATTGCAAGGTACCTCCACGCATTCCATTTGTCCAACAAATCAGCAGGTAACTGTCTGCCGATGTCCTTATAAATTTCTATTTCTGCGTCAAGTCGTTCTTCTTGTGTTTTGGCGTTTAAAAACTGTTCTGCAAGTTCTTCATTAATCTTAAGGTTAGGTGCTCGTTTTCCATACTTGTCGGCTATTTCCTTTTGTAGTGTCTGAACACTTTTTTGAACTCCGTATAACTGCGTTTCAGGAGAAAGTTTTTTCAATATTCGTGTAGCCTGTAATGCTTGTGCAGCACTTCGCTGATGTTTAACCATTGCATCTAAAATGTTAAGTGAGGTTTCTATCGCAGTCTTTTTTTCTGTTTCTGAAGTTGTAGTTTTAGCCAGGTTTGCAGAATTATTATATAACGCCCAACCCATCGCAGTATGTTGTTTTGATACTACGCCTTTTTCCACAGAATCAAACCAATCTTTTAAAGAATCTACCCAGCCATTTTCTTTAAGATAAGCCTCTGCTTCTTCTATTGCCTGTTTATCCGTATAAGCATCATAGGAGAAAACACCGTCCTCTACCATTTTCTCAATAGTCGGAATAGCTTCATCGGGAGTTACTTTTGCTTCAAGAATTGTGCGAACCGTTTGTGAAACCTTTTTGCCATCCGCCGAATTTTTTGGTACTTGCACCTCTCTGTGTGGTCTTTCACCACTTGGAATAGCACCATATTGTTCTATCAATTCATCATAATATTTAGTTGTTATCATTCCGTTATCAACATATTTTGACAACTTACTTACTGCACTTTTTTTACCGTTTTCCAAATCTTCAACAACATCTAAAAATTCTGTCATTATCTCCGATGGTGCTCTGTTGTCAAGTGTTTTAAGAGAAAACTCACTTTTTACATCTTTTTGACTTCTTCGATTAACCTCTGTGCTATTCTTTCCTTTTCCTCTTCCGATTTGCCTTTCAGAGGCTTCACTATCTCGGAAACTTGAGACGGTTGCAATTTCTTTTCCATACACAATGCTACCAATTTCGAGCGAGTCTTCAAGGGAGAATCCATATTTTTCACCATCGTAAACACATTCCTTTCCATATTCTATAATGTTTCTATCTTTTGTATTAAACGAAACAACTGTTGATATTTGCGGATAGTCATAATCGCCATCTGTATATATAAGTTTGTCATCCACTTCATAAATAAACTGTCCGTCTGATGCTTTGTGGTAATTTTTATAGTTATTGTTTTTCGTTTCAGATATCTTTTCATAAAAAGCAGACACCTCGCTGTCATCCAAAACACCTTTTCCCAGTGTCCACATAACACCGTATTGTTCACTCTGTATTTTATCATTATCTGTATTTTTAGTCAAGTTAACACCTGTTTCTTTAAGTGAATAACTTGCATTTTCAAATTTCTTTGCGTCAAGCAAAGATTTTTCCTGAAGAAGTTTAGCAAATTCAATGAAATGCGATGTAGTGAATCTATCATTATAACTCAAATATTCCTGTTCATAACTGCGCGAACCATTTGCAACAAGGTCAACCCACTGTACAAACTTTGATATGAATCGAGCAAACACTTCTCTGCGGCCCATTGTGTATTCATCACTTAGGTCTGCAACATTTTCTATCTGCTCTATAAATTCGTCAAAGTTGGTTAAAAATTGCATCACATCAGCGTCTGTTTGTCTGTCCCTGCCAAATCCATCAGTCAAAGCTTGGTTGACAAGTCCAAAATCTCTTGCCCATTGACAATCAACGAAATGTCCTATTTCGTGTGAAACTGTGTGAGGGGAATTATATTTAACTGTTATTTTGCGTTTTGAATTATCATAAATTCCTTTAACACTCTTGCCGACAATTGTTTTAGGATTTCCTACAAACTCAAAATTGAGTTCACTATAATCTAAGTGAGTATCAAGAGCAAGTATTGTTCTCATAATATAACTTCTCTGCCAACCATTACTGTCTCCCTTAACCTCATTCACAAGATTGTCTAATTCTGATCCACTTACTGTCGCGCGATTTAATAAATTTGAGTTCTCAATACCTGTCCATCTGTTAAACATCGATGCGCCTTCGTTGATACGCATAGATACTTCTTTTGCCCTTGCTGTATATCTCGCCCAAGTTATAAGTTTTTTATTAAGTTCACTTTGAGTTAGTCCTAAAATCTCTGCCGCACCTCGATTGTGAGAAAACATAATAATATCAGCTCTTGCTTGATTTACCTTATTTTGATTTGTGTTAGTTTTTCGTTCAGAAGCAACTTTGTATGTCTCTTGAGCGTTCTTTATATCCTTCGGTGCAAATACTCTTGTATCAGTTGCATTTGTTGTTTTGGAAATATCAAGTCTTTGAACAGGACTTTGTTTAACCTTACCCGTTAAAGTTCCGTTTGCGTAAGCTTTAATAATATCCTCAACATTAAACTCCTCATCAACCAACCCCTGTATTTTGTTAAGAAATTTTTGATGTAAAATCCAATATTTTTTAATCTCCAAAGCAACGGCGTTTGCACCTTCTCCTTCTAACCATTCATTGGCGTTTATGTATTCTGCATCAAATCGTTGTATAATTTTACCAAGAACAAAAGCTCTCTGTATCATATCTTTGGCTTGTTCCATTGTCATTGACTCATTAATAGTTTTTTCTTTCTCGTTTACTTTAAGAGAAAAATCGTTCTTGACAGATTTGTGATTTTGTGGTATTCTAATATCGTTCTCAACATCTCCTTTTGGAGCTGGGGAGTCGGCATCTGTCGGCATACTCTGTTGAGAATTTTTTTTGTTTTCTATAAATTTAACTTCATATAAAAACTGTTTTTTTCCTTTGTCTCTGATGACAACCTCTACATCAAAACCGTTATAAACTGTCTCAAAGTAATGCATAGCAATAACATTCTTTTTTGCCGCACTATCTAATCCAACAATATCGGTATCAGTGTAAGAATATATGCTTTGTCTTATAATTGTCTCAAATTCAGGTATAGCCTTTATTCGTGCGTTTACCTCTCTATCCGTTCTTCCTTTTTTTGAGTATATTGCTTTATTTACCGAAAATTGGTCTGTTAAAATCCTTATTTCTTTATCCCCAGCAACTTTCTTAATATTTGCATTACCTAAATCAAGAATAGTTTTTTCTAATCTCGCTCTTTTGGAAGAAGATAAAGAATAGTTCGCACTGACTTCTACGGCTGTTGAGTTTTCTGCAACACCCTCTAAATTTCCGTCAGTTGTTTGAGTATCTGCTGCTCCGTTGCTTTTGGGTTTTCCTTCAGAAATTTCAGCATTTTGTATTCCTGTTCCTCTGTTTCCAACATTGACATTATTCCCAGCGTTGTAGTTTTGTCCAGTTTCAAAGTTATGAATCGCCGCATCAATAGTTCCCTCATCGTCAAAGAATGTTCCTTCTTTGTTTGACTCATATAATCTATCATCCTTTCGTAACTGTTCAAGTTCACCTAACTTCAGTTCAATAAAGCCTACATCTTCCTTTGTAGCTTCCACAAGAACAAATTTTTTTATACCCGGTTTATAAAGTACCTTTCGGTCTCCAACTTCCGTAGAAGAACTGTAAGCCCATTGCATACCTATAGTATTATATTCATTATATGGTGTCTTTTTCTTCAACGAATGGCTTACAACTTCATTATACTCATCTTTTGCTTGATTTTCAAGGGTATTTAAAGATTTTTCATTTGCATTTACTCTCTCTTGTGCTGCCGTTTCAGATGCCTTAATTGTTTCTGCAAAAAGTCCCCTGATGCGTTCCAGTTCTGCAAGTTCAGCTTTTTTACCTTCTGACATAAAGACCTTCTTAATATCCTCGATAACTTGAGATATCCAATCGCAGAATTTTTGCCAATTTCCTTTAAGTTCAGAATTTGCACTAATCTCGGCATACCACTTGTTAAATTCCTTTGCACTGCTGAAAATTGTCTCAAGTTCTCTTACTGCGACTTCTTCAATGTAACTTAATGTTTCCATTGATATTCCGGCTTCATCGTGCTGGTTCTTTACCATATCAAACATAGAAACATTACTTACACCAAGTTTTGCTCTTCTGCCACTTTGCTCTGCTCTTTGATAAAGGGCATTCATAAGTACGCCCCATTCTTTTGTGGCAAACTGGCTCATTCTGTGTCCGCTCTCGTGCAACACCATTCTATATACAACGGCTAATGCATCTCTGTTATTTGAAATTGTTAACTTACCGTCATCGTGTCTGGCATTTGCTTCGTGTTCTATCTCATTGCCAAACTCATCATATGTTTTGTTTGCAATAATTTTATCCAATGTATCGATATCCATTTTTAATATTTTAGCAAAGGTTGAAATCATTTTTTTCTCAGCTTTGCTAAATTCTTTGGTATATTCGTTCTCGTGAAATGTGCCGTCATACACAGTGGCATTTTTTGCCTCTGCCTGTCGTTGTGCATCTTGCAAAATTCGGTCTTGTCTTCCTGCATTAAATGCCATTTTCTGTTGTGGGTCAGTAATACTTTCCCCGTTATTTTCCAAATTTGTTAAGCCTTCAAAATATGCGCCTTTTACTTTAGTTTCTGCCTGGCTAAAGGTTATTCCGTCCTCATTCGCAATTTCGGCTATTAACTTTGAACCATTCTCGCCTAATCTCGTAACCGCTTTTACTTCTTCGGCAGTTATAGGCTGATTGTCCGCAGTAAGAGCATCCAATGTTTCGGCACTCATTTTTCCGCTTTTTTTGTTTCTGCTCTCAACAACTTCTCTCGCCGCTTGTTCGAGAGATGCGGGAACAGTTGGTGTTGTTGCTTTGCCGTATGGCTTTGCTTCTACAGGTGTAGAAGTTCTATACCTCATAGAAATAAGTTTATTTAAAGTCGCACGAGCGGATTGTTCTTGTTCAGGTTTAATTTTTCTTTTTGACAAAGTGTTTTTTGAGTCTGATTCCAAATTAACAAAGAGTCTGCCTAGTTGCAAGTCAGAAATATTTTCAGCATTTATACCCTTCTTCGTATATTGTGAATAAAGGTCGTGAGTTGCACTTCCATCTGGAGATAAAGAAGCAAGTTCAAGCATTCTCGTTGTATTGCCACCTTTTCTCAATGTTACGCCCATTTCTTTTGCCGAGCTGTTCTCACCAAAGACTTCTGACGATGTATTTACACCTTCGAGGAAACCTGCTGATAATGCACCAAGCATACCCGAATATGCGACTTGTTCCCACTCAATATCGCTAAATTCGTTCTTCTGATATCCGAGAGCGATATTTTCAAAGAATGGGTTTAACACTTCTTGAAGCGCTTCTTCAAAGCCTTCTGCAGTCATTTTTATACCGTAAGTTGTAACGAATCTAAGTGCCGCATTATCTATTCCTTTTGCTATAGCTCGCGCAGAGTTGCCTGTTATGCCACCAAGTCTGCCAATACCACCTAAAACATATTGCAAACTTGCTTCTGACACACCTACTATTGTAGAATATATTCGAGCTTGTCCTTTACCCCAGCCTGCGTTAAGTTTTTCCTGATATGAATTACCTGCGGCAGAACCGCCAAAGAGTGCTGTACCCACAAATGCTCCTGAACCCGGAACTATTGCGTTTGCTAAACAACTTGCTCCAATAGACGGAAGCATATTTGACGTAGTATTTAATAAATCGTAAATACCTTGTCCAAGAGAAGAACCTAAAATCTCTGGTCCTGTATTTTTAAGACTCTCTCTCACATATCCTGAGGCAACCTGAATAGGAGAAGATGGGATATACTCATCAGATGTATTAAAAAGATTTGAGGTGCCTTGCACAAATTGGTCAAAACCGGCAGTTACACCAAAAGCAATTTTTTCAAAAGTGTGGTCTTGTTTTTTTGCAATATCTTTCCCTTCCGCATCATTTAAACTTTTTTCTACATATTTTCGGTACTTTTTTGCATTTTCTATATCGCCTTTACCTAAATATGCATTATAGATTTCTATCTGTTCTTTCGTACCATATTCAGCGAATCTACGTGCCATAATAATTTCATCCACTGTTTTGTCTGAATATTCATTTTTCTCGTGACTCCACACAGGCTCAACAACTTCAAGTTTTTCAGGATTTTTGCGATAATAAGCAACCAAATTCTTGCCTTCATCACCTAAAGTCTCACCTTTTGCAACATATTCATAGAAATCATCTTCTGCTCTGATACTATTTTCAAGAGCAACTCTATCCTGAATATATTTTGCACTATTTTTATATTGCTTTTTCCCTGCAATTTTATTTTTAAGGTCGTTGATATCTTCAAACCCATTGTCAAGAAGGAACTTTTTATATTCCGCTTCCGTATCCTTTATTTTTTGGTCGTATACAGAATCTGTTTTAAGGCCATTTCCACGATGTTTTATAGTGTTCGCTCTGTTTGTATAAATTTTAATATCATATTCATACTTATTTGCTTTATCTTCTATATCCTCAAGGCTTTCAATTTCCTTTTGTAAGTTATCAAGATTTACGGACTTTTTGACATCTTCATCAGAAGGAAGCGATGTTGCATAAGGTGCCATATTCACGGGGCCTTGTGGATTATTTGCAGGTCCGGCCTGTTTTGTAGCAGGTGTTAATAGCGGAAAATAAAAACTGCTGTAAATCTTGTTGCCGTTCTCTGCTTTGTTGATTTGACTTTTTAAATAATCCTGATATGTGCTGCCGTCTTTGCCTTTTCTTCTTGCCCATTCGTGCTTTGTCATTATGCCGGAAGCACCCGTAATACCCTTGTCGTTAAGATATTTTACGACCATTGAATAATCTAATTTTGGTTCAGGTGCTCTCTGCTGTGTCGGTTCTGATTTTGTTTTATTTAAATACTTTTTTCCTATTTCTTCAAGAGTGGGAACAGAATTGCTCTGTTCCCCGTTGTTACTCTTGTTGCGACCATAACCATACTTTTTTCCTATTTCTTCGAGTGAGGGGACAGATTTTGTCTGACTCCCTTTACTATTCTTTGAATTGTTAGTGCTATAACCATACTTTCTTCCGATTTCTTCAAGAGTTGGTTTTGTATTTGCCATCAGTTTTCACTCCTTTTTTATTGAGTTACAGTCCATATTTGCTTATTAAACCTGCACATTCCGACCAAGTTATATAACCTGCATTAAGTACCTCTTGCAAATATGTTTTCGCACCGCCTTTATCGTTGTTTTGAACCATTGTCGCAACCATATTAGATGCGGTCGCATAGTTTCCATTATCTCCGCCGTTGTATTTGATGTCGCTGTCTTCATACCCTGCCTGTTTAAGTAATTCATCACTTACAGGAACACCTAATTCAATCAACTTCCATACTTCCTCTTTGGCTGTTTCCTGCTCATTTCGGTTATTCACAATCGCATCCTGCTCCACATTATAATCCCACTTTTTATTATCCCAATCGCTATTATAAGCAAAATCACGGTCGTTAATAAAGGAATTATAATCAAATGACTGTTGCCACTGTGAGTCCGCAACATTGTCTCGATACACACCATAAGCAAAGTTACGGTCATCTTTCCAATCAGCCATTGTATCTCTGTATCTGTTATACTGAGTTGCGTCCATATTCTGCAAGATGCCTAAATCCTGAACCTTGCTCTCCTTGTCATTTAGGTACATATCATAAGCGAGTTGATAAAGTTCAGGGATTTTATCATTAAGTTGTGAACCATAATAATTCCCTGCCTGTTGCGCCGCCGTTATTGCATAAGAGTTCATTCCACCGGCACCGGCCGCCGCTTCTGCCAATGTCTCTTCAATAGCACGGTCGCTTTCTCGTTGATATGATTGTGCATACTGCTGATACAACGGGTCTTTTGTAACATCATAGGAGAAGTCGTCTCGATTTAAGATTTGGTTTAAAAGTTCGTCAATCTGTGGGTCATATTTACTACCGCTATATGTAGGCTGTGCGCTCGAATAATTAAACGAAGGCGTTACGCCTCCAATTATTTCTTGTTCTAATTTTATGTAATCAGAGCCATCTTCGCCGCCCGAGTAACCATACTTCGCTCTTTCTTTTTCAGCTTCGGAATGATGCCAATTTGCTAATTCAATATTACCCGCCGCCATTGCATCTGTATATCCTTGCTGGTGATATGATATTACATTTTTAGAAGAAGTCGGCAATATCACATCATTAAAAGTTCCTAGCGGAGTATATTGAACTTTTGTAGTTGGTGAGTTGCCACCGCCAGAACTTGTCCCGCCGCTTGGCGTAGTTCCCAAATACTGTGAGTAATTGTTTGTAGTGGTCGCATTATATATATTTGTACCACTTGCATTAAGGTCATTGATTTTTTCGTTTCGCTGTTGTTCATACTTTGCCGCAGATGTGTAGTCTCCTTTAGATACAGCGTCATTAATTTTCGCCTGATAATCAGTCCCAGAATCATAATTTTTACTTGTTGTAGATGTAGAATTATTTTGTTTAGCTTTTTCGGCAGTTTTTTTGATTGCCTGTTCTCGTTCTAATTCTTTAAGTGTTTTTGCCAATTAAATCACTCCTTTACCATTCCCCACCGTTAATGGTGAGATTTACGTGTTTCGTTATAATTAAATTCCCTTCGTTATCTAAATATAATGTCTGCGTTCCTTTTGCACCCTTAATTGAAAATTCAAACTTTCCCGAAGCATTTTTCCCAACCGAGAAACTTTCGCCGTTGTTACCTGTCAAATAAATTGATGAGCCTATATTTGTGTTACCTGTTGAGTCAGTAATAGTAGTTTTATCTGTATCAATCTCTGTTATGTTTCGGCTATCAAGATTGAACAAGGTATATTCAAGCTGTTCCTGGAGATACCTTATATGATTTGCCATTTTCTTTATGGCGTCTTGGGGTTTGTCCGAATCAATTCGTTGTAATGACTGTGTAAATATAGGCATTAAACATCACTCCCCGTTGTAAATTCACGAATAAATGTCTTAATGGTACATTTACCCTTGCCACGAAGCCTGATGTCAACACAATCACACCTTGTCGGCATTATCGGTATGCTTACCGTCTTTGCCTTCGAATTGTGCGTAATATATACTTGCTTCCATTGTGGTTCATTGTCAGTCTTAACATCAACCGCAATCCAGGCACCGTTATCCAAATCCAACCTTAAATGGAATTTTGAATATCCTTTTCGCTCGTTCATCGTTTCGTTTATGGTGCAGAATGTTGCTTCCCATTCAATATTGCTTCGGTCCGCAGTTTTGTCTATATAATAAAGTCCACCCCTGGCATCAAGGAAATAAACCTTGCCGTTATGGAATGCCATATCTACCGCTTGAGTTTCATCCTCACGAAGCCAGATATTCTTCATAACATCATAGGAAAATAAACTGTAATTCTCGCCTTGTTTCATTGAGATATAATATTTTTCGCCATCACAACAAGCAACTGCATCAGAGAACCGCTTATTCCCGAACTTTTCGCTTATAAGTTCAGGCACACCGCCCGTATAAGCATAAACACCGCCGACACCTTTGTATAAAAGTTGTTCATTTACAATCTGCATACTTCTTTCACTACCGCTTTGCACTCCGTAAACATTTACTGTTGTTATCTGGAAATTGCTCGGTTTTGTCCCGTAGAGTTTATGAAGAGTATTTTCTTTAAAGAAGCAAATATGCGATGAATAAGGGATGCACCCTGTAAATGCTCCGTCACTACCTACGTCAATGTAATAACTGTCGCTTGAAAGACCGTCATACACAAAGAAGTTAAGCGGGTCAGAAAACTTGCTCGAATAGATTGTATTGCCGTGTGTTCCCCAAAGCCGATAATTGCTCTCGCAAATAAAGTCAAGGTCGGGCACTTCTCTTTTGATTGTAACCTTTCCGCTTTCCGTTCCTGCCGTAAAAGAATTATCATAGAAGGTTAACACCTTGCCGCTAACGTCTCTTATAATAAGAGTTTTATTGTTTGCATTATTGGAGCACCCTGATATTTTTACACCGTCGCCTTCCTTAAACGGAAAATCGTCTCCCTTTGTGGTAATGGTTGAACCGGTAAACTCAAGCTCTTCTGCTTCGTATGTTTCTTCCATATCAGCAAATTTGTCAGTCTCAACGTTGTAATACTTCTTATCTGGGAAGATAACAATGTAATTACCGACTGTCGCCGTCTGTTTCTTCCCTTCTTTTACCGTGCCAAGCAACTTATCGCCGTATTTAACATTGGTACCGTCAATTACCAGAAGTTCACCTTTTGAATGTAATGTGGTGGCCTTTTCTGTAACCGAGCCTTGTGGTATTCGTTCTGCTCTTTGAGTTATACAAGGATATTGGTCGGTTGAAAGGTTATATGTTTCGGCAAATTCTCCGTCCATCGTCCCTTCGCCATAGTTCAGACCACGAAACGACACACTGTATTTTTTAGATGCGTTCTGCGCCTCTGAAAGATAAGGTAATAACATTAAATCACCCCTTCGCCATATTCTTTCTTATATAATCCTTCTTATAATCGGTATATCTGGCATCAAACATCAAAATAGAATTGTTATAATTGCCGATTTCTTTGTTGTAGTAATCAATCATCGCTTCAACATATAATTGGTAGCAATTATCAAAAGGAGCAGGAATAAGAAGTTCTGTATCCATATTATCTGGGTAAACATAAGGCGTGAAGGTGTCATCCTGGATGACTAACCTCTTCACCATACCATCTAAATCGCTTATCCATCTTAATTTCGTTTCTTCGTCATAGACGTTAGGTTTTAAACCGTCAACAATTTCTATAACCTTGTTTGCTGTCATTTACCTTCCCCCTTCTTTAAGTCTGATGTAATGCAGCATTTTTCTCGCTAACCAATACAATCTGCCGTTTGGTTCTTTTTCCATTTCTTCCAGCATACCTTTTATATCTGTTACAAGGCCTCTGTGTCCTAACTCCCACACAATGTCATTAGGTGTTGTCAATTCCTGAACATATTGTGTTGTTGAATTATCTGAAAGCCTGTTCTTAAAATCTTGCCAATACGCCCAATTGTTGCTTGACATTGATGCAGGGCAATTTTTTCTACTTGCATCATAATGTCTTACAACTCTTTCGGCAGGAATATTTAATTCTTTCATAAGCAATTTTGCAAGTTCTACGGCTTTTAAAAATGCCGCATTGTAATTGCTATCTTCGTTTACGCAAATTTCAATGCTGACCGAATTTGCATTTGTGATGCCGTATTTACCTTTACCATCTCCAACCGCCCAAGTATAAAACTTCTTATAATCATTAACTTGAATTATATTTGTATCATCAACGAAAAAGTCAGCAGAAGATTGTCTGTCGCCACCGTTGAAATAATTGAAATGTGCCATTGCGTCAGCACCCTTATTTTTATTGGCTGTATCGTGAATAACTATGTATTCAATAGCAGTCGTTCTTTTTGATTTGTTGTAAGCAATTTGTTTTTTTATGATTTCCATTTTTATTGCTCCTTTTTGGCAGATTTAAGCTCTTTTAACACCTCGTCAGCCTCAATCGCCTCTTTGGTGAAACTGTTATTCTTCCAGAACGTTATAATAGCCATCACGACTGTAAAAATCGTGCTCACAAGTGTATTTATTGTTTCGTCCGAAACATCTATCACATTGTAGCCAAAAGCCGTCAGAAGCTGATTTGTTAAGGCTAAAGTAAGTATTATTGTTCTTGCTATTGTTCCTTTTGATATTTTCATAAAATCACCCTTTCTACGATATTACTTCCCAAGACATAACCTCTTTGTAGATTTTGTCTATAAAACTGTTCCCGTTTAATGCTTTGTATGCCTCATAACAATAAACAAAATTCTCATATTCATATTGACGAATTTTTTCTTCATCTTTATGGTGATAATATGTACCAAGCATATCTCTTCGTAATTGGCACTTTGTACCTTCCGAAATCTTGTTCATTTTCTTAATAATTGGTGTAATTACACTCAAAAGCACTCCGATTTCAGCAACCAATGTAGCAATCATTGTAATATTATTCATCATCGCGCACCTCCCACGCCGTCACTATTTATCGCTGCCTTTAATTGATTCATTGGTTATTTCTTTGTATTGCTCTGCTGTGATGACACCGTCTGAAACAGCTTTCTTCAAACCATTTTTTGTTATTTTGTTTCTAGTATATAAATTAGTTAATGCTTTACATTCCATTATTTAACACCTCCATATAATAAACCATATGCATTTTCAAGCGCTGTTTCTTTTCCCATCTTTACAGTACATTTTCCATTTGTGTGTATTGTTAAATCCCCTCTAATACAAAATTCACTATTATCAAATTCTGTCTGTTTGGTTTCAGTTATTTCTTCATTGTCTTCATTCAATTTTGTTATTGTTTCTTCTTGAACAATGCTCCAAATTGTACCATCTTTGAATAAATCATCGACAAAAGAAAAATCACCATCTAATGTAATAGATTTGCTTTCACGATTCTCCCAATCGTTATCTACCATTCTTCCACTGACAGTTGCTTCATAAAGTACTTCATTGATTTTTACATAAACCATTTAAAATTTACCTCCTTGTTTATATCCAATAATATCTTTGTCCATTTCCAACTCTATCATTTCCACCAACGCGGCGATAATCACCATTACTACCTTTATACGCAATCCGCCGATAACCATAATTACTATGATAACTCTCAACATAATTAGTAGTACTTATATATGCATCGCAAGTGTTGAACTTACTATTACACCATTCTCTCCATGTCATACCTTCGTAAGCTGCGTAATATGTAGATTCGATAAAAAAGTTAATCCTTCTCCTCTCAAACGTAATTTTATATACAGTTCCATCAACCATTGTCCTGCCATCAACTACTGCATAAACAGTACCATCCTTAATCATTTTTCCTCTGCTTACTTCATACTGAGTACCGTTTACCATTGTTTTATGTGCCACAGTACCACCACCTAACTGTAAATCCAACAAATTTCATTATTCTTTATTGGGGTAACTTCTGTTGCATTTAATGTTTGAAATGGTTGGTTGTGTTCACCGAAAATTTTGTAATTTGTACCATCGCCTTTGATAACATTGGCGAACACAAGAGCAGTTCCTATATTAGCGTCAGCAGACGGTCTTCTTAAATGAATTGCTCTCAAGTTATTGCCATCATCACCTGCATTAAATCCTATATAATTACCATCACCTGCTAAACCACACAAATCATTTTTATAGTGAAGGTTGCCTGTAATAAGTCCACCCTTATTAGTAAAAGTTTCAGTCCATCCAAGCCATTTTCCGTTACTTAATACATTTGTATATTCTACAGATGAATTAGCAGGACGCCAAGTAACCATTCTATAATTATCAGTGTCAGAAGTAGTCCTAACGAGAACATATCCGTATGTTGTTTCTGTAGGAACATTTTGTAATCCAACACCATAATACAAACCATCTTCCTTAATATTCAACACATCTTTGCTATTAATACCGATTGTTTTAGATATTGCTCCCGTCTGTTCTGCAGTAGTCTCGTGAGGATTATTTTTATCAATTAAATGGGTAAACTCAACTCCTTCAAGACTACCAAGTAAATTTATAAATTCTTCCTCTGTACCTTGAAATCCGCCTTCTACAGCTTGTTCGTAAGCACTCTTCCCGTCCCCGCCTTTTATTGCGGGAATATCTATCCACTTACCGGTTACCTTGTCTTTTATTTTAAGTACACTATTCATTTGTCTCACCTTCTTCGTCCTTTAAAATTTTTTCATATTCTTCTTCTGGTATTTCGTAAAAGTTTTCTTCTGTCATATTTTCTGCAAGAAAAATCTGTTTTCCGTAAATTTCACCGTTTGTTAAAACCTTGCCTTCGTCTGCATATAAAATTGTTCTCGTTTTCATTTTTTCACACTCCTATACAAGTGATATAGTACTATGCGGTTTTGTCGCAATAAGTGCCAACCACTCCGTACTTGTTGAACCATCATTTAATCCCTCAACTGTTTCAAACGCCTTGTTAACCGCTTCCAAACTTAGAATCATCCCAATATAAGCTGAAAGAGCCTTAACAACACTTATGATACTGTTTTTAGATAACTTAGTTGATTTGTGTAAAGCCATATTGCCTTGTCCTATTGTGCCAGTGATTACAACATCTACAAGTTCAGGACATTCTCTCAAAATTCCATAAACATCAGTGTATTCATCAACTACAACTTCGTCAACTTTAATTAGACATGGCATTTTTCCTAAACACATTTCGTTGTTATCTAATCCACCGCCTCTTAAATCAATAGACGGAAGGTGAGTAAAGTTACTTAAACAAAAGGCGTAAGTATTATCAGTTGAATTTACAAGGCTAAAATTAAAATTAGGACAGTATCGAGAAAAATATTTCATAAAATTCACTTCTCCGAATTCATCGGGTTTAAGGTTTAATTGATAAAACATACGATTTGCGTTTGTCACATTCCCAAAAGAATATTTAGGTCTTAGTGTTTCATCTGTCCAGAATGGGTGTGCTCCACCATTTACTTCATCATTGCCAAATGCTGCTCTGTACCTTTTTCGTGTCCCTTTTAATTGATATGCATCCCAAAATAAATCATATTGGTCCTGTACGCCTTTGTTATAAACATCTTCAATCGAATCAGGCATACTTGATAAAGGTATTAAATCAGTCTTTCCTAATTTACTTCGTATTGCATCACCTATCGCTTTTAACTTATCAGTAAGAGCCATTTTCAATCACTCCTAACTGTGTATCAATATAAGATTTGGTTACATAATCAGAATCGTTTGTAAGCTGGCTTGTTTTTGTAGGAATGTCGCTTTTATAGGCAACTTGTTCCGACTCTTCTCCATTTGGGTCTATCCATACATCTGCCTCTTCAGGCGGATTATCGCCGTAATATACTTCTGAACCTGACTGTGCTCTTACTCCCGTATCATAAAAAGTCTCATTATGGCCGTCCCAAGCGAACCAATTACCATTTTCGCCTATATAAGGCATCCTACCAACTGCCAAAGTTGCTTTCACCGAATCTTCTTCAGTCATATCCGCATACATTTGTGCCAGGTTTTTATATGCTTCAGCATTTGTTTCACTTATTTTTGCATTCTGCTCTGCTATTACAGCATTCTGAATTGTGTCTATTATGCCGTCAATTTCCTTCTGCAACTGTTCATCTGGTGTCGGAGTCGCGTCTGTCGGCTCTCCTGCATTATCTGTTTCGGGCGCATCTTTAACAACAAGCGTATCGGATATGCTTCTCATCCTTTTACCGTCTTTGTAGCCGTCTATAACAAATGTCATTTCACCGGCAATCGCCAACGGCTCTTTTGGTATAGGTGTAATGTATGTTAATGTATCTTTTGTAATATCTTCGAGTAAGTCAGTACTTTCTATTCTTTTTACGGGATTATTGCCGTATGCATCCCAAAAAGTAACTGTCTTTGCGTATCCCTTCCAACTTTCATCAAAAGTGATTCTTAAATTTGTAACATTGGCTTCACCTTTTACACCGGCATTCTTATTGTCTTTAGAAAGATGATTTCCGCCAACCTTAATATTTATCATTCTATCCATTCAATCACTCCTTTCTCACTCAGCTGGAGTTTCCGGTACTTCCAAAACATCAAGCCGAGCATTTATCGTTGCCAATATTTCATCTATTTCAGTTTTTGAGTAATAAGCAGGTTTTTCTTCAAGAGCCGTAACCCTTTCAACAATTTCATTTAAATCATCTGCACCGCAAAGCCTTACATTCGTTCCGTCAAGGCCGATATACAAAGCCTTTTCGTCTATACTATAACCAAGTTCTCTGTCTGCAAGTACAGGTACCGCTCCTCTGCCACCTTTTATTTTGATTAAATCGTTCATTGTGTCCCCCCTTAATACGAAAATAGGAGCAACCGATTAAAGTTGCCCCTATGCCGTGTCATAGAGTTTATTACTTCTCGCGGAGTATTTAGTTATAACTCGCTTTTAGCAAACTCGCTTGACTTCTTTTCAATAAGTTTACTTGTTTCGTAGTCCTGCAAATCAGAATTTTCAAGCACTGCGGCAAATTTTCTCTTAATGAGAACCTTTTCGCCTCTTTTAATTACACAGTTTTCACCATTTACCGACACATATACATCGTCTTTATATTTGTTGTTGTCTTTAAACAGTCTAACTTCTACAAGCTCATTCCAATAAGCATTGCGTTCTTCATTCGCTTTCTTCTGTTCTTCCGTAAATTCACCACCAACAGAAGCCTTTGCATTAGCAACAATCTTTGCAGCTTCTTCACGCGCCTTTTCAAGCATCGCTTCAACCTGTTTTGTTACATCTGCAAGGTTAAAAGACTCAGCCTTTTCATCTGCCTTTGTCTCTTCAATTTTTACAGCCTTTTCATCTGCCTTTGTCTCCTTTGACATTATAGTTACTCCTTTCATACTCCGCTAATTACGAAGTTTAGTTATTTTCAGTTGGGTTGAATGTTGAAGCTGATTCAATACGAACCATATAGTTTTCAACAAGTCTTTCAGCAACTTTAGTAGCTTTCCAACCAGCTGTTGCTCTCTGGTCTAATGGGTCGCCGGTGCCGGCACTACCTAACTGTTTAACGATGTGCTGTAATCCGCCACCTGAAATTTCAGTTACACCATATGCATTATCACCGAGAATAAGTGTTGAATAAACCGCTCTGCTATCGATACCAGCTTTAGCCCAGATTTTTGCTTCAGTTGTTTCAACAAAACGAACACCAAAGATTTTACCGATTTCGCCTTCGTAAATGTCTGATGGGTCAGAATATGTTTTAACATCTTTCCAAGCAGGGTCATTTGTAAGGTCGTATGCAATGTCAGGATGGATAATACCTACCCATGAACCGCTAATCTGTTCTGCGTTCTGATTTTTAAGTAATCTAACTGCTTTTTTAATATCATCAACAGTAAGAAGTGAAGTCCCGTCAAGGTCCTCTCTTGCTTCTTTACCGCCTGAATAGATAACATTTGTACCGCCGTTTAAAACTTCTCTTGTGATAGTGTCAAGTGTAGAACCTGCCTGTGCACCTAAAAGTTTTGTAGCCTGTACGAGATTATTATCAATAGCAGTAAGCATAAGAACATCAGAAAGTGTAATATATCCACCGTACTGTGCAACAGTCGCTTCGATTGTTGACATTGTAAGGCTCTGACCGTCAGGTGTTACGCCTTCTGAAATAGGTGTTGTGAGTTTAGGAAGCGGACTGTACTTTCTGAACTCGATTGTTTTACCACCATTTTTCGGAATAGGATGTTTCTGTCCGAACTGGTCGTGTACTAATTTTGGAATAGCGTTGTCAATAAGATAATCGCTATAATAGGTTTTCATTTCGTCAGTAAGTCCTGATGAAGTTGTTAAATTTGTGTTCGCATTTGCAAACATCTGAAGATTGTATTTTGTTTTCAATAAAACTTTCATTATGTTTTTCCCCTTTCTAAATCGGGGAGCATTTTAAAATATTATTTTTTCTCCCCGCTGTACTCTTCGTGCAATCTCTGCTCGTTCTGCACGAGTTAAAGATGACACATCGTTTCTTACGATTGCGGCGGATTGTGAAGATGTTCCGTTTTCGGAAGGTCGTGAAGCTTTCTGTTTGATTCTTGCCTGTGCCTGAGCATCTGCCGTCTGTGCGGCAACTCTTGCTGCATTTTGAGTCAATTCATCAAAATGAAGAACCTTGTATGCATGTTCTACACTATTCCCGTGTTTTAATAAATTAAGAAATTCAGGATTTTGTGCTTCTGTTTTAAAATCAAAGGACGGATATATCTGTTTTACCGCCTCTGCTTCTTTATACCAGTTGTCAATTTGTTGCTTATACTGTTCTTGACCTCTCTGCCATTCCCTGATTGCTTTCAATTCGGCGTTTTCCTGCTCAAGTTTCTGCATAGCGTGGTATTGTTCAACTGTCATTCCTTTTTCTTCTGCGACTCGTTCCCAATATTCGGTATCTTCTGTAAGGGCTTTGTCAAGCTTTGCTATGTCATCCACACCATATCGACTCATAAGCTTATCAATAATCGGCTTGTGTGACGCAAGTTCTGTTTCCATACCCTTAACCTGCTTGAAGCGTCTGTCAAATACCTGCTGAAAGTTTTCCTGGTATATATCCTTGTATTCCCCATTAATAAGGTCATTAAAGGCTTTGCGTCTCGCTTCAAGTGTGTCAGATGTTGTTGTTACATCTGTTTTTCCCGCACCCGTAGGACTGCCTTCGGTGGCAAGGCTTGTATTGTCGGCTTCGGTTGTTCCTTCCTGTTTTCCGAACACTACATTTTCAAATTCACCCGATTTTGAACGGCGACTGCTTCCGCTCGGTTTAATAGTTTCAGTCTTTGGTGCACCCTCTGTAGTTGCCGCCGTGCCTTCTGCACCGCCTGCCATTCCGCCATCATTAAACAGTTGCAAATCTACTTTGAGCCATTTTCTTTTTTTGTCTGGCATAATAATTGCCTCTCTTTCTCATCGTCTTTTCCGAAGTGTCAATCGTCTATACCGATAATATCTATTTGAACATGGTCCGGATAACCATTCGCTATCTGTTCCAGACCAATCGCTGTCATATAAAACACCGCTGCCATATCTTTGTCACCCTCACAACAGATGATAACTTCTCCGTCTTTAGGGTCAACACTTATACAATCAACTTTCCAAGTATTAAGTTCAATCCACCCTATAAGTGCCTGGACTAATGCCGAGACACCTGCACAAACAATGTCTTTACCATATTCACCATAATTAGCGTGACCTAACACTACTAAGGTGTGTATATTTTCTTCAATTGTGTATTTTGCAGTAATCATTGTGAGTTCATATCAGGGTTTGCTCTTGAGGCCAACCTTACTCCGTAATCTGTCATAGTTTCTGTTTGTGCGTCTTTCTGTGCTTGTCCCATACCGCCTGACATATTTGGTTGTGGAACAGGATTTCCAACTTGTGGTTGTCCTTGCCCCATTCCTATTGCACCTTTAATTGTTGCAAGTTCCTGTGCAAGTTGCTGTACCATGTTCAGGAGTGTTTGCCCGTTCTGAACTTTCTCTTTTACAGCTTCAATGCCGTCAAAATCCATAAGTTCAAGGGCAGTCATTGTCTGTTCTGCCAACTGGGGATTGAAGAAACCCATATTATACATTTCTTTTGCCAGTTCATTTTGTGCCATTTTAGAGTATGGAGACCTCTTTTGTGGTTTAACTACGATGTCATATACAGGTTTTTTAAATAACTCAATATATCCTTCTTCCGATTCCTGACCTTCGTATGCCGGTGGAATAGCCTCGCCCTGCATCATCTTATTGTTAAATTCAACAAATTCATATTTGCCGGTATCACCTGTAATCCTGAATGACCTTGTTTCATCGTAGAATTGTCGCATAAGTTCTATGGCAAGGTAGCATTCTCTTGTATATGACCGGTATGAAGCTGAAATCATATCTCTTGACTGTTTGTTCCCCGCTTCCTGCAAAGCCGCTATTGCTGCCGCCGCAGTAACACCGCCTGATGTTGAACCTTGTGATACATCTCTGTTTGATGATGTCTCTTTCAGTTCATCTATCTTCATCTGAAGTATATTAAGTGCCGCACCGCTTACTTGCTGAATATCAATCTGGCGAAGTCTTTCTTCGTCCATATCGCCTTCAACAAACACAATTTCTTTCGTATCATCTTTAAACTCTTCAATGTTTATGCCAACATTCTTTTTAGCAAAAAATCTCGGTTTTGTTGCCTTAATGGTGTTCTCTAATATCACCTGCTGAAGTTTATCTATATACATCTGTGGCGACTTCATAATTGAAATGTAACCAAACCCAACGGGTGTGCCTTCTTCGGGGAACAACACATCAAACTCAACAGGATATAAACCGTGATTGTAAAAGCCATTCTCTGCATATTCAGGACTGTTCTCTGATGCAAACAGCACTTCATTACCTACGAACTTACAGAAATGTAAAACTACCTTTCCTGCAGTATTGCGTTTCTTGTAATACCAATCTACAACTACCGACTTATTTGTAACGTCAACTGCATCATCATATACATACTCTTTTACGTCTATAACCTTACCGCCGACTTTATCTTTTAATTGCGGATATTCCTTCTCAAGCAAGTCATTGTCTTTAAGTGATACAATAAAAAGGTTTCGGCTTGACTGTATGTTTGTGATTCCTGGCTCCCAGAAGATGTTGAGCATATCTATAAACTGTGTATCAATATCCCCAAGCCCTTCTTCAAGTTCAGTGTTCCAAAATACGCCCTTTGCAACTACACCGTGCTTAAGTTTATACCAGGCCGCATCAGAAAAAGTCTTCTCGTAGTTGTTTCTCTCGTATATAACCGGAAGAATTGATGAAAGCATCTTCGCCGATTGTTCATCTCCTCGTTCTCGTGGAAGTACATTCGGTTCAGGGTAATTATCCATAATGTCGGCGTGTTTTGCCGCTATGGAGTTAAACATCCATGCCGAAGTCGGCTGTGGTCGGTCTCCCTTATCGCCTTTAGCAATAATGTCCCAATGGCGGAGTTTCCACCACTGCTCTTCCTCAACAATTCTATCTTCTAACTTCTTTTTGCCGTCTTTATACTTTTTTAGTGTTTCTGCAGCCTTTTGAATTGCTTTTTTATCGATTACCTGTGCCTGTTCAACTGGTGTACTGTCTGCAACTCCTTCAGGCTGTGCTTTGCCCATAAGTTTCTGTGCCGCCAAAGGTAAATAGTCTCTTATTGTCTTGCCTTTTGCGTTTGGTTCTAAATTCAATTGTTTCACCTCTTTAATACTTACGATAGAACGCATATCTATCAACTTCTATATCATCATCAAGCGGGTTATATACTGTTGGTGTTCTGTCCTCCGCCTTAATAGGTTTCATTGGATTTGCCATACATAAGTATCTTGTTTCGTCTGCAATATGGTCTTCAAGTTTCGTATCAATGTCCTCTGGCTTGTGTTCGTCATACATAAGTGTTGGTATTGTTCTGATAAAGCCTTTACAATTTGAAAAAATATACATCATCGGTATACCATTTTCGTCAAACTGCATTCTGTAATGTACCTGCATCCACCCAGCAAGTCGCTTGTGGTCGCCTTTATCAAAATAAACACCGTACTTTTCAGCAGTCTCCGCTATACTTACGCCGTGTGACTTATCCCATATAGCAGGGTCAGCCACCCCGTTTATATGTTTGCCCCTTAACCATTCGTGTTCTGTTTCTATTCGTGCAATCTCTTTAAATATCTCATCAGGAGACCACCGAACACCAACATCAGCCTCATTCTTAACACAACCGTATAACTCAAGTATTCTGTATATCCTGCCGTCATAATCTATTGCCCACCAGGCACAAGAAAAAGGCTTTGAATATCCAAAGTCGAAACTTCTCCAAATTTTCCACTCTTTTGGTGGAATAAATGGGGCAATAACATGTGTGTACTGTCTGTCTTCATAATGTGTACTGTCATTTCTGAACTCTTCAAAAACTTGACCTTCGTACACATCCCAGCACCCGTCAAGATGTGCCTTTCTCTTATGTTCAGGTAAAGCCTTTAACATATCTATGTATTGAGGATTTGCGTCCATCAGAACCTTGTTGTCATATACCGATGCTTGAATGAAAACATAGTCGTCAGGGTTTTCGCCCTCTTTATATTGTTTATCAATGAATATGCGTTTAATATATTCGTGTCCTACTCCGCCCGGGTTTGTTGTATAATACACCCTCGGCTCAAAATCTGTCCTTGTAGTACGAAGTGCCGTATTAATGAATGTTATCCAGGCTTCAGGGAAATGTGTTGCTTCCTCGTATATGATAAAATCGAACTCCTGGCCCTGATATTGAAGTAAATCTCCTTCATTATCACAGTAACCAAGCAATAACCTGCTACCATTAGGAAACAAGAAACTTCTCTCGTCTTGATTGTATTTCGCATATCCGTACAATTCAGAACGCAAAGGTATGATGTGGTTATTTCTAAGCTCTGGCATCGTTCTACGAAGCAGTACACCCTTTAAACTGTCATAATTCATACAGAGCATTACCGCTTTTCTTCTGCCGGCCCAACTTTTTCCGCCACCTCGAGCACCGCCATACCCTATGTGCTTCCCTTTAGCCTTAAAAAATTCAATCTGCTTTGGGTTTGGTACCTCTTCTCTCAAGTGTTGAAAGATTAAAGGTTCAACTACTTCGCCCATTCTTGCAATTCTCCCTCAAACTTTACTACCGTTGTTCCTGTAGTACCCACTTCACCATCTAATGTCACTTGCTGTGCAGACTTTCCGTAATACATTTCAGCGAACCATTTCTCTATTTCAGCTTTGAGTCTTACAGGAGTATCTTCAGCATCCGCAATCTCCCGTAGTCTCTTTGGAGAGTCTTGTGCATATTTCTTTATATCAGGGTGAAGAGACGGTCTGCCTTTCGGATTGCCGCTCTGACCTTTAACAAATCTTCCCTGTTTATCCCTGTTCGCAGGCATATCTTCACCACCTTTTTTAATATTGGCTGTGGCTAAAGGACTTGAACCTCTACCGCAAGAGTCAAAGTCTTGTGTGCTTACCTGTTACACCAAACCACAGTATATTGTTTTTTGATAAAATAAAAAATCAAAAGGAGGTCTGATAAGTACGACCGTTCACGTTCACCTAAAACACTACCACAAATTTAATTCAAAATTCCCCTTAAAAGTGGAATTTAAGAAAAAATTTTTTCAAAACAAAAGACGCCCGATAAGGACGCCTCTTTTTTATCTTCCTACAAGGTAGTCAATTGATACCTCGAAGAATTCTGCGATAGCAATAAGTGATTTAATGTTAGGCTCACACTCGCCGCGCTCATATCGTCTTACTGCGTCCGGGTGTAACCCGCACAACTCAGACAATACAATCCTGCTTATTCTCTTTTTCTCCCGCAATCTTTGTAACCTCTGACGAAACTCCATCGGCACACCTTCTAATCCTTTTTTACTTTTTCAAAGTAAAGATTCCAAACTCCTGTCTCTGTCGTATATGCCCTTGTTTCAAAATCATTCATCGCAATCTTCACATCTTCTGTAGATATGCTGATAGGATTTGCTTCAGTTGCACTCAATCTATGCAATAAAATTGTGATATAAGCACTATGTAATTGTGCAAGTTGTTCATAACCTTTGTTCTTCTCCCTTTCTGTTATAAGCAACTGCTTCAACTTCTCTTTTTGTTTATCTTTTTTCATTCTTCATCACCTGCCGCAATAAAATTTTCGAACTTTTCCATAGCCTTTGTTTGTAACTTTGTGGGTGGTTCCTTTTTAGTTGCACATTTAAGGTGAAGTTTAAATAAATGCGCAATTTCCTTCTGTGCCTTCTTATATCCATTGTGCAATCCTTCCAGATACCCTTTTGTGGGAGAATCGGCTATATCCCTCTTGCCTTCACTCTGACTTCCGCTTGTATGGTTACGGAGTTGGTAACCTCTGTTTGCGTATTCTTTGATGTATCTCTGCTCTAAATCGTCAAGTTCATTAAGTTCGCAGGTTCTGTAAAGTATCTTCCACCCGTTAGGATTGTTTTCACTCCACAGCCCGTGTTTTCGAATCGACATGTCTATGTGCTGATACCCTTTAAGGTGTTGTGCAATTCTCGTTAATAAATGTTTAGCCTGTCCAATATATCCAAACTTAAAACCGTTTTCTTCTCTTGTAAGAAAATATATCCCGCTTGTTTCAGGAATATTAGGGCAAACCTTTAAAACTCTTTCCTTATTTGCCTTCTCTATTGCTTTTATCTGTCTGAAATTCATATTTATTCCCCCTTGTTAAAACGGCAATTCAATATTGTCAGGCGAATCTGTTTCAAATTCAGGCTCTTCTTCTGATACTTTAACATTCTCCGCAACCGCAACACCTTTATTGCCACAAAAATATGCATCTTCAACATTTATCTCATAAACAGTCCGTTTCCCGTTCTCTGTTTCATAGGTCCGCATCGCAAGTCTTCCGAAGAGAGCAATCATGTCTCCTTTTCTGAACCACTTTGCAATAAATTCAGCCTTATGCTGCCAGGCAACACAATTAATAAAGTCCGTTTCTCTTTCACCTAAATCTCTTTCACAAGCAATTGTAAATGTTGCTACACTCTTCCCACTTTGAGTTGCTTTTACTTCAACATCCGCTGTTAATCTTCCCATTATAACTATTTTATTCAGCATTTATTTTATTCCCCTTCCATTTCTTTTAAATTCAGGACAATATGTAATTTTATAACTTTTTGTTCCATCTGCAAAACTTGTCGGCTTTGCCTTCCACCCTTTTACAGGTTTAAGTGTTCTGGACCAGGAACATCCACCACAGGCATTATCACAGAACCAGCAAGGCTGTTCATTTGGATTAAGTTGAAACCCGTATTCTTTCTCCAACTCCTTGCGATTTTTATATTGACTGCGTTCTCTGCATATGAAAGAGCAATATTTTTGTTTCCCGGATTTTGGCTTGAACTCTTTCCCACATTCTTTACATTTATGGACTTTTGGTTTAACCGCAACGAGCAAATTTCGTTTTTTGAGGCTTCTGCCCAATCTTATATCTTCAATTCGTTGTCTTACATAATCCTTTTTGCCCTCTATCTTGCATTCATCACTGCAATAATTGATGTTCTGTTTAGTAGAAACAAACTCTTTGCCACAATAAGGGCATCTTTTAAGTTTACCCATTGTCAGCCTCTCTTTCTGCCATTTCTTTTATAAGAATATCGAACACACACGCAATCGACGGGAAACATTTTTTACACAACTCCGCAAACTCTTTTATCGCTTCGGATTTGATTTTATTTTTGATATTAAAATCCTCTTTTGCAAGAAGTGGCAGTTTATGAATGTTTGATATGTCAACATCATATTTGTTACTCCAAGTTCCAACCTCATCCATAAAACCTAAAATAATTTTCTGCAACCTCTCAATCTCTGCCTTTTGTCTGTTGATTAGGTCAAGGACATCTTGTTGTAATATGAGTTTGCAATCAGTATTTTTACAGTAAGGACACTTCGCACACAATGCATTTATAATCTTATCGTAATCTCCTTTAAGGCAACACTCCAAAGCCTTTATAATATCGTTATCCGTCAACTTGTCCACCCTCTTTTTGAACGAAATTAATACTATACTCTATTCCGTTTTCTTCTATCCCACAACCTAAACAGTTGATATTGGCTTCAGAAACACCATATATACGCCAACCTAAACGAATAAAAGCATATCCTAACCACCATTTAAATCTTTGAATTATCATTTAATCACCGCCCTATTTATGTAAGTTTTATGATAGCAACGCATATAATTATTGTTATACATACCATTGCCCACTTAATTAAATTCCACTGATAAGGTTTCACTTCTCCCCACCTCTTTCTTTTGACGTGCGTGTGTCAATATCTTCAAATTCAATTTTAGGATATGTACATTCAAATGTTTCAGATTTTCCACACCTGTTACAAATACGTTCTCTTTCCTTGATAAGTTCAGCATTTTTATCTCTTGTATTTCCGCAATTACAAGTATCACAACACCAAACCTTTCTACCGCATTTTGCACAAATCCAAAAATACATTACTGAACACCGCCTTTCTCGGATGGGTGGGTATCACGCAAACACACATCAGCCAAAATGTTCATATTTTTCGTTGAACGCTCTTTGCAATCATCGGATGGCAATTCCGCTTTGGGTCTGTCTTTGTGTTTGCAAATCTCACATTCTTTTCTTGCACACATCGACAAACGCATCAATGCTTCTCGCACCTGTTCCTGTGTATGTTTCATTTCCCCTCATCTTCCTTTCTCATATCAATTACATCTAACAACATAATCTTTTACATTATCGTTATTTTCGGAGTGCCACAATTCCTTGAATGGTTTTGAAAATCTTATTTGCTCAATGCAAGATGTTTGACATTTCGGGCAATTCCAATAATTGTCATATTTACCCTTAAAATCAAAATCCTTGTCATCAAGGTACATTTTTTCTCCACATTCTCTACACTTCATTCTTCCCACCTTCCTTTCTCTGATTATCTACCAGCCTATCAATTTCCTCTTTCGGTATTCGGTAAACCTTAACAACCTTGACCGCCTTAATTTTGCCATTGTTTATCCATTTCAAAACGGTCTGTCTGCTTACCGAAAACATTTTTGCTACTTCGGTTACTGTGTACATTATTTGTTTTCAACTCCTTTCAATGCCTGTTCTGCTTCTTCTTTGGTGAGGAATACTGTTTTCCCTATGTCTTTTTCTGAAAAAGAAAACCAACCTCTTGTACGGCAATCCCACTCCCCTTCATACGACTGTTCCCAATCTGAAAACGGGCAATCTTCACATCCTATATTTTCCATAACCCAATCGCAATCAAAATAAGTCGAAAACAAAAGCTCTTCCCCAAGAAATACTTCGTTTATTGTGATTTCGTGGTTTTTAATATATACCTTATCCCCCACCTTACACGGCGGTACAATTACACCGTTTGCAAGAAGATTGTCGGCAATACGGATTATGTCATTATCATCAATATCAATTTCAGGCTCTGCTATTTTATCACCATCACAATATCGTGTGCCACTTGCACTATTTAATAACTCAATCAATCTATCACGCATTATTCGCCACCGCCTTTCTCGGTTGGGTGGTCTTGCAATATGGTAAATGTACCTATCGTTCTAAACCCTGCTGTTATAACGCCACTTGTGTTATCTTCTCTGTTTATCAAAAAATCAATTTCTTTTGACATAACCATTGCTCTTTTTTTAACTTGCGAATATAACCATTCATATTCTAAATCTTCTATTTTTTCTGCTTTACATTCGGCTTCCCAATTCGCATTATTTCTGCCGACATCTATAAATTTGATTTTCATTTCTCCTTATCTTCCTTTCTCATATCTGTATTTCGTAATTCCAACCACGCTTGATTGCTTCGGCTTGTGCAAGTATTTTGGCTTGTTCATAATTGAATGCCCACACATCAATTACACCGCCTAAAAACCTTATTGAATATTTAGTCTGTTTCATTCTTCCCATCTTCCTTTCTCTGCTTATCGTTTTTAGTTGACTCATAGTTGACTATTGAATTTCTTCAATTTCAACTATCACTTTTTCAACATCAGCCATAACACTTTTAATCTTCTGAACATACTTTGTCGTATGTATGCCTTGTTTCCAAAGTTTTTCCGCTCCG
>JAZUMJ010000116.1:0-7855 GCA_045603605.1 Ructibacterium sp. | reverse complement strand
ATACTTCGAGAGGTGAAGTTTGTTCATAGTAAAAAGGTATATATTTGAAAAATCGAATTCATTTGAGATTTTTCTTCTACTATTGTTTCAAATTAATCATAAAATGAACTATTTTTTAGCTTTAGTACCTTTTTACGGTCTGCACTTTTTTTACATTCCCATTAGTATTTTCTCCATACCATCTTATTCACAACTCCTGTATAGCTTTGAATAAGCTTAACAACCTTTGTTGATACATTTTCATCAACATAGTTAGGAACAGGGATACCCAAATCCCCGTTATTATTCATCTCAACTGCAACATCTACTGCCTGAAGAACCTGTTCTGTGGTAATACCAGCCAAAATAAAGTTGCCTTTATCCAACGCCTCAGGGCGTTCTGTGCTTGTTCTTATACAAACAGCCGGTATAGGATTATCAATTGACAAAAAGAAACTGCTCTCTTCCGGCAATGTTCCGCTGTCGGAAACCACACAGAATGCATTCATCTGCAAATTATTATAGTCATGGAAGCCCAATGGCTGATGCTGTATAACACGCTTATCAAACTCAAATCCACGTTCTTCAATATACTTCTTACTTCTTGGATGACAGGAATACAAGATAGGCATATCATATTTTTCTGCCATTGCATTAACGGCATTCATAAGACTAAAGAAGTTTTCCTCAGTATCAATATTCTCTTCTCTGTGTGCAGACAAAAGAATATACTTATTCTTCTCAAGACCAAGCCTTTTTAATACATCACTATTTTTAATTTGTTCAAGATTATTATGCAAAACCTCTGCCATAGGCGAACCTACAACATATGTTCTCTCTTTTGCAACACTTGATGCATTAAGATATCTTCTTGCATGCTCGGAATAGCAGATATTCACATCCGAAATAATATCTACAATACGTCTGTTGGTTTCTTCGGGAAGACATTCATCAAAGCAACGGTTTCCGGCTTCCATATGAAAAATTGGAATATGCAGCCTTTTTGCACCAATAACAGATAAACAAGAGTTTGTGTCACCCAAAACAAAAACTGCATCAGGTTTTACTTCCATCATCAGCTCATAGGATTTTGCAATAATATTTCCCATTGTCTGCCCTAAGTTTTCGCCTACTGCATCGAGGTAATAATCGGGAGCACGCAAACCTAAATCATCAAAAAACACCTGATTTAACGTATA
This sequence comes from Ructibacterium sp., assembly GCA_045603605.1. Taxonomy (GTDB): domain Bacteria; phylum Bacillota; class Clostridia; order Monoglobales; family Monoglobaceae; genus Ructibacterium. The sequence goes on along the minus strand of JAZUMJ010000116.1, from coordinate 6,677 downwards.
GTCATAGTTCTGACCTGTATGAACCAAAATCTGGTCGAAATATTTATCGCAAGCCTTTATACAGGCACTTAATCTGATTATTTCAGGACGTGTACCTATTATTGTCATAACCTTTAACTTTTTCATTTTTAAACCTCCTCAAAAAATGTATCCGGTCTTTCAGGGTCAAAACACTCGTTACACCACATTAATGTGACCAAATCCTTTGTATCCGATAAGTTAACTATGCTGTGAGTATATCCCGGAATCATATCAACAACCGTGATTTTCTCTCCGGAAACCCTGTATTCAACAACCTCTTCGCTATTGATTTTTCTTAGCCTTATCAAGCCTTCACCGCTGACAACAACAAACTTCTCTGTTTTTGTATTATGCCAGTGATTTCCCTTAGTTATCCCGGGCTTTGAAATATTAACGGAGAACTGACCCCCATTTAATGTTCTTATTATTTCTGTAAAACTCCCTCTGTCATCACAATTCATTTTAAGCTCATAGGAAAAATCTTTCGGGTCAAGATATGACAGATATGTTGAATACAATTTCTTGGAAAAAGAGTTTTCTGTTAAATCGGGAACAAATTTTGTTTCGGGTATATTCTTAAACTCATATAAAAGCTTTACAATCTCCCCAAGTGTAGCCTTATGAGAAACAGGCACAGAACAAAATTCTCCATCTCTTGTTTCTTCGCCCTTTAACCCTCTTAACATTTCATCAATCAAATCATCTATGTAAACTAATGTTAGCTGATGGTTTTCATCATTAACAGTGATAGGCAGATTATGTGAAATATTATGGCAAAAGGTTGCAACTGCACTATTATAGTTAGGTCTGCACCATTTTCCAAAAAGGTTAGGAAGTCTATATACCAGAGTTTTAACTCCGTTTTCCTTTCCGTAGCCAAAAATCAGGTCTTCTCCTGCTTTTTTTGATTTTCCGTAAGGATTGTCCAGGGCTGCCTGAATTGACGAGGTAATTAAAATCGGTGCTTTATTATCATACTTCTTTAATGTTTCAAGAAGTACAGAAGTAAAGCCAAAATTTCCTTCCATAAATTCTTCCTGATTTTCAGGGCGGTTAACCCCTGCAATATGAAAAACAAAATCTGCTGCTCTGCAGTATTCATCAAGATTCTCGGGCGGTGTATCAATATCAAATTCATATATTATCAAATCACTGCCTATGCCACGGGTCTTATCCTTTCCGTCCCGTATATTCTTTAATGCTTCTACGAGATTTTTTCCCACAAAGCCTTTTGCTCCGGTAACTAAAATATTCATTAATTTATCTCCGCTTCCTGTATAATAAAATATGTTAAAATTATACTATACTGGTCAAGAAAAGTCAATCTTTCATATTTACCTTGTGTTTTGGGAAAATATTTTGGTATAATACTATTAATAAAAAAAGGGTGAAATAAAGGCGGACAGAGACGTCCGCCCCTACAAAGGTCACATACGGAAAAATCGTAGGTGAGGGTTTCTGTGCCCCCTGAAAACGGGACGTCGAGGACGCCGTCCCCTACAACTGAATAATGCGAAACATACAAAAATACCCCCTATATACAAGGGGGCATAATTATTTCTTATACTCTGAATTTATCGTGTATTACTTTAACTGCCTGTTCTGCCTTATTAATATTAATCAAAACAGAAACCTTAATCTCTGATGTTGAAATCATATGGATGTTGATATCCTCTGCGAACAATGCTTCAAACATCTTTGCAGCAACGCCCGGATTATTAACCATACCTGCTCCAACAATTGAAACCTTACTCAAATCATCTCTGTGATTAACTTCCTGATAACTGATTGTATCCTTTAATTCTTCAAGGATATTAAGAGCAGTTTTAAGATTTGTCTTTGAAACAGTGAATACTATATCCTTTCTGCCGTTATGACCGATTGACTGGAGAATCATATCCACATTAACTCCGTCCTTCGCTAAAGCGGAGAACACCTTAAAAGCAATACCCGGTGTGTCCTCAACACCGATAACAGCTATACGGGCAACATCATTATCTCTTGCCACGCCTCTGATTAACATTTTTTCCACGTTAGTAACCTCCTTTACGATTGTGCCGGGAACTTTATTGAAGCTGGACTTAACTTCAAGTTTTACATTATATTTCTTTGCCATCTCAACTGAACGGTTATGAAGAACGTTTGCACCAAGACTTGCAAGTTCAAGCATTTCATCATATGTTATCTCGTTCAATTTAACAGCATCAGGTACAATTCTTGGGTCGGCAGTGTAAACACCGTCAACATCTGTGTATATTTCACACTTGTCAGCACTGAGCGCCGCTGCAAGAGCAACTGCAGAAGTATCACTTCCGCCTCTGCCAAGGGTTGTTATGTCATCATAACGGTTAACTCCCTGGAAACCTGCAACAACAACAATGTTGTTTTTGTCAAGTTCTGATTGAACTCTCTCCACATCAATTCTGTCAATTCTCGCATTTCCTGATATAGCATTGGTTTTAAAACCTGCCTGCCAGCCCGTAAGCGAGATAACGGGGTGCTTTAATTCTTCAATTGCCATTGCAAGGAGAGCAATTGAAATCTGTTCTCCGCTGGCAAGAAGCATATCCATCTCACGCTTTGAAGCGTTAGGATTAATCTCTTCTGCCTTTGCAATCAAATCGTCTGTTGTGTCGCCCTGAGCAGAAACTACAACTACAACCTTGTTTCCCTCATTAGCCGTTTCTACTACACGGTTTGCGACATTTTTAACTTTAGCGGCATCAGCAACTGAGCTTCCGCCAAACTTCATAACGATAAGTGCCATTATTTTCCCTCCTGTAATTCGGTTACCCGACCGAGTATTATAATTTATTTATTACAGATAACCGCTCCGCAGTTATCTGCTTCTAACATATATAGTTTCCAGTTACGCATTTTTTGAGAAAGAATTTTCTTCATTTCCTCCTCAAATGTTTGATTATCCTTGTGGACTATTGCCACAATTGTAGGACCTGCACCGCTGAGATAAACACCCAATGCATCATTTGAATAGCAATATCTGAACAAATCGTCCATCTTAGGTATCAAGCCCTTGCGATATCTTTGATGAAGCTTATCGCCAACTGCCCCACGGATATTTTCATATTTTCCGCTTATAATACTTGCAGCAAGCAGTGCACTATGACCTGTGTTATATACAGCATCCCGCATTGATACAGACCTTGGAAGAACCGCCCTTGCCTTTTTGGTTTGAATATAAAAGTCAGGAACAAAGGCTGCAAATTTAAGTTCATCACCGATTTCGCTCCTTACATACTGTATCTTGTTATTATTCTTAACATTAACAGTGAACCCACCAAGCAAAGCCGGCGTAACATTATCGGAATGTCCCTCTATATCAGATGCCATATATAAAATAGTTTCTGTTGACAAAGGCTTTCCGCAGATTTCGTTTGCCGCAACAAGGCCTGAAACAATTCCTGCACTGCTGCTGCCAAGACCACGGGTTACCATAATATTATTTTCCATTGTAAGGTGCAACCCTTTCGGCTGATATCCAACCCTATCAAACACCGCTTTCATTGACCGATAAACAAGATTTCTCTCATCTTTTGCAAGAAAAGCTGATGTTTCATCAAGAATGTCAATTACTAATCCGCCATCAGTTTCCTCTGCAGTAACATAATTATACAAACCGAGTGCCAGTCCCATACTGTCAAAGCCCGGACCTATATTAGCACTGGTTGCCGGAACTCTCACTTTAACCATTATTCAGACACCAGCCTTAACATTCCAAGAATATCATCAGTATTAAACTTTTTACAGAAAGCTTCAAATTCTTTTCCTGTCATCATAGGCGTAATTAATGCAAACTCATCTTTATATTCAGGTTTATCAAGCTTAATAATCTGCATATCTTCAAGACCATTAGGCAAGCCCTTAATACGCAAATAGAACTTAAAGCTCTGTTCTTGTTCATCTTTAAGATAGCCATCTTCACCCTCTGTCCAACCAAGACGAATATGCTTATCCTTATGCTTGACAATATCAATTATATCCGACACAACCGCACTTGCAGTAGGCAGTGAACCTGCTCCTCTGCCATAGAACATTACATCACCGATTGCATCGCCCTTTACCATAATCCCATTAAACACATCATCAATTCCGGCCAAAGGATAATCTTTAGGCAAAATTGCAGGACACACTCTTGCATAAACACCATCCTGAGCCTTTGATGCCATACCAATCAGCTTAATTACACAACCGATTGCCTCTGCATAAGCCACATCGGCAAGTGTAATTTTGGTTATACCTTCGGTCTTTATTTCTTCACTATCGACATACTTTCCAAATGCCAATGATGCAAGAATTGCTATTTTACGACAGGTATCAAAGCCTTCTACATCAGCTGTAGGGTCTTTTTCTGCATAGCCCTTTTCCTGAGCACCCTTAAGTGCATCCTCAAAGCTTGCACCTTCTTTTATCATTTGGGTTAAAATATAATTTGTTGTTCCGTTGAGAATACCCAAAACATCAGTAAGCTCATTTGCACTAAGGCTGGAATAAAGAGGTCTGATAATGGGAATACCTCCACCAACACTTGCCTCAAAAAGATAGCTTACATTCTTTTCCCTTGCTATCTGCAAAAGCTCTGTTCCGTGCTTTGCCACCAATTCTTTATTGGATGTAACAACGTGTTTTCCTGCAAGCAAGAGCTGTTTGGTAAATTCATATGCCGGCTTTGTTCCGCCCATTACCTCTGCAACAATCTGTATTTCGTCATCATTTAATATATCATTAAAGTCCTTGGTAAAGCAAGTGAAAGGACTGTCAGGGAAATCTCGCAAATCCAAAATTCTTGCAATCTCAACCTTTTCTCCGCTTCGGCTCATTAACCCATCAGGCGAACTTGAAATTATTTCACCTACACCGCCGCCTACAACACCAAAGCCCATAATTCCTATCTTCATCTGTTTACCTACCTTTCAGTACTACGGCAACGCCGTCAATTAGTCTTCAAATTTGTTCATAACAATACCCGTTACAAGCTTAGGCCAGAAATATGTTGACTTCTGGGGCATCTTTTCATTTGCCTTTGCAACGGCTCTTATCTGTGAAACCTTTGTGGGGTTCATCAAGAACGCACAGTTCATCTTGCCGCTCTTTACTGCTTCAATTGCTTCTGAAGCACTGCGTGTGTATACAAGGTTTTTCTGATCTCTCATATTCTCTTCATCTATACCCATATACTTTTCAAGAATAAGTTTATGTAAAACTGTTACATCAAGATGCTTATATGCATCAGATTTATCTGTAATTGCCTCATCAACTGCCTTTTCATTTTTGAATTTTAACAGATAATAATAATTCTGACCTGTATACAATCCAAATAATGTTTCATCAACTGTATTTGCCAGTCTGTCAGTAATTATTGAAGCATAGTCACCTTCTGTAAAATGGATTTTTGAAACTGCAAAATCTTCTGTTAAAAATCCAACTGTCAGAATTTCATCAAAGTTCTCTAAATCCTTAACCATTCTGTGGGTTGGGAATACGAATAATCCGCCATTGTTCATAGAAACAAGCATCATCATAACATAGTCATAAGACATTGTTCCAACCTCTGTTCCGTCAGCCTCGTGACGAAGACGGCGATAGTTCAATGCGGTTTCATAACGATGATGACCGTCTGCAATGAAAACCTGTCTATCCTTAAACATTTCAGTAATACGGCTGTTTACATCTTCATCTGTAACTATCCATACATTCTGGATAACATTTTCAGGTGAAACGAATGTCAAATCGGGCTTACCGTCACTTAATGAATCAATCAATCTTGCAATCTCATTTTCTTCGTCCATATAGAGAGAATAAACCTGACTTATATTTGATGCTGTTGTCTTCATCAAATTGAGTCTGTCCTCTTTAGCCTTTGAAATGGTTTCTTCGTGAGGAAGAACAACCTTCTTGTCAAACTCCTCAAGTTGAACCAAACCTATAATTCCCTTTAATGAATGTGAAGGATCCTTTTTGTCAAGTGCAAAAATCTGTTCATAGATATAAAATGCCGGCTTTTCTTCCGTTTGGAGAGCATTTTCACTGAGCCATTTCTGTAAATACCGAGCACTTCTTGTATAACAGTTATCCTCACTGTTATCTGTTTCATATTCCAGACCGCAATCTACACGGATAATATTATGCTCACTTTTATCATAAAGTTCCTTTTTTTCATCTAATGAAATGATATCGTAAGGCGGTGCTGTTACTTCTTCCAAATTATTAAACTTGTCTGTGTTATAACGCAAACCGCGAAACGGAACTACCTTTGCCATATCAATTTCCCTCCCAAATATATATAAATGTGAAATTAATCTCTTATAACTACAATAAGCGTATTATATTTTATAATACACCAAAACGAATTAATAGTCAAGTTTTTTTCAATTTATAAATGTAAATATTTGTTATATAATTTTCTGCATTTTTATGATGGTTTTACAAATAATAGATTAAGTAAAATAAAATTTATCAGGGAGGAATATAAAATGGGAAAGTTTTCAACAGGCTTGCTTGCAGGAACAATGATTGGTATAGGAATGATGATGGTCGACAGAAAAACCATAAAGAAAGCAAAAAAACTTATGAATAAAATGTCATATAATATGTCTTGGCTGTAATGCAAAATGGCTGTCCCACCAAAAAGGCGGGAC
>JAZUMJ010000115.1:0-1799 GCA_045603605.1 Ructibacterium sp. | reverse complement strand
GAAAAAATAACAAAAGAAACAGTATATTATGATTTTACTGAAGAAGATAAAAAATAGAAAGATTATAATTTAAATAATAAATTAACCCTTAAACATAGACTCCAGTCTTTCTATTGTATCAATATCAGCCAATCCCTTATCATCTCTTATTCTTTTAACTACAGGGAAACGTAAGGAATATCCTGCACTGTATTCCGGACTTTTTACAATCTCACTATAAGCTATCTCAAATACTATCCTTGGATGAACTGTTATACGAGTTCCCTTCTCAGAGATTTTAAGCTCTTCCATCTTTTCAGTTAATTTAGCCAGATCATCATCTGACAAACCTGTTCCAACATGGGCAATGCTTTGTAACTCATCGTTTTCATCACGAAGGGCTATCAAATAAGAACCAATAAAGTCTCCCCGTTTACCGATTCCCTTAACTCCACCAACAACAACAGCATCCAGTGTTTCAGGTTCTGCCTTAAGCTTTAACATTTTTTTACCACGTATGCCTGGAATATAAGGTTCAGAACAGTTTTTAATCATTATTCCCTCATGTCCTCCTTCAATTGACTTGTTAAACAAAATTTCAGCATCCTCAATATTATCCAGTGTGACCTTAACAAGCTCACTAAGGTTCAGTCTAGGATTGGAACAGTCAACAACATTTTCCAATATCTCACGACGTTTGATAATCGGTTCATCAATGGTAGGCTCCTTAAAGTAAAGCAAATCATATAAATAAATCTCAATAGGGACCTGTTCCATAGCCTCTTCAATATTATATTTCCTTCTGACCCTCTGCAGTATATTCTGGAAAGGCAATGGTTTTCCATCACGGGTCGCTATAATCTCACCTTCGGCAATAAAATCTTCGTCCGGAAAGGCCTCCCTTATCAAATCAACAGCTTCGGGAAGTGCCAAAGTGACATTTTCCAATCGGCGGGTAAACAGGGTGATTTCCTCCCCTCTTTTGTGAACCTGCATACGGAATCCATCATATTTTGTCTCACAAAGAGCACAACCCATTTCATTAATGCTGCTTTCGATTCCATCAGACAGCTGGGCAAGCATTGGTTTAACAGGTCTTCCAGGAATTAAAGACAGGTTTTTAAGACCTTCCTCACCTTCCTCTTTTGCCACCTTTGCAACAAGACCCAAATCATTTGTTAACATATGCGCCCTTTCAGCAACGCTTTTTTCAACACCGAAGGCCTGTGAAATAGCATCCCTTATGATTCCTTCGCCCACACCGATTCTAAGTTCTTCAAGGATGGTTCTGCAGATATATTTGGCTTCAAGAGCAGAAGCGGAAGATAAAAGTTCAAGAATATTATTGATTTTACGGGAAGTTGATCTGTTTCCGGAAATGGTTGCCAGTTTTCTAAGCTGTTTATAAACGAAATCCACTGTTAATGGCTGTGAAAAGAAAGTCATTTGGGTCTTTTTGGCATATAATTTCTCTGCAGCCGCCCCAATATCTCCCTCATCACGAATTGCATCTTCAACTACTGCAACGGAAACACCTACAGCATCGGCAACTGCCTTCATTACCAATTTATCACCTATTCCCTGTTCCTCTTCACTCCATGAAGGGAATACACTACCCAAAGCCATTAAGGTTATTTTTTCCAAATCATCAGCTTCCACTTTTTTTAGGAAATCTGACAGGATGGCTGTCTTTTCAAGTCTTTTTGTAGTTGCTCCCAATGCCTCATAAACATTAACAAGTTCTTCGTATTTCATCTTTTAGCCTCAACTATCCCAATTACACTAAAAATTTAATCTTATTTCAATAACAGAAAAATAAT
>JAZUMJ010000114.1:0-9856 GCA_045603605.1 Ructibacterium sp. | reverse complement strand
TATCCACTCCATCTGTAAATAAAGGAATGTTTATCTTCCAGATATCAGGCAATGCATAACACATAATAAGCAGAATAACAGGAACAATCAATCCGATAACCGCTGCTTTAACAGGTAGTTTCTTATCGGGCATAAACCCTTCAATCTTTCTGCTGTCACGTTTTCCCACATTCCAACCGCCTGAATACATAGAAATAATGTATATCAATCCTGTAATTCCGCTGAACAGAAATGGCTTATTCATTGCTATTGACGGAAAAACACCTATTAACAATATTGATACAAGCATAACCGTAATATGTGAAATATATATTTTGAATGTAAACTTTGTAAGCTTCATTTTATCCTCCTGAGAAGTCATCTATTTTATTAAGTTATTGTATCACAAGCAAAATTTTATGTCAACAAAGTTCATCTTTTATTAATATTTTCTATAGGGAGTTTAACATTATTAGTGAAATAATGCCCGTTAAAATTCCGATAATATTTTTGACAGATAACTTTTCTTTAAACATAATCCAACCAACAACAGCACCGGTAATCACACCGCTTGCAGTAGAAAATGGAAACAAAATTGTTGCTGGTACAACAATAGCCGCATTTGTTTGTATTTGTTGCGTAACAAATTGGAACACCGCTGAAGCCCCACCAAGTATAAAAAGTTTTTTTCCCGGAGTTCGTGCATTGGAAACTTTTTTATTGTTTTTGGATAATACAATCAAATATGCAATTAATAACAATATTGCATTAACCGCATAAGAAAGTGCCATAAATAATGAGTCGTTGCCGGTATTGGAATACTTTGCAAAACTCTGGATTGCCCCGGCTCCCAATCCGTTTGTAATTAGTATCATAATACAGACAATAAATGTCTTTAACGTAAATTTACGCTTTGAATCAGATGAATTTCCTACAATGAAATATGCAGAAACTAAAAATAAACACAATCCAATTATTTTCCCTGTTGTAATATTTTCTCCAAAGAACAATTTATCAAATCCAATAGGGATTATAACGCTTGCTGCAGCAGACATTGATGTAATTGCAATAGATGTTATCTGCATTGAATAAAGAGTAAATATTGTACATGCCGCAAGCATCATTCCGAACATAACAGCCGATAACAGCATAGCAGTATCAACCCAAAAGCTTTCCCTCTTAATGAAAAATATGATTATTCCTGCAACAGTCCCAAACACAGCTTTTACTAAGCTGATCTTAAACAGCATTACTTTGTTGGTAATTCCATTACTGCATAACTTATTTGTTATGTTGAGCGGAAAATATATAAGAAATATTGATAATAAATATATGTATTGCATTACAATCCCTCTATATATTTTATAATTTTATCACATTTTCAAGAGTTTCCCTTGCGGAACCTATATCATTTGCAATAACAAGAGCAACAAATTTGTTATTTGAATATATAACAGCATTTTCAAGCTTTGGAATTTCCTTTGGAATATAACTTTCAAAGCTCTTCTTTCTTGCATTTATATATTCCTCCAGTAACTTTTTAACTTCATCTGCCTTAGATGCATCTTTAATTTCAAACAATGAAATCTCCTCAGCGGTTGCTCCTCCGCCCACAACTCCATAGGCGTTTTGTATATGTTCAGGATTAATATTATGGGTTTTTATAAGCATTTGAGGACTTGTTTCGCCAACATCTCCCTCAAACACCGCTGTTTCCTTAAGCTTATCGGCAATTGCCTTTAAATCATATTCACCCTGAATAAACTGTGATGCTTGTCCATCATCTATTGCATAATCACCACCGCTTACAACTGCGTGTTTTTTAAGGTAATCTGTCCAAAGCTTACAGCCCTCTGCGCCAAGATGTATTCCGTCACCTGTCAGCTCACCTATAAGATATCCATCATTATCTGTAACAGCTTTATATACATCAATGAAATATACTTGCTTATCCTCTGTAATCTGCTTCAAAGTTTCATTAAAATTATATATTACTTCATTGCTGAATTTACCCCTTTCCTCTTCGGCTTTTGAAACAGGCAAAAGGGATTGGATATATATTAACGAATCAGGGTTATCAGCTTTCAATGCATCAATCACGCGTCTGTATTTATCCATAACCACGTCTTTGTTTGACATAGCAATATATTCATTAACCCCAAGCATAACATAAATCTTTTTGGGATTTAACGCCTTAACCTTTTCAATAAGACTTGTTCCGTCATCTTCCTTATTAAACACTCCGCCCACAGACATTGAGGTTCTGCATAGGAAGTTGGCATTTAATCCTGAATATGCCTGAAATCCCACAGTTAAAGAATCTCCAAGGAACACAGCATCCTGGAAATAGCCATCAGATACAGTCTCACATTCCTTTACCAATCCAAAATGTGAATATGGAGATGTATTCGCATATTCACCTATTTTCTGTATGGTTTCATCAGCCATAAAGGTTGAAGTTCCATATAGGAACAAAATTTCTTTTATGTTATTCTGAGCAAGATATTTCATAGGGTCATCCATAAAATATCTCATATCAATCAGGTGAATACTCTCATAATTATTTATCAAAAAGGTCGCAAGGCTGTGTGCATAAGAATCCTTGAAAAGTGCTATCTTTCTTCCGTTTGCAGCACCGCCCTTTACAACAGTTATTCCGTGATTTCCGTCAAGGAAGTACGAATATTTATCCTTCTTTTCCAAATGTTCCGGAAAAAATATTGAACTGTTTTCTTTATTTTCTCCGTAAAATTCTGTTGTTGCCTTTGTGTTTATATCCGTTTTATAAATATTTATGGTATCCTTTTTAATGTCCAGTAATCCTTTGGAATAAGTAGTCCCTAAAAATTCACCTGATACATTTTCGGTTGTAAACTCATCTGCTTTAAGCGGAGTATATCCGCACAGCTCACCCAGTGCATTATAAATTATGTAACTTCCCTCAGGAGTTTGATGGTGGTCTGAACGATAGAAAATATATTCGTCTTTATGCTGTTTTAATACTTCTGTTGGATTAAGATTTTTAACAGATGTATCTTTTAAGCTGTCAGAAATATGATTTAATGTATCAAGAACCTTAGTGTTATACACACCCCTTGGAAGCTTGTCCTTTAATATTTCAAACGCCTGGGGGATAACGCAAACAGAAACATCAAATCTTTCGATTTGAGCAAAATCCTTTATTGATTGAATATTTTTATCTATCAGTTCATTATTAACAGTTGCGGGTTTTTCGATAAGATAATCATCTTTTGCAAAATATACTCCGTTATTTTCTTTCTTGCCAAGAATTTTTTCTGCCTTTGCCTTTGCTTTAACAAAAATATCCCTGAACATCAACTGGTCGTTGCTGTAATTCTCCACCTCATCCATAAATGAACGGTCTGCAATCTTTTCAAATGAAAGTTTGGGTATTCCCTGGAGATATCTGTTTTCCAATGAGGAATAATCACCGTTTGAAACAAAGAAATTAGAGAGAACAAACAGTGTAAAACAAGCTATTATTATACAGTTGAATTTATAAAAATTATTTTTCATCCTGCCTATCTCCTCTCCCTAAAATCTAAAATACAAGAACGGGTTATATGATGCGTCCGCAAGATATATAATACAGAAAACAAATATAACAAGACACGGCACAAGTACACAGATTGGATTTTTTTCTGCATAAGGTCTTATTAATTTATTTCCTAAAGGAAGCATTGCAATAACGCCGATTATTATCATAATAATATTTGAGCTTAGAGCATAAAAAGCCGTCATATCTGCAAATCCGTTAGCACCGATTCCAAACATTCTGCCAAGATATATAAATGCGTCACCCATAGATTCACAGGCAAAGAACACCCAACCTATTAACACAAACAGCAAAGAATATCCGTTCTGTGCAAATTTAGGGAGTTTTTCAATGTATTTACCAAAATAGTCTTTCTCAAGAATAAGTAAAACAGCGTAATAAAGTCCCCATAACAGGAAGTTAAAGCTTGCTCCGTGCCAAAAACCTGTTAATCCCCATACGATTAAGAGATTAATTCTCTTTCTCATAGGCGAAACTCTGTTTCCACCAAGAGGGATATATACATATTCCTTAAACCAGGTGCTAAGACTAATATGCCAACGACGCCAAAAATCGGTTATAGAGGTTGATGTATAGGGATAGTTAAAGTTTTTCTCAAATTCAAAGCCGAACATTCTGCCAAGACCTATAGCCATATCAGAATATCCTGAAAAATCAAAGTATATCTGCAACGCAAAGGCTATAATTCCAAGCCAGGCTGAAACCATAGATAAACTTTGGGATGCATACATACTATCCCAGAGCATACCTATATTGTTTGCAATCAAAACCTTTTTTCCAAGACCAACCACAAAACAAATTATACCTTTACTTACACCCTGAGCAGTAATCTTTCTTTCCGATAATTGCTCATCAATGGTTCTGTAACGAACTATTGGTCCTGCTATTAATTGAGGAAAGAGTGCAATATATGTTCCAAAGGAAACAATATTCTTTTGAGGCTCAACATCGCCTCTGTATACATCAATTACATAGGACATCGCCTGAAATGTGTAAAAGGATATTCCAACAGGCAATGCAAGCTCAAGCAATGGGATTTGCAGAGAAAACAGGTTATTAACCGTGCCTATAAAGAAGTCTGCATACTTAAAAAAGAATAACCCCGCCAGATTACCTATAACGGATAATATCAGAATACTTTTACGTTTGTCCACCCATAATCCGCAAAGATAATTGAATATAATGGAAAAAATCATCAATCCTATGTAAATCGGTTCACCCCAGGCATAGAAAATCAGGCTGAAAAATAATAGCACTCCATTTTTAAATCTTGCAGGTACAAGAAAATATACTCCCAAAACTATTGGCAGAAAATATAACAAAAAAAACAAGCTTGAAAAAATCATATATCAAATCCCCATTTCAATACAAATACAACTTTCCCTTATAAAGTATTTTTAATTTGTATACCACCCTTTATTATAATACGTTATTTTTTAATGTCAAGTACGAAAAAATTTATCGTTTAAATTTATTTATCCAATTTAAAATATCCTCATATTTCATATCGCCTGATGCAACAGACAAACCAAAATCAACAACATCTGCATTGGTGCAGTTCATTTTTATGCCTTCTGCTTCCAAAAATGTGAGCATAACATATACGCCTATTCTCTTATTACCATCAACAAAAGCATGATTGGATATCAAAGAAAAACCAAGACTTGCCGCCTTTTCTTCTTTTGTTTTATAAAGTTCTTCTCCATCGAATGTTGCATAGGCATTATTAATAGCACTTTCTAATAATCCAACATCTCTTATTCCGACACCGCCACCGGTTTCTTCTGCTATTAATTGATGCAACAGCAAAACCTTTTCTTTACTCAATTTAATCATTTTGCCAACTCCTCAAAAGCAGGTTTAAATCTTTTCATAATCCTTTTTGCGGCTACATCAATTTTTTCATCATCAGTAATATCAAAATAGGAATTAGACTCTACATCAATAAGCAAAAATTTGGGCTTGTTATTTTTAAAAATAACCGCCTGACCATTATTTTCTGCCACCTTGGCAACCTTTGAAAAATTCTGATTTGCTTCTGTCATAGTTGTAATTGTTTCAGTATTTATATTCATAACTTCCTCCTATTATTTATACAACAAATATATCCTATAATTTATATTATATACAAATTGTAGGATAGTGTCAAGTCTTTAACTTTTAGATATTATAGTGTAACAAAAATTAAGACTGTCAATTGACAGCCTTGTAAACTTAGATATTCGTTTTTATTGCTTCGCCTGTTTCTGCTGATTTAAAAGCTGCTTCCATAACCTTAACAACTCTAAGAGCCTGTTCAGGCTTAATTTTAAGTTCTCCGCCTTCGATTGCCTCAACAAGCTGGATATAAACGGGGTCAAGATTATCAACAACATCTGTAGGCTCTGTAAGCTCAATAACATCAACTGTATCAGCAGACCTTGGTGCCATTGTCTTAGTAGGACCTGCCTTTGTAATAACAATCTCCTGTGCCCAACGGTTTTCCTTGTCTTTACATTTAACAACTCGTCCGCTGCAGCCCCAATCATCAATCTGCAGTGTTCCGTCTGCGCCCAAAACATACCATCTTGGATGATTAATAAAGTTATTGGTTGAAACCTCAATATGTGCAGTGAGTCCGCTTTCAAAGGTGATTGTCAATCTGAAATTATCATCAACTTCAGGATAGTGAACCGAATACATCTTACAAAAGACATTTACAACCTTTTCATCAATCATATACATAATCTGGTCAATAAGATGAACTCCCCAATCGTACATCATTCCACCGCCTAAGGCTTTTAATGTACGCCATCCTGCAGGAACACCTCTTGAACCTTCAACTCTTGACTCGATTACATAAGGTTTACCGATAATACCGCTTTCAACAGTTCTGCGCATAAGCACAAAATCCTTATTTACACGTCTGTTCTGGTCGATTGTAAAAATCTTTCCTGTTTCTTTGGAAACTTCCATAATTTCAAGAAGTTCCTCAGATGACATTGTAACCGGCTTTTCACATATAACGTGTTTACCTGAGCGAAGGGCTTCGATTGACAAATCCTTATGGGATTCATTTGTTGTAGCAACAAGAATTATATCAAGCTCAGGGTCGGACATAAGCTCCTCTTTTGAAGAATATGCCTTTACACCTCTTTCTTCTGCCGCTTTCAGTCTTTCAGAGTTGATATCATATACGCCTTTAAGAGCAATTTTGGTATTACCTTTTAAAAGCTGGGTACAATGATGTCCTGCCATTCCGCCAAAACCGATTATACCAAGCAAATACTTCTCCTTCATTATGCCCACCACATTTCTCCTGCTTTTTCATATACTAAAACTTCTTTAAGGAAAGCAACTGCTTTTTCAAGACCTTCCTTAGGTGACATTAATCCGTCCTCATGCTCAATACTGATTGCACCATCATAACCTGTTGTCTTGAGCATACTTATCATATCATTCCAAATTGCTTTATCGTGACCGTAACCAACTGTTCTGAATACCCAGGAACGATTAAGAATATCCCCATAGCTCTTAGTATCGAGAACACCGTTAATATCGCAATTTCTCTTGTCAATTCTTGTATCCTTTGCATGGAAATGATAGATTGCACCTTCCATTGCACGGATAGCCTCAACAGGGTCAATTCCCTGCCAGAAAAGATGGCTGGGGTCGAAATTTGCACCGATTATCTCCCCAACTGCGTCACGAAGACGAAGACAGGTTTCAGGGTTATACACAACAAAACCCGGATGCATCTCAAATGCAATCTTTTTAATGTTGTGTTCCTTGGCAAATTTCGCCATATCCTTCCAATATGGAATAACTTTTTCGTTCCACTGCCAGTTAAGAATTTCAAGGAAATCCTCAGGCCATGGACATGTAACCCAGTTAGGATATTTTGATGTTTCGCAATCTCCGGGGCAACCTGAAAAACCAATTACTGTGTCAACCTCTAAAGCTTCTGCTGCAAGAATTGCGTTCTTAAATTCATTATGAAATTTTTCAGCAACAGCCTTTTGTGGATGAAGTGCATTACCATGACAGCTTATAGCTGAAATTTCAAGGTTATGGTCAGCAACAGCCTTCTTATAATTCTTTGCATTTTCAGGGTTTGCCAACAATTCTGCAGGCTTTAAGTGATTATCCCCGGGGAAACCGCCTGCACCGATTTCGATGGTTTGAACACCAAGGCTCTGCAAATAATCAAGAGCCTCCTCAAATGTATATTGGTTGAGTACCGGATTCATTACTCCAAGTTTCATACGTAACCTCTCCTTTTTACCGAAGCATCGGCATAATCATACTATTCTATACTGGAATTATATCACATTATATATTACCATACTATAACAAATTTGCAAAAAAATATTAATTTTTTGTCATATTATACCCTGCTGTCCCCTCTTGAAAAATCAAGAATTAGTCCTGATTTCTCGATTTCACGGCGTATTTTCTCAATAGATTCAGCAGATTCTCCATCTGTAATTTTCTTGTTATTATATAAAGAATAATCTTTTCTTACACCTAAAGGTGACAGGTTTGGCATAATAACATTTGCTCCGCATTCAAAGCCTTGTTCTCTTCCGTTCTCCGCCAATGTTGCAAGAGCGGTTGTTGCAGGCAATAACACCTTAGGAAGTGCTATACGGACAAGGCACAGCATTGTTAATGTAAGTTCAAGCTTACCTGAGTTTTTATTTTTAAAAGGGGTATCTTTATGGGGAATAAACGGACCTATTCCTACCATATGAGGATTTAAATCCTCTAAAAAGGCCATATCCTCTGCAAGATTTTCTAAGGTTTGAAAGGGTGAGCCAACCATAAACCCTGCACCAACCTGATAACCTATTTCGCGAAGATTATATAATGATTTTTTTCTGTTTTCAAGACTTAAATTTTCAGGATGTAATCTTGAATAATGAAAGGCATTTGCAGTTTCGTGACGAAGCAAAAACCTGTCTGCTCCTGCATTAAAGTATGCAAGATAACTTTCCCTGGACTTTTCACCAATAGAAAGAGTTACCGCACAATCAGGATACTTATCCTTTATTTTTGATACAATACTGCATATTTTATCATCAGTAAACCAAGGGTCTTCTCCGCCCTGTAAAACAAATGTTTTAAATCCTGAATTATACCCGTTTTCACAGGCGGACAGTATTTCATCTTCTGTCAAGCGATACCGCTTCACACACTTATTATCAAGTCTTAAACCGCAGTAATAACAATTGTTTTTGCAGAAGTTTGTAAATTCTATCAAGCCCCGAAGATAAACAGATTTACCATATTCCTTTACACGCAAAGAAAATGCCTGATTTTTTAAATCACTGTCAGGTCCGTCTTTATATTCTTCTATAATATCTTTCCATTCAGCTTTTGATTTCATTATTGACCTCATTTACCAAAGATTTCTTTGGCTCTGTCTAATATACCGCTTAAACAAGCAATTGCTATTCCGTAGTTTACAACAGGAACATCTGCATTTTTCAAAATTTCAAGTCTGCTTTTAACCTCTTGTTTGTTTATCATACACATACCACAGGAAAGTGCCAAATCAAATTCCTCTGCATTTTCCGGAAATTGATAGCCTGTTACATATACAAACTCACAATCTGCACCTGTTACCTTTTTGATTAAAGCAGGAATTTTAACCCTGCCAATATCTTCGTGGGTTGAATTATGGCTGCAGCCTTCCATCACAAGAACTTTACTTTTAGATGTTAAACTTAAAAGATGCTCAGCTCCGTCAAGATATTGTTTGAAGTTCCCCTTTTGTCGTGCAAGGAGCATTGAAAAGGATGTTAAGGGAATTTCTTTTGGTACAATTTCATCAACAATCTTAAATGCCTGAGAATCTGTTACAACCAAATCTACCTTTTTAAGTTCATTCAGGGCATCTTTAAGGGTGTTTTCCTTTGTAACATAGGCTTTCATATCATTATCAAGACAATCTCTTATAAGCTGAACCTGAGGAAGAATTAATCTGCCTTTAGGTGCAGCACTGTCTATTGGCGTTACAAGAACAACAGTTGCTCCCTTTGGTAAAAGCCCCTTTAACAGGCTTTCATCATCTCTTTCCTGCATAGAAAGTTTTTGGATTATCCTCTTTTTAAGTTCATCTATTCCATCTTTACTAAACCCTGAAACGAATACTCCATCAGAGTTCTTTTTTTGGTTTTCAAGTTCTTCATTAGAAAGAAGGTCACATTTTGTATAAACATCAAGATAAGCCTTATCCTTTAAATCAATCTTAATTTCCTTTGGATTGGTTATATCATAAACGCAAATCACCAAATCAGCACTGCGGAGCTTTTCCTC
>JAZUMJ010000113.1:0-3467 GCA_045603605.1 Ructibacterium sp. | reverse complement strand
GCAGTATCAATAAACACATACTTCTGTCCGTTCCGCTCATATGGTGTATCTATTGCATCACGGGTTGTTCCTGCAATATCGCTGACAATCACTCTGTTTTCGCCTAAAATTCTGTTTACCAAAGAAGATTTTCCGGCATTTGGCTTTCCAACAACCGCTACATTGATAACATTCTCATCTTCTTCAGTTTCATCCTTAGGAGGAAAAAGATTGATTACATCATCCAACAAATCACCAAGTCCGAGACCATGAATTGAAGAAACAGGATATGGGTCGCCAACACCTAAATTATAAAATTCATACATCTCCATAGGAGGATTTCCCGGATTATCTACCTTATTACAGACCAAAAGTACAGGTCTTCCGCATTTTTGGAGCATTGCCGCAACCTCTTTATCGGCAGCCGTCATTCCGTCACGGACATTTACCATAAATAAAATAACATCTGCCATATCAATTGCAAGATTTGCCTGTTCACGCATCTGTGAAAGAATGGTATCTTTACTTGAGGGTTCTATACCGCCTGTATCGATAAGAGTAAATTCTCTTCCTACCCATTCTGCATCGGCATATATTCTATCCCTTGTTATTCCGGGAGTATCTTCAACAATCGAAATTCTTTTTCCTGTAACCTTATTAAAAAGTGTGGACTTACCAACATTCGGACGCCCAACCACTGCAACTATCGGTTTCATAAGTCTCTCCTTTCTGCTAATCCAACAGCATATCTGCCATTTCATATCCATCTGCAGGTACAGCACGCACCCTTACAGACAGTTCCTTTTCTATATCCTTAATTTTAATATCATCTAATAACACATCATCATCGTGCCGTAGCATTGAATTTGAAATCAACAGCTCATCTCCAAGATCTTTGCCCTTGAGCTGGTCAATTAAATCTTTTCCGGTTATTAGCCCTGAAACAGTTATTTTTTCACCAAAGAAGTTATTCTTTATAGGTATAACACTTATCATATCGCCATCAAGCTTATCAATCATTTTCCTGATAAATTTATATGCAACCATACCAACAGCCATGGTTTTTTTACGTTTTGGTTTCTTTTTGGATTTTTGGGCAAGAGCTTCTGTAAACTCATATTCCAAAGACGCACACAATCCAACACCATTTTCTATTTGAGGAAACCCCTCATAATCTTCATATTCAGGCATCGGCTCTTCCGCCATAATATAAAACTCATCTGCAAGATAGACAAGATGTGTTCCCCATTTTTCCAAAAATACTTTCTGCCATTTCTCCGTTTGACGGATTACCTCTGTTGCAGATTCTTTATCAAAGCCTTTCAGCTCCGCCAAGCCCTCTCTATGATTAGAAAGTCCCACAGGAACAATGGATATACTCTCCATACTATATCCTAATTCACCTAAATCATTAAGGGTTCTGTCAAGCTCATCCTTATCATTATAACCCGGACAGAGGACAATCTGAGTATTTAAATTCATTCCTCCGTCAGCAAATTTTTTTAGATATTCAAGGACATCCCCTGCACGCTTGTTATTAAGCATCTTCTTTCTTAGTTCAGGATTTGTTGTATGAACAGAAATATTTATCCTTGGGATATTATATCTCAAAATTCTTTCCACGTCTTCATCTTTCATATTGGTCATTGTTACATAGTTTCCCTGAAGGAAAGACAATCTGTAATCATCATCTTTAAAATAGCAAGTTTCTCTCATTCCTTTAGGAAGCTGGTCAATAAAACAAAAGACGCATTTATTATGACAAGAACGGGGTTCATCAATAAGCAGAGTGGAAAAACCAATACCAAGGGGCATATAATCTTCGTTATATATCCTCACACTTCTGTCCGACAGCTTAATTTCTATCTCTTCCTGACATGAAGCATACATAAAATCCAGATAATCGTTTATTATAATGCCGTTAATTTCCTGAATGGTGTCACCCGGTTTTATACCATAAGTTTCCGCTAAACTTCCTGTCTCAACGGATATAACCTTTGCTGCCATAAACTCCATCCTTTCCAAAAATTCTCATACATAATAAGTTTAACACATTTTTTTAAAACATACAAGTATAATTTATAACAATTTTAAAAGGCACGGATTAAACCGTGCCTTCTGTGTTATTTTTCTTCAACATTCATATGTTTAACTCAGAAAAGTTTTTTGTCGCTAATGTTGACAATGGACATTCATGACTTGAACCATCGCAAATTATATATTCACCATCTTTTACTTCTGTCATCAATGGCACATCAAGAGCATTATCAATCAATGTTGCCACTTCCTCTCTAATTATTGTTTTTTCAAAATCCAGAGTCATGTCTTTTAGTATACCATACCGTGAGGCAGTCTTCAAGTATCCTGACGGATATCCGCCGTTACTTTCCGCAAACGGAGAATATCCCAAAAGATTTACAATTATTTTTATTGCCTCCTGTGCTGTCACACCATTTTCAGGCATAAATGTTCCGTCCTCGTATCCTTCAATTATTCCGTACTGTTTAGCATAGGCAATATAAGGATATGCCCAATGTTCTGTCGTTACATCCAAAAAACTCTCCTGTGATAAATCCAAATCATTCGCAAAATTGGGATTGCTCATCATAACCGCAATTTTGGTAAGCTCTGCCCTTGTAAGAATTTGATATGGATGAAAATTTCCATTTTCATCGCCTACCATGATTCCATATTTATTAAGCCGTTCAACTTTTTTCTTTTGTTCAGGACTTGGAAAAATAACAATATTTTCACAAATACCATAGACACTGTCCACATGAATTGTTACGCTTTCATCTATACCCATAGTTGATATTTTGACGTCATCTTCCTGAGCAATATAAAAGGCAATCCATTTATGCTCACCCGATACAAATTTATCAAAATTAAGAAATTCATTATTTTCGGGAATATATGTTTCTTTATCTATTACAAAAGTAACATCTTTTGTAATTTCTGCCCCGTCAAAGAAATATTCTAACTGAAAAGATAATGTTTCCGCTTCATCATCACAAACGAAATTTTCCACCTTTGCATAGGGCACATCCGCATATGTTTTATAATATTCTTCCGACTCAAAATATTCTTTATTTTCAGATGTCCCATAGCTTTGAGCAAAAGCCAAATTTGAACCACCAAGTAACACACATATAAACACCAAAAATATCTGTTTGATTTTCATATAGATACCTCTTTTCTTAAGATTTTATTTTTCCTATTTACAAAATAATTTCGCAAATAATAAAAATGGATTTTTACAGATATACCATAGCAAACTCATAAGGACTATGTAACTAACAATATACACTAATTAAGTATATCACGCCACTTTCTGTACACTTCCTTATCATCACATACTGCAATCCCCCCTTGTTATGATATAATAGAATTATACCATACTTTTCTTCATTTTGTTTTACCTCCAAAATTTATTTTATAGTGTATTCTTATAATAACACACTTAAATTAAAAAGTCAACTCAAAAGAGG
>JAZUMJ010000112.1:0-3052 GCA_045603605.1 Ructibacterium sp. | reverse complement strand
CGGTCTGTATCGTAGCTTTTCTCCACGTTTTCCTTTATCAGAAGCGTTCCGTCAGGGAAATTGCCGATTTCGATTTTCTTTCCGTTAAGCTCAATCATTTTTATTCACCTATCACGTTAATCTGGCACATTTTCATTGTTGTAAGTGCGGCATTATGTGTATCAACCGTAACACCTGCACAGCAAGCGGCATCTACATAAACCTCTTTTTCAGGGAAATTTGCTTTAAGAATGAGAGCGTTTGATACTACGCAAATATCGGTGCAAAGACCAATAAACGTTATGTCAAAATCTTCATCGCCCACAGCTTTTTTCACAAGTTCAGGAAGTTCCGTTGAACCAAAAGTGATTTTCTCAACGGCAGTATATTTCTTATCTGCTAAAGCATCTGCAATATCAGCATTGAGTTCCCAGCCCTCAGTTCCCTTGATACAATGGGGAACGGGAAGCTTTGCACCCTCAGCAGTTTCCATATAATTTTCAAAGTGTGTATCGTAAGTTACGAAAATTTCGCCGTCAAATTCACGGATTTTCTTTGCCGCATTCTCCACAATTGCAACTGCTTCGGCAGTTCCAAGAGCACCGTCAACAAAATCTTTCTGAATGTCTACAACTACTAATAAATGTTTCATAAAATTTCCTCCTGTTAGGCTTTGTTAAAGTTTTCTTTCATATAATTTTGCAGGTCTGTGTCCGATACAATCCTCATATTCATCCGTTTCAACCACATAATTTGCAGATTTTCTTCTGAAATTTGCAGGCTTGTCAAAAATATTGTTGATAATTTCGTAAACCCTCTGCATTGAAGATAAAGTAAATTTCTCAGGAAGAAAACGGAATACCAACTCATATTCATCTTTCTGACTACGCATTATACGGAATGCAGCTGCAATAATTTTTGCGTGGTCAAATGCAAGTCCGCCATTTTCTAAAATAGTATATGTTACATTTCCAAATTGATTAATCTTCATTTCAAGAATACATTCAATTTGTGTATCGTCCCTTGAAAGGTTTAGCGTAACTTTATTATCCTCACTCTCATTGAATGATACCTCAAACCATTCCGCAGCCACAGCATCATCGCCGCCTAAAGCGTAATATTCCTCTGCATCAACCACGGATAAAAATGCATTAGAAACAACTCTCGTTCTCACATCTCTGTCAGGTTCGCTGAATACCCCGATTGGAAGCAGCGCTTTGGGAGATACATTAGTTTCCTCAGTAATCTCTCTGAATGCACATTCTTCTATGGTTTCATCATTTTTGAGAAATCCACCGGGTAACGCCCAATGATTCATAAATGGATGTTCGCCACGTTTAATAAGCAGAACTTTCAGTTTCGGGTCCGGAGAACGCTTCGGCTCAATATCCTTTTGGTTCGTCACGGAAAAAACTACAATATCAGCAGCAATTGACGGTCTGTCATAATCATTTGCATTATACGCTGATAAAAAGAGTTTTTCATCATCTTCCGCTGCCAAGGATTTTTTGCTGAAAGCCGTTTTGAGTTCCTCTTTTGAGCGTTTTGAATAGAACAACGGAATTACACCGTTGATATAATCAGAACCTCTTTCAGTGAGATAAATTCGGCTGCCCTTGATTTCCATTAAGCCGTTTTCAAGAACAAATTCAATTTCACTTGCAAATCTTTCCTTGAAATCAATGTGAAATCTCTTTTCAAAAGCGTCCATATCCACAAATGCAAAGTAGAATGCAACGGATACCATTTTTGCAATTGCTTCATCCTGCGGCAGTCTGTAAATATCCTGAAATGGCAACTCCCCTGCATTAACAGCCTTGCGGTATCGTTCCATTTTCTTCTCAGCTGCACCAAGATTATAGGCAAGATAACTGTCGCCAAAGGATTGGGCTCCAAGTCCCATTCCCACATAAGATGTGCCGTAAATTACTCGTTTTGTGAGGTAATCACTTGTACCGTAATCCCCCTCAATGCGGCTGAATGTGTTCTTTCCAACATTTGCCATATAGCCGTTATCAGTAAGAATTCTGTATGCTATGCGGTACTGGTGCATTGCTTTATAAATGGAAACGCCGCCTGCTTCACTTTCAAGCTTTGTTCCCTTGTAACGGTTTCTGTAAAGCGTGATGTATTCGGGATTAAGCTTAATAGCATAATTCAGGGTATTGTCAAAATCCACATCAGTCTGATAGAGAAAACCGTACATAAGGTCAATATTAAAACGCTGGAAACCTGCATTTCGGATATTCTCAACTGCCCTTTCGTAAATGCTCTTTGAACCGTCCCTGCCAAGCTCCGACAGCAGTTTTTCCGATACCGTCTGCACGCCCATACTAATTCGCTTATACCCCATATCATAAACTGCCTTTATCTTTTCGGGTTCATTTGCAGCAATAAGCGGTGTGGTTTCAATGCTGTAAATCACATCTGTATCAATATTAAACAACGTGTTAACCGCATCAGTAATCCTTTTCAGATTTTCCACCGAAAGCTTTGTAGGTGTACCGCCGCCAAGGTCATAACCAACAATTTTTTTGCCTTTGAGGATTTGAGAATACATCTCCATTTCTTTTAAAAGCAAATCTACATATTCATCCTCAATTGCTTCATCAGTACCCTCTAATACCACATATTCGCAGAATTTACAGCGGCTCTTGCAGAACGGAATATGAATGTACAAACTTAGTTCATCCACATTTTTCCATTGCTCCGTGACAAAATCCATAATCTCGCCTTTGTCCGTAAGCTTATACTGCATAAATGAGTGCGGTGTCAGCGGATATGCTGTATTAGCATAGTGATGATACAGTAACCCTGTTTCGTATGTGTTTTTGTTATCCATAGGAATCCCCCTTTTACCTTATTTCCATTTTAATAATATCACATTATTAATAATTTGTCAAGGGGTTTTCAAAAATTTTTTGAAAATTTTTCTGCGTTGTCAATAGATATGACCCAAAACAAAAAAATTCCAAGAGAAAAGGTATATTGAAAGTTGAAGCCCTTTGGAGTGGAGCGTAGCGGAACGAAGAAGGGCTTCAACTTTCGGCGCTCGCTGCCAGCTTCTCTCTCA
>JAZUMJ010000111.1:0-7661 GCA_045603605.1 Ructibacterium sp. | reverse complement strand
CCCAAGAGAACGCAAACTTCATACCAATTCCGCCCTCTGAAAACCTTGCACGGGCAGGGTCGTTGCTCAAGCCTTCTGCGCCCGGGAAGTAGCTTCCGTCTTCCTTAATTCCCATAATGGTGTCAAACATTGGCTTATATGGCATATAATCATACTTTCCTGTGCGTGGGTCATATCCGTTATGACCTACACTTGTAAATCCGGGAGAGAGCATATCGTGAGTAATCCAGAATGAACCCTCTTTGATTGGAAATACTATACCATATTCCTTCTTTGAAGGATTGGTAAGCTTTTTCGCATATTCTCTTACCTCGTCCCATGTTTCAGGAGGTGTAGGCTCGCCGTTTTCATCAACCAAGCCTGCTGCCTTAAACATCTCCTTATTGTATATCATACCTCGCATAACTGCTGAATAAGGAATACTGTACTTTTTGCCGTTTACCAAACCATATGTTGGGAAGTTCTCTTCGTACTTTGCAAGAAGCTCTGCTCCGCCATCAAACTCATCAAGAGGAACAATTATATCGTCCATTGCATTTACATCGGAAAACGCAAGTCCGATATCAGGCTGTGTTCCTGATGCAATCGCCATCTTCAAAGCATCCTGATCATCTTCTTTCACTTCATAGATAATTTTGACGCCTTTTTCTTTTCCTTCTGTTTCGTTGTATTCCTGAACAAGACGGTTAAGAACTGACTTACTGTGTGAATAATTACTCCAGATTGTAACCTCTGTTACATCTCCTGACGTACCGCCTTCTGTTGTTGTGCTGCCACAACCTGCAAGAACTCCTACAAGCATAACAACTGCAAGTAATGTTGCTAAAAATTTACGCATTTTCATATTATCACCTTTCTTTTTAATATATATCATTTAATTTTTTACTTAAAGTATTGTATATCAGTGCAACCACAGCCAATATTATTGCCATAATAACTGCTGATGCCGCACCGTAACCGATATTTACGGCCGAATCTGCAAAGCCGGGAACAAACTTACTTGTTACATATGCCGCAATGGAATATGTCTTTCCTGCAGGTGCTCCGCCGGTTGTTACCAAAATTAAATCATTTGTCAGCAATGTACCGTTAATTGACAAAAGAAGAATTGTCTGTAATACAGGTCCCATCATTGGCAGGGTTATTTTAAAAAATGTGCGAATCTTAGACGAACCATCCAGAGCTGCCGACTCATAAAGCTCTTCGGGTATGTTTGAAAGAGCTACAAGCAGATACATAACGTTAAGACCAAACGTATTCCATACTGATGCAACAACCAAGACAAACATTGATGTGCCAACGCTTTCAAACCAATTGATATTTTCTGAAATAATATTGTATTTCATAAGAAGACCGTTTATAAAACCAAAATAATCAAACATATTAGAAAATACAACACCGATAATCGCAACACTGATAACGTTTGGCATATAGTATATACTTCTGAATAATCCGCTACCCTTAAGCTTACGGTGGAGTATCAATGCCAAAACCATAGCAATTGACATTTCAAATGGTATCTTTAAAATTGCAAACTTAAAGGTTGTCAGCCAGGCTGTCCAGTATGTAGCATCCTTTGTAAACAAGGTAACAAAGTTTTCAAGACCAATAAATCTCATTGTGGACTTTGACCCGTCATAAAAATAGTACGCCTTTTGCACTGACCACATAATCGGATATAAACTGAATACAAAAAATCCGATAAGCGGTATCGCTATCATCGCATACCACACACCATATTCTTTAATATGTGATTTACGTTTCGCTGATAAATTTTTACTCAATTTTATTCCTTCTTTCCCTTATTATGAATTTAAAACCTTGCTGAACTTGAATATTGCCGCATCAAAGGGTTCAACCGAAACAACGTTTCCTTTATATACCTTATCAACCACATAGCCCCGAGCAATTTCCATATTTATGTTTTGAATTTCTGTCGAGTGGTTAATAACAACCACATAGCAATCATTATTATCAAAATGATGGGTTATACAAAGATTTGGATTATCCGAAGATACTACATTATCCTTTTTACATTCCTTTAATAGTTCATCATAAATCAAATATGATGAATCAGAGAATGCAACAAACTCATCCATTTTATTTTTCTCCATAGGCAGATTAACAAGATTTACTCTGCCTTCTCCGTATGCATATGTTGATATAACAACATTTCCTTCTTTGTCATATGCCAAAGCCTCTGCACCAACGGATTTTGTTTTATATTTTCTGCTTACCTTTTCTTTAAAATCAATTCCCTTAAAGGTAAATTCAACAACTCCGGATGAATTTGCAGAGTCAACAATTTCAACACCTGTAAATTCCTTAAAGCCCTGCATAAAGCCATTGTTGTTTGACAGATACAATGTTGCTCCCTTTTTTACCTTTTCTTTAAGTTCATAAAATTTTAAGGTTGGATATTCCGTATTTACCGAAGGAAGAATATATGCCTTTGCATCAGGCAATTCATCATTACAATATGCAAACTTCAAATTTATCTTCGCTTGTTTTGCCAATATATACGAAGAAAATACCACACCCCAGGCATCCCACTGTTCATAACCGTAAGGAACAATGCAAACAGCATCAATCTTAGCCTCGGGAAGCTTAAAATCAACAGCCTTTAAAAACTCTGAAAACTCCTTCATTTTTGTTAAGTAAGCCTTGGGCTTTCTGTCTGCCGATATCATTCCAAGCTCCACTTCAAGCATTCCCCATGTATAGGGAGGCTTTTTCAGGTGGTTTTGTTCATTTGCACACCACCACAGCAGACCATTGTTTCCGTTTGCCCAATTGGAATAGAGATTAACATTCATAAAGTCTGCCGCAACCTTATCACAGCACAAAGAATTTCCAAGAGTTCCGATTTCTTCAACAAAGCAAGGCTTTTGGGATATATCCCCGTAATAGCGTGTTTCGGCTGTTGCGTGAAGAGTTGCACGAATTGATGTGAAATAATCGTTTGAACAGTGGGGATGAAAGAAAGTATACGGATGAGTTGTCATTATATCTATACATTCTGCGTGCTCCTGCAAATTCCAGGAGGTTCTTAATCTTTCAGGTCCTAAGTTTGCCATTCCTGAAACCACAGGTCTTTCACTGTCTGCCGCCTTTATGGCATTTGATATTATGTATGTCCAGTTTGTACTTACATCACAATCCGTCATATCTTCTTTTTTCGGGATTTTTGACATACAGTTACATTCATTGCCCAAATCCCACGCATATATGTTTTCTTTACTTTTAAACCGCGACACAAAACCTTTTATAAACTTCTGTTCAAACATCAGTGCCACCGGATGTGTAAACAGGTTTTTATCATATAATGCTTCGGGTACAAATGTTCTTCCGCTCATCCAGCCCGTCAGCAAACCTACAATAAGCTTTATATTGTATTCTTTACATATGTCACAGAACCTGTCAAATCTGTCCATCATAACATCATCAAGAAAATACGGATTTGACGGCAACACATCTTTGTTCATTCTATATTCTTTAAAGTCGCCTCCGCCGCCGTACATCTTCACCACCGGCTGGAAATCTCTCCAGTTTGGAAAGACACGCATATATTCAATACCGTTTTGAGATAAAATCTCCAAATCTTCACGAATTGCAGCTTCGTCCCATTCTGACCACATCTCGGTTCCTGCGTTTGATGCCCAATAATTACAGCCCAACATAAAATTCATTATGACCATCTCTCCAATTCAAATATTTTTGCACTATAGCTTAATATAAATGTAACATACTTATACTCCAAAAGTAAAGTTACAATTTTTGTAACAAACCGCTAAAAACCGCACAACTCAGCAGTTTCAACCAATGATTGGTTTCCGATGCAAAATTTACCTACTTGACAATTTGCCACCATTGGCATTAAAATTAGGAAAAGTAGGTGAAGTAAATGATTATTGCAATTATAATTGTAATTCTTGCAGGGCTTTTTTTCATTGCCACAAACTCAAAGAACAAGATTTGCTGGGCTATATCTCTGTGTATATTCGGTGTATGTACTATGCTTTTTACAGGAGTACTGTACACAAGTAAGTTCTCATACTATGTACCACAGATACGAATTGACTATTATATATATCTTGCCATTACAAATCTAAAACTTACAATGACCTCATTGGCTTGGTTTTCAAATATAGGAATTACCCTTGTCCTTGTTTCATATATCTTATTTCCGTTTTTTTTAACACCGGACAAAACAAAGATAAAATATTTTTTATTTGTGCTGATTGCCTTTTTCTTCATTACCAATACACCGCCTTTTTGTTACAACGCATATCTTGCAATATATTCAGCTAGCACTGTCGAAAGGGCTAATTTCCTTAAGCAAGTCTTTAAATTAATCGAAAATATTAATACCAGTATTTTTTTGGTGTGCATATGCATTCCCTTGATTACACTCTTTATATACGGAAAAAGAACAAAAATATTTTTCTTGAAATATGACGCTTGGATTTCCATATTATGTGTGACATTGATCGACATATTCGTTCTATATGTATTTGTTTTTGGAAGCTTTCGCAATATAATATTCCATAATATGAATTTACTGCGTTTCCCTGAAAATACAGACTTAGTTAACTATTCCTTTTACACGCCTGCTCTATTGCTGTTTGTTGCAAGCATACTTGTGTTTTTCATTACATTTTACAGACCATTCCGTTCTTTGTCTGTAATCTCCGAAAAACAGCTTTTGAGAAATGACAAGCAACTTAGAAAAAATCTGCGTATGCTTTTACATACCGAAAAGAATATGTTTTTTACCATAGGTCTTTTGGCAAAACAGGGTATCGAAAACGAAGGAATCAGTGCAAATAAATTAAAGGCAATATCTGAAATCGCTGAACAATCAACGGCAAATTTGAGCCGTGCTCTTGATTTATTCCGTGACAGTAAGATGTCATTTAAAAAGTCTGACCTTGTAAAATGTATTAACAACGCCTTATATAAAGTTTATAATCCTTCTTCTAAGGTTACTGTTAAAACGAGCTATAACAGTTATTCTTCGTTATATATAAATATGGACGAAAATCACATTCACGAGGTTTTCACAAATCTATTCAGAAATTCTCTTGAGGCTTTGAAAAATACTGATAATCCGACTATTTCAGTTAATGTTATTTCAGCTGAGGGTTTTGCCATTATTGATATTACAGATAATGGTTGCGGAATTGAGAAGAAAAATATCCGTAAGATATTTTCTCCACTTTTTTCAACCAAGCCAAGCTCCACCAACTGGGGAATAGGACTTCATTATGTAAGCGAAGTTCTTCGGTTGCATAATGGACGAATACGGGTTTCAAGTGAGCCTGAAAAATTTACAACCTTTCAAGTTGTTATTCCGTTAGCAAAAGAATCAGAAAGGAGATTTTTATGGAAAAAATAAAAATTGCTTTATGCGATGATATAAGCTATTTATGTGAATACTTTTCAGAGATATTATCAACAGAGGATGATTTTGATGTTGTAGGCTCTGCAAATGATAGTATAACCTGTCTAAAACTTTGCCAGGAAACCAAACCCGACGTTCTGCTTTTAGATGTTCAAATGGAAGAAATGGATTCAGGAATACAATTGATTCCAAAAATAAAGAATATAAATCCTGATACAAAAATTATTATGCTTACAATTCACGAGGAAGATGATTTTATCATACGCATCTTCGAGTTGGGGGCAAGTGATTATATAATTAAAACTCAACCTATAGAGGATGTGAAACAATCAATTCGTGCAGCTTATAATAATCAGGTTACACTTCATCCCAATATATCAAAAGTCGTTCTCCAAGAACTTCAGCAGATGAAAACATTTCAATTGTCACTCCTTAATACTGTCAGTATGCTATCACAATTAACAAGCTCCGAGCTGGAAATTCTCCACGATTTATGTTCAGGTGAATCATATGCCGAAATTGCATCCAAACGATACGTTGAAGAAGGCTCAATCCGTGTTCACGTTTCACGAATAAAGAAAAAGTTCGGCATTAAAAAGACCGAACATTTGATTAACGAATTGAAAGCATTAAACGTCTTTGAAGCCTTTAAAATACTTGGCGGAAATCAGGAAAATATGAACAATTAAAAAGGTGCCAACAGGCACCTTTTCTCTATCCATTAACAACAGTTCCGTCTGAATATTTAATTTCAAAACCTTGCTCCGTTTTTTTATGAGAGACCATATATTCAAGCTGCATAAAAGAGGTTTTCTTATACTCATCATACCCCTCTTTGATTTTTGAAACAGCATACTTTAACTGCTCATCCGTATTTAAAATCAAATCATCGCTTCCGAGCCAATCATCGTTTTTACCACCTTGCATATGCTTGGAATATATGTAAAAGCTTGGTCTGCCGCCAAATTCATTAAGTCTTCTTACTGCATCTTCTCCCTTGATAGTATAATTTACGGTAGCGGTTGATGGGTTTGACAGAACTATTCCATGATACACCATCTGCCACAAGGGTATTTCTTCATCGAATATGTTATCAAACATTCCATCATCCAAAGATGACCAGGTAACATATAGAGCATAATCAAGATACTTTGCCATAAAATCAAAGGCTCCCTCGGAAGCATAACCTCCAAACTCTTTATGGCATAATTCCATTATCTTTTCATAATATTCAAGGGTTTGAGTTTTTGTGCAAGGGTGTTTTTCATCGTAACACTCCCTGAGAGGCACCACACTCATTACATCAACATAATGCAAGCCTTTAAATCCCAATTCAGCAACCTTGGGCAAGTCCTTTTTTGCATAATCAAGGGCAACCGCAGGACACAAATGGTACATATTTCCGCCACTCCATGCTGTATCATTCATACTAAGACCGCCGTCAGGCTTTTTTGCCACAATATCCTTAGAAAATGTATCTGCTATACTATAGCAATCCGTACTATTTGTATGACAAACAATTTGATATCCATTTTTCTGTGCATAACATATTAAATCTCTAAGCCCCTGCTTACCGCCTAACCTTTCTTCAACCGGGAACATTTGGGGATAACGTCCGTCATGACCGCTTTTATTCCAGCCTACCAGACACAGTTGTGCCTTTTCAACCCCTTGGGCTTTCATTTCATCAATTAAATCCTTAACTCTTTCAAATGTACAGGCAACAAACATTTCAGGTTCTGTTTCAGGAGTTTGTTCAAGAACCTTTGGCGGTGCCGGTTTCCAGCCCATTCTTATTCGTATCTCAGGAGCGTGCACGGCATATTCAAGCTCAGGACTGTTTTTTATTCTTTCTTTCAGAGGCACACAAGCACCGTTTTTTAACTGATATTCCCGATATAATGTTGCCATTTCGGAATAATCTGCACTCTCATCAAGCTGAACAATGCAAATTCTTATATCCTCATATCCGCCAAACTCGGTAATGTAAAACCTGAGCTTTAAATAATACTTTCCGTCTTTTACCCCTATCACAATATGAAAATTCTGTTGCAACCCCTTAACAATTCCGAGAAAACATTCGTTTTTCTTTTTTACACCGAAGATTGGCATCAAATTCTGTTTTATGTCAAACTCGCAATCTGCCTGCTCCGTAAATCGGCATAAATAGCTACCTCTGCTATCCGCATCGGATATAACATAGTACCCTTCATCCCCTACCCTTGCATCAAATGATTGGCTAACAATATCAATATAC
>JAZUMJ010000110.1:0-4474 GCA_045603605.1 Ructibacterium sp. | reverse complement strand
GTTATTTATATATAAGGAGGGTTGAAAAATGAAAATGTATGACACATCAAAAATCAAAAACTTTTGTCTTTTAGGACATGGAAATGCCGGAAAAACATCGCTTGCAGAGGCAATGCTTTTTACTTCCGGTTATATTGACAGAATGGGAAAAACAACTGACGGAAATACTGTAACGGATTTTGACCCTGAGGAAATCAAACGAAAGTTCTCAATCAGTACAGCAATTGCTGCCTGTGATTGGAACGGCGTTAAATTCAATATTCTTGACACACCCGGTTATTTTGACTTTGTAGGTGAAGTTCAGGAGGCTGTAAGGGTTGCTGATGCAGCTGTAATCGTTCTTAGCGGTAAGTCAGGTTTAACTGTTGGTGCTGAAAAAGCATGGCAATATTGTGACGAGCATAAAATCCCACGTATAATTTTCATCAACAAGGTTGACGATGAACGAGTTAATTATCAAGGGGTTCTTCAACAATTAAAGGACAAATACGGAAAGAAGATTGCTCCGTTCCAGCTCCCACTTCGTGAAGGTGAGAAGATTACAGGTTTTATTAATATTGTTGAACAAGAAGCAAGAAAATTTGACGGAGACCGTACAGTTACCGCTGAAATGCCTGCAGGTATGGAAAGCGAACTTGAACCTCTTCGTGAAATGATTAATGAGGCTGTTGCTGAAACATCTGAAGAATTAATGGATAAATACTTTAACGGAGAAGCTTTCACACTTCCTGAGATGTATGAAGCATTAAGACACGGTGTTGCAGATGGTGATATTGTTCCTGTTCTTTGCGGAAGTGCCTACCATAAATTAGGTATTTCATCACTTATGAATGCAATTCACGCATACTTCCCATCACCTGACAGCAGAGATGAATTTGTAATCGGAACAAAGAAAGACGGCTCTGATTCAAGATTAAAGATTGATGTAAGCGATCCTCTTTCTGCTCTTGTTTTCAAAACTGTTGCTGACCCTTACGTTGGAAAGCTTTCATATTTTAAGGTATTTTCCGGTGTTATGACACCTGATACAACTGTTTATAATATGAACAAGGATATAAACGAAAAAATCGGTAAGATTTACATTGTTCAGGGTAAGAAACAGATAGAAACAGAAAAGCTTAATGCCGGTGATATCGGTGCTGTTGCTAAATTAACAAAAACAGGAACAGGTGATACTCTCAGCAGTCTTAACCATCCATTACAGCTTGATGGAATTGATTTTGTTAAACCAAATATGTCATTGGCTGTTGTTCCAAAGGCAAAGGGCGATGAAGAAAAGATTGCCCAAGGCTTAACAAAGCTTATGGAAGAGGATAAAACATTTGTTCTTGAAACAAACAAAGAAACTCATCAGCAAATTTTAAGAGGTCTTGGCGACCAGCATATAGACGTAATCGTAAGTAAATTAAAGAATAAGTTTGGTGTTGAGATTTCCTTTGAACAGCCACGGGTTCCCTATCGTGAGGCAATCCGTAAAAAGGTTAAGGTTGAAGGAAAGCACAAGAAACAATCAGGCGGTCATGGTCAGTATGGTCACGTTTGGATTGAGTTTGAACCTTCCGATACAGAAGGATTGACATTTGAAGAAAAGGTATTCGGCGGTAGCGTTCCAAAGGGTTATTTCCCTGCTGTAGAAAAAGGTTTGATAGAATCAATGCAGCATGGCGTTCTTGCAGGATATCCTATGACAGGACTTAAAGCAACACTTGTAGATGGTTCCTATCACGATGTTGACTCTTCCGAAATGGCATTTAAGATTGCTGCAAATCTTGCTTATAAAGCAGGTATGGAACAGGCATCACCTGTGATTTTAGAACCTATCGGACACCTTAAGGTATTTATTCCTGACAGCTATACAGGCGATATTATTGGTGATATAAACAAACGCAGAGGTCAAATGCTTGGTATGACACCAACCGAATCAGGTATGACAATGATTGAAGGGGAAGTACCTATGGCTGAGATGCACTCTTACGCTTCTGATTTAAGAAGTATTACTCAGGCAAGAGGAAGCTTTGAATTTGAGTTTGAACGTTACCAAGAAGCTCCTCAGAATATAATCGACAAGATTGTTCAGGAAAATAAAGAATAAATAAAAAGGCACGGTTTTATCCGTGCCTTAGGCATAATAAAAGGCGGATGCTTTCATCCGCCTTTTTATAATTCTTAATGAACGTGTCCGCAATCGCAGTCACAATCACAATCGCCAAGGTCAAGTTCAATAACCTCGCCGCAATCAGGACATTTAAACATTCCCTCTGCAATATCATCTAAATCATCTGATGTTAAATCAATCTCTGCACCGCAGTTATCACAAAGCAATGTGTAGAAATCCTCATCATCATAATCATCGCAATCGCAGTCGCCGCCGTAAATTTCATCGCCGAACATTTCAAGAACGTCGTCCATCTCATCAATTTTATCTGCAATAAAGCCCTGCTCTTCATCAATCATTTCAAGCTCTTCAGCCATTTCAGAGATAAGGCCGAGCATTTCATTAATAAGCTTGCCCTCTGCCTTTTCTGTATCAAGCTTTAATCCGTCTGCAAGCCCCTGAAGGTATGCTGCACGGTTTGTAAGTTCTGACATAATCTGTTACTCCTTCCTCAAAAAGTTTATACTCTTTCCATATACTCAGCTGTACGAGTATCAATACGGATAGTGTCACCCTCGTTTACAAACATAGGAACAGTAACAATTGCACCTGATTCAACTTTTGCAGGCTTTGTAACATTTGTTGCGGTGTTACCTTTAACACCAGGCTCTGTTTCAATAACCTTCATTTCAACGAATGTTGGTGGCTCAACAGCAAATACATTTCCCTTATAAGAAACGATTTTAACAATCATATTCTCCATAACAAACTTCAATGCATCACCTAACTGTTCTGCACTCAATGGAATCTGGTCATATGTTTCCTGATCCATAAAATAATAAAGACCGCTGTCTTCATAAAGATATTCCATATCTTTTCTTTCAATACGAGCAGGTTCAACCTTTTCTGTAGGGTTAAATGTACGCTCAACAACTGCACCTGTCATAACATTCTTCATCTTTGTTCTAACGAATGCAGCTCCTTTACCGGGTTTTACATGCTGAAATTCAACAACCTGATATACATTACCCTCAAATTCAAATGTTAAACCATTTCTAAAATCACCTGCACTTATCATTGGTGAAACCTCCTTAAACAATTTACATATATTTATTATATTCTATACTAAAACATTAAAAAAAGCAAGAGATTTTTATAAAAATCTTAAAATTATCTTTCAAAGGCTCCCTTGAGGCTCCCTTGAGGCTCCCTTGTGTAAAGGGAGCTGTCAGCGAAGCTGACTGAGGGATTGATTCTTGTCGTAAAAAGTAAGGTCACCTTATCCCTCCACCACCTTCGGTGGTCCCCCTCCCTTAATGCTACGCATCAAAGGAGGCAAGACGGGAGCTGTCAGCGAAGCTGACTGAGGGATTGATTCTTGCCGTAGAAAGTAAGGTCACCTTATCCCTCCACCACCTTCGGTGGTCCCCCTCCCTTAATGCTACGCATCAAAGGAGGCAAGACGGGAGCTGTCAGCGAAGCTGACTGAGGGATTGTTTTACTGCATTATCAATATACATACAAACTCCCTCAAAATTTTTTAATACATCAAGATTTGATATTCTTATTACCGTTATTCCATATTGCTCTAAATACGCAGTTCTTTTTTCATCGTTTATAAGACCTTCATCTTCATAATGTTGTGAGCCATCAAGTTCAACAACAAGTTTTGCTTTTGCACAATAGAAGTCTGCTATATATTTACCCAACACCTTTTGCCTTGTAAACCTTACAGGATAACTTCTTAAAAAATCATACCAAAGATGTTTTTCTTCTTTGGTCATATTCTTTCTAAGTTCCTTTGCAAATGGAACTATTTTGCTATTATGCTTTCTATCCATTTACAACCCCTCCGTTTCGCTTTCGCTCAACATCTCCCCTTACACAGGGGAGGCTTTTTTCGTTATAATTCTACACCTTATACCTCGATTAGTTCCTTAGTCAGATTTGTAAAATTCTCAATGCCATTTTCTTTTACGCAAACCATATCCTCAATACGGACTCCCCCGAAATCAGGAATGTATATCCCCGGTTCACAGGTAACAATCATATTTTCACAAAGTTCAATTTCACATTTTGGAGATAAATTGGGTAGTTCGTGTATTAACAGTCCAACGCCGTGACCTAATGAATGACCAAAATATTTTCCATAGCCATTTTCCTCTATCACATCTCTTGCGGCCTTATCAGCATCACTGCATTTTATTCCGGATTTTATAGCATCAAGACCTGCCGCCTGGGCTTTTAAAACCGTTTCATATATCTTCTTCTGTTCATTTGAAGCTCTACCCATAACAACTGTTCTTGTCATATCGGAACAATACCCTTTATATTTACAGCCAAAATCCATAGTTACAAAGTCGCCTGATTCAAGCTTTT
>JAZUMJ010000109.1:0-14853 GCA_045603605.1 Ructibacterium sp. | reverse complement strand
CCATTACATAATAGGGTGGGGCCACATAAAAAGAGGAGTGGTCACCCACTCCCCTACTGGTTTAATAGGTTTTAGATTGATGTCAGGTAACTGGCAACTCTATTAGCCATTTCATTCATACCTACGGTAGTATATGGATGATTCGGAACAACATCCGGATAGAATACAGCTTGCCTTACTGCTGTGTTGTTTGGATCATATCCAAATCGGTTATACATATCGTTACAAAGGATACCATATTTGTTAACAATTGCTTTAATTGCATTGCAGTAATCCGGCATTGTTAAACCCAGACTATTAACTGCTTTTGCAATTCTGATAGGTGTGGCAAAGATTATCGGGATACTGGGATAATTAGTCAGAAGGGTCTGGCAAATACTGTTCATGGCCCCGTAGAAGGTCTGTTCATCGGTTGAGTCTATTGTTCCCATTGGTGTGCTCATATCAAAGTCATTTGTGCCAGCTGCAATATAAATGAAGTCAACAC
Organism: Ructibacterium sp.; assembly: GCA_045603605.1. Lineage (GTDB taxonomy): Bacteria > Bacillota > Clostridia > Monoglobales > Monoglobaceae > Ructibacterium. Next base: position 14,366 of record JAZUMJ010000109.1, on the reverse strand, counting down.
TCTGGTTTAGCATTGCGCTTTTATTTGCACAAATGGCAATCATGGTCCATCCGGAAGTAGCAAGGTTTATAGGCGCTTTCATATTGAGGATTTCTGCTACAATATTCGGGTACGTGATTTTATATCCAGCATAATTATGGCCGTCTGTAATGCTATCACCATGATAAAGACCTTTTTTATTGAACCACCTATTATTTAATCCGTTTGTGGATATTCCCAAAACTCTTAATATTTTATTTTTGTTTGTCAGCGCATCTTCCCGTCTGATAATATCCCTTGACATTACAAGGCCTTCTCTGGATCCTGTAGTGCGGAATGAGTATGTACAGGCAAAGAATATCTCATAATCGTCTGTGAGTGTAGTTAAATCGGTTGAGAATGTGATTCCGTATGTATCAAAAGAAATATCGTAAACAGGGCTTAATTTCAGCATATTCTGGTTTACGAAACAATAACCACCAAGCAGGTTCTGCTGCCAAGGATTTGTAGTGGTGATTTTGTATTTGACACCGGGAATAATAGGAACGAATAGCATTGACGATTGTATATCATCAGCAACGTCCGGGGTGCCGTTTATGAATTTTCCTGTAATGATATTGAGTTCGTTTATCATCTGCGCATTGCCATCAAGTGTCATGTGTTGCGTGAGGAAGCTATAGTATTTTCTATTTATTAGATTTGCTTTTGGAATAATTACGCACCCGGTGGATTCCGGTCTAACCGCACAAACAATTGCATATCTCGCACCGTCTGGTACTGTAAAAGCAAGATTTTCAGCAAGATCGTATGTTACAGAATCAAAAGCAACGCCAGAAATGAAACTATCAAAGTTGGTGTCACGATAAAAACTGATTCCGTTAGCAACGGGGGCACCTGTCAATTCCACCTTATCAATAAGGGACACGTGTATGAATCCTGTGTGTGCCCACATACCGGCAGGGGCTGCGGTTTGTTCCGCACCGCTGTTATCAATATATTTATCTCTGTATGTGAAATAGAATTGTTCATCAATTTCATCATACAGTGTATCAACTTTTTTCAAACTGTTTTGAATATTCAGAACATGATTGCTCAAGGTTGTGTAATCAGCCGGTATAGTTTCAATTGTCTGGGCAGCTTTCTGTTCTGCAGCAGTATTAAATGCCTCGATTGCATCAGCATATTCGCTATTAAGGTCTGCCAGTGCAGCAGCAAGTTGATTAGCAATGTCTGCGCTGTGAGTATCATACCACTGTTGTAGAAGTGCTTCCAGCGCATCAGCCTTTGTCTGCAGCTGTTGCAGTCCATCAGCTGTCAAGTTCAAAAGGCTCTGCTCCCCATTTGCAATGACTTCCTCAATATGTGTATACTGATCCAGAAAATCTTTGGCGATCTTAACGATCCAGTCCATGTTAAGATCATGGAAATTGCTATAAGGAAAGTTCTCTCCAAAGGCTCCTCCGTTCATGTGCGTACCTCCTTAATATACCAAGATGCAGAACCGCATCTTGAAATCCTCAATAATTATATCATACACGTTAAAAAGTTCAATATCTCTTTGCTCCCGGATAAGTTTCTGCGTAGTTGTCACACCGATATTACCATGGGCATGAAGTTCATGTTCTCCATCGTTAGTAGTGGCCACCCGTTCGCCATGGGTAACTCCCCCGGCCTTGCTGATTGTTTCCCCGTAGGTTCTTGTTTCCTGTACATTCTCTGTCTTTCCGTATGTGGTTTCGTCTTTGTTTGTTTCGGTTTTCCCGAATGTGGTTGTTTTAGTTCCAGTTCCGCCCTCTGTCCTTCCATAATCCGTTGTAGTGGTAGCACTCTCCTGATCTCTTGTCTGCTTCACCAGACCGTCATCACTGGCGGAAACGGGCTGAGAATCGAATGCAGCGATCCAGTGTCCTTTGGTATTCGATCCAGTAACCTCATCTTGCCCACCCTGCTGAATACTGGAAGTCGAGTTTTCGCCTTCGGTACCTCCTTCCCTTCGGGTCATATCCAGAGTGTCTTTACCGCTATGGGTGGTGGATTCTGTCCTGCCATTTGTACCGCCATGCGTAGTGGTTTCCGTAGTGCTGTCAGTACCGCTATGCGTAGTGCTGCCTGTACCGCTGTCACTACCGGTTTCCTGCCTGTTATAGTTCTCAATGGGATTATATTCATACTGTGTAGTGGCATAAAGACGGTTCCAGATATCCAACTGTTTAGCACTCCACACGCCCACCAGATTTTTGAATACAACAGGGTTTGGATAGAGCACTTCCAGTTCTGCGGTTTCGGCAAGAAGGTTCTGAATGAGAGTATCTCTATTTAAGGCCTGAGGAATTTGCATAAGGTCAAAGACGGTTGAATCCCAGTTATACAGTCCCAGAGGGGACAGGTTAACGGCTCTTCCCATAATAACTTTCTCCTTCCTGCGTATTCGTGACAATCATCTTATCTGGATCATGTCGCCAGTCTACGGAAACGGAAGTGCCAAACATTGAGTTAGTTTCTTCGGCAGACTTCTTCAGTTGTTCAAGCCATAGTTCACACCGGGTAATGGTTTCTATATTGTTTGCGTTTACTTCATCAGTGATAAGTCTTTCCCGCTTGTCGGTGTTTGCGTTTGGAATACCGATATCGGTATCAAACATGGCTTCAATCTTCCGCATATCGGACAGGACTTTGTCAACTATATAGTTCTGGCCAATATTCTGTTGGAAGGTGTTCCATACCTGCGTACCATCTTCCTTGAAAAGCTGCTTATCTACTACAACACATGGTTCTCCCCCTGCCACTTTGTCAAACAGTTTCTTATAGGTTTCTGCTGTGGGCTTGTCTTTGGCCGGGAACACAAAGGACAGATGAGAGTTCAGGAGGTTTACCGATGCAGTTTCGGCACAAAGTGCCATCATATCGGCATAGTAGTTCACGAGGTCATTAATTCCTCCCCAATCGGGTTGCAGCTTGAATACTGTACACTCTGATCCTATGCGGGGCTGAAGGGCACCCTTCAGAAGAGGGTTTGTGATAATCAGGTTCGTGGGCTGATAATAAATATCATAGCCATAGGGCACACCGGCCTGACAGATTACACCGTACTTGTTAGTTTCTACTACTCCAATATAGCCCCATGCATAGAGAACATACAGGAAGTAATCACGGTTCCATGTTTTCGGAAGTTTCCATTCAAAGACGGAAATGGCTTTCTGAAAAAGGTATCTCCGGAAAAATCTTTGCAGCGCTACGTTCTTCACGTGAACGGTTGAGGGGGAGAAAGATGAATTATACATATTGATATAATCGTATGTTTCGGGCACTCCCCATCCTACATCTTTCGGCATGGTCTTTTCATCTCCTTCTTTCGTCTGAATAACATCCACAGCCAAACGGGAAGAAAATCTTCCCCGGGCTGGTCCGGGTCGGGTGAGGGCGGAAGTGGTTGTTCAGGATCAACAGGATCGGGGGCATCTGATCCGGTAAAGTATGTATACCACCATTCGGCATTTACTCCCCTGAATCCAAGTCCCCCTGCATTTCGCTCATAACCAGCTTGCCATGCATGAGCCAAGTTGGTCGGGGTTGCGGTAGAAGTTACATAGTCGGCAAAGGTGTAGCGTACTCCATCAATAGTAACGGGGTTGAAAAAGTGGTATTGAGAATCCAAGTCGTGTTCGCCTTGCAGACGATAGCACTGGCACCACCCGTCATACCAATTATAATTATTACTAATCGCATATGCAACAAGTTTTTGTTGCGGTACTCCGTTTCTGTTTGAATAGCCGTCCCATTGAACCAGACCGATTGCGTAGGCTTTTCGTGTATCTCCATAGTATTCCATGTAAAAATGCTGCATGACATCGTTTGGCAACTGTGTTAATTCAGTACCTCCGGAGGGAAGTCGGTAGCGGTTTGTTTCTTGTATAAAGCCGGGATTAAGAGTGGATTCAGCCTGCATATTTCCCAGCATACCGCATATGGCTTGCAGAGTCCATCCCTGATCTATGAAGAAGGATTTTATATTATTGGCATTGATTTTCTGTTTTTCTGTAGGGGTTTCCGTTTGCACACTCCATGCCCCAAGTCTTAGATTTGGCGATACCCAGAATGAGTTGAATAGCTGCGGGTTATCTGTAGTCGGTTCAGGGTAATCCGTTTCATAATCAATATCGGCGGTCATGCCGACATGTGTAAAATTCAGCCCCGAGATGCTGCTATTGTAGTGAACACCCGTTCCGCCATATCCTCCCGATTGCATGCAGCCCGGCTCTACATAAATCCCTACATGGGTAACATCTCCTACGCCATCTCCCCAGTATTGTGCAGGTGGATTATAGTCTGGATCACTTTCCGGTTTAATAATGAAAAGCATGGCACCGTTTGGGATTTTTCCAAAAGTGTTTTTACATTCTTCAATGGTTCCTTTCCATGATAAATCCTGCCTGTATGCTGTATTTGTCCCATTATATATTGTGGGTAGTCCGCAATCGGTTCTAACCAGATTTACAAACGCAATGCAATCATATTGGTCATAGGTATAGCCGGAATCCTTATAGGTATATGCCTGATCTGCGTATTGCGTTCCTGTAACCATGCTGTCACTCCCTATGGAATATAATAGAATCCACTGGTCATATAATTCAGGATTCGAGTCTTTTCATCCTTGTAGCAGGCAAAGTCCACATGGGCATCTCTGCACTTGATAAATCCGGGAATAGTACTGATCTGTTTGATAGTGCACAACGGTCTGCCAAACTCTTCATTGTCATCATCTACCACAACAAAGAATTGAGCAGTCAGCTGAGGGGGCATGACAGTTTGCAGGAATGATCCGCTTACCCCTTGTGATTCTACCTGTGGCATCAGAGAATCAAGGGCACTCCCGATGGCATTATAACTCCGGGTAGCCAATGCCCCCGCACCAACATCTCCCCTCCATGCGGAATCCATTGTAGTTGCGAGGGTAATGGCCGAGCCTATTGCATTGATATAATCAGGAGTCATCTGGGCAAGCTGGATCGGTACCCCCATCATAGTAGAGACTTCCCGCACAATGGCCCCCGAACCTGTATGCGAAGAATCCGGATGCAGTTCAATTCTCATCGTTGCTTTCCCTGTAATGGGATCGCACCACACATTGCAGAGAAGATAGCTGCCCATTTCACAAAATGAAGTATCCAGAGGAATAGAGCCAAACGGGGGCACATTCAGGGTCAATCTGGTGTACGGGGCATAGTTCAGATACTTTCCTCTGGTCTGCGCCTGCGGGTGGGCCGGAATCTCTCCGGTAACATTCATCGTAAAGACAACCGCATTAAGATACTGGCCCACGGCAACATTACTGTCAAGGTCATAGTATCCCAGTACGATAGCATGATCTGTTCCATCTGATATCACTGCAGCCGGAACGGGAAGCCACATACAGGAAGCAATATACTGTACAGGGTTAATGAGGGCTTTGGCTGTGTCCTGCGTCAGCTGTTGAGTAGCGGTTTGTGTTGCGGGGAATCCGTTATCGTCCAGAAAGCCGGTACCGAGTAGATAGCCCATCAGGCTGCCCAGTTGTTCAGGAGTCATTACATAATAGGTGACTGCACCTCCTATCTGAGAAGATGCTCTGTTGGCATTGCAGATAATGCCAAGCACATAGCAACCGCCAGACGGTGCGACACCGTACCATGAAGAGGCAAGCGCCACTCTTTGTGTATCAAAATCAGTTGTTGCTGGATACCAATTGTCCTGAATAGCCCCATCATATTCATAAGCACATCTTTCAATATACGCTTCAGAGTTTCCGATATCCACCTTGAAACTTGCCAAAACATCCACTTCAAGGCTGCACTGCCAGACACCATCTGCCCATGTCCAGTCCCTAACAAAATACCATCTCACAAACTCCCCGATATATGCGTAGGTAAAAGACTGCGGGCTTGCATCGGAAGCGAATCTTTCAATTTTGAAAACTGGATTCATAATGGAACATGGCTCTCTTAAATATCCGGTCACTGTCCGGGTAGCATCTGAAATCTGTGGATGCTTTGTGCTATTTTCCCGTTTCTTGAATCCGCTGTATAAAAGTATCTGCATAATATCCCTCCGTAAAAGAATAGGGGATAGCCGTTTCCAACTATCCCCTCTCGCCTGATCTCACATCAGTCAAGCAGGAACACAACACCCTTTTCAGTATTGTCAGAGAAACACCGGAGACGCATATGATACCACATATTGCGGTATTCTCCCCGGGCATTTACCGGAGTCGGGATCACTTTCTGATGAATCATGGACCATCCCATGGCATCTTCATCAAACAGCAGCGCAAACACTCCCGTTTTGGTGATAGCACTACCTGCGGTAGTTACCACACCAGAGGTATTTGTATAGGTGGGTGTTACAATGATCTTATCGGGAGTCTCAATGCCCTGCCAGAAGTTCACCGTTTCAACATCTGCATACTTCAGATAGTTGTCATGGAAGGTATCCGCCAGTACACGAGCGTCAAGCTGGTAGCGATCCTGACCGAGCATATACATTTTCTGCTTGTTGTAAGGAGTGTGTCTGGGTACGGGTTTAAGGTTCAGAGTGGTCTGGTAGCGGGTACTCATTTCTTTAAACAGGGAAGCAATACCAGCAATACGTCCATATACCCACTTCATAAACGGGGCAAAGTTGGCGGGAAGCATAATAGAAGTGGCAGTGTAACTACCGCCAGTAGCAGTATTGTATTCGGTCAGCAGATGTACTACACGGGAAGAATTATTTTCCGCAATAAGTCCACCAATGAAGTTGGAAACGAGTCCACGGGAAAGGTTTTCTTTAGCAAGTTCAATTTTGTTGCTCATGTCAGTGGTCAGCATGGACAAAAACTGTCCAAACTCTTCACTGTTACGGAAAGCTGTTTCAAGCTGATCCTCAAAAATTGTATAGTGGTCAGAGAATACGCTCTGTCCGAGAAAGTTGGTCTGGATAAATTCCCGCTTATTGATGATCCACGGGTCTACGCTACCCCCATTACCAGTGGGGACTGTCTCATTGGCATCGTAGGTTACCGGATATTTGTAAGCGTCATCGTCTTTCCAATCGGAAGCAACAATGTTAAACTTCCTCATGTAAGCACCCCACTGCGGGAGGCTCTTTTCAAGTCCCTTCATGGAAGCACTGTAGGGACGAATAGCAAAAATGGTACGGGCAAGAACATTGGAAAGGGTATTGAAAATCACATCTTTACCGAGGGTCAATGCGGTCTGGGCAACGGAAATAAAATCCGCTTCAGTGTTGATAACACTTGCTCTCCCTGTGGCCTGCTGAACAAGAGAGTTCAAAACAGTTGAACACTGTTCAAAAGTAAGGGTATTTACGCTCATGCCTGCTACCTCCTATCATTTCTTAGCACTGCGAGTGCCGGTATTTTCTGTAGGTTCTGCTTCAGTAGTTTCAGCGGGTGTAGTATTAACCGCAATCACGGTAAGCTGCTCTACTACCGCTGTCAGCTTTGTGATAAGCTGAAGTGCCAAATCTCTGTCCATACTTCTTAATTCCTTTCTTTGAATGTCGGCCTGATGATCTCCGCCAGCATATCTTCAGCGGTCGGAGTCTGAGGATTCGCTCCACCGGGAATCACACTCTGTGCAATCGCATTTGCCTGTACCGCACTGGTCAGTTTCGCAATAGACTGCATAAGTTCAGCCATAGTCGGCTGCGCTTCCTGCTGTGCGGGTACTGGTGTAGGTGTCTGTGCGGGTGCGGGTACCGGTGTGGGTGCGGGTGTGGCTGCGGGTACGGCAACGGGTTCAACAACCGATGTCTGCGAGGGGGCGGGCAGCGGATTCGGTGCAGCAGGAGCAACTGGTTCGATAGCGGGTACTGCGACAGGAGCTGCGGGGTTTTCCATTTGTGCAATCTCTTCACGGGTGTAGCCTGCCTTTACAAGACTGAGGATGTCGCTGAGTTCCATTAGATAATAACCTCCTTCATATATTTTGTCAATGTTTTTAAGGCTTTCAGGCATTCGGCATCACTGGCGGTATCACTCCTGATAATGCTGATTGCTTTGATTGCTTCTTCCTGATCCGGGTCTGAGGGCGGTTCGGGGCTTGTGGAATAGTCTACCATGTCCATCAGGCCAACATGAGTAAATACATTCAGCTTTCTGTACTGCACTCCCCCGGTTGGCTGTGAGTCCATGCAGGGGTTTGGGGAGGTTCCAATGTACAGCCCCACATGAGAAGCATTTCCCAGACCGTCATGGTAACCCTTTTCAACCTCCCCTCCGTCATGCTTTACCAGAAACATGAAGGCACCCTGCGGAATGCTTCCGAATTTCTTCTTGCACTCCTCAATAGTTCCTCTCCATCTGATATAGTTCCGGAACATTGAGTTCGATCCCTTCCAATTATAAGGGGTTCCGTCCGGCTTCCGCACACCAAGGTCTTTGAGCACTTCCTCAACAAACGCTTGACAGTCCAATTTGCTATACGGTTTCCCGAGATAGTTTCCGGTTACTGCCTGCTCTGCAATATCCTGTCCGGTCGTTCTTAGTATCATTTACTTTCCTCCAACTTATCCAACAACTTCTGGATTACAAGAGTGTTGTTATTGATGGCTTCCGTCACTTTTCTTTCCTGATCCGTAATGGAAGTGGCAAAGGAGATTTTCAAGTCCGTGATAGTCTGTGTAAGCTTCTCTGATTCTTCCCGGTGTGCTTTCTGCTCATTTTCAAGCATGATGAACATGGAAACGGCAACCGCAATCGGAAAGCCAACGGTTTGAATGATTGTCAGAATATCTTGCATCATTATCCCTCCAATCTCCCCGGATATTAAGAAGGGTGAGTATCCTTTGTGACTGTGCGGAGTCATGCCCGCCCTTCCGAGGCTTGCACGGGGCAGGATACCCACCAAAGTTATTATAAATGTTTCACGTGAAACAATCAAGGGGTGTCCCAATATTTTATGAACATCTTTTCCGATAAAACATCCTCAAAGTCAATCTTCCCTCCAATATACATATCCCAGTGACTACGATAAATCCTTTGATAGTGCAGACGGTCAGTGTCGGACAGGGAATACTTTTTATTGAACACTCCTGATAAGTGGGTAGAAGCATACAGGCGGTTCTCTGACTTGTGCCGATATATACACAACTCCCCGACGGAACAAATGGGAAGATATTCGGATAGCGGGCGGGGTCTGACATGCTGGCGGTCTACATTAAAATCATTGTCAAGAGCCATATTGGCAAACTCTGAGCCATCTGTCAGATTATACAGAACGGTATTCCCCTTCTTTCGGCTGATGGGAGAACGATGCAGCATGATTAGTTGAATCCCTCTCTTGTCATCCGTCCACCTGTCGGAATTTCCCTTTTGCATCTTGTCAGCCACCCTTATCAGGTTCAGGCTTTCAAATACGGGATTCGTGATATCATTTGCATTTGCAAGGCAAACCATCTGGATCGGGGCGATCCCCTTTAACTCCCGGTTCCGGTTCATGGTTTCGTAGGCATTAAACAGAGCATCAGCTTCATTCTTCAGCAGTCGCTCATGCTTTTCTGGAATAAATTCATCGTAGATCAAAAGCTGAATATCTGAAGCGTCAAAACCTCTCATATTGGATAGGGTGGATAAAGCACAAGTATAACCAATGATCCCTTCAGAATCCTCTCCCAGCGGTTCGTAGAACATGGAATTATACTTACTGATACTTCTAACCATTACATTCCATCCTAAATCCTGATTCAGGGGCTTGAATACGCTAAATTCCGGCTTACTGATAAGATCGGCCTGTGACTGTGTGCGTCTCATGAGCATGAAACGCCTTCCGTCCTCTTTGGCAACCTTCAAAGTGGTGTAGGTTTTTCCAGTCCCCCGACCACCTACCAGAAAATTAAAGGGATACCCCTCATCGAGTATCCCTCTAACGTTTACATAGCCGGAAGCATCATAGATTTTCACCGGGCAATATCACAGGTCAGATATTCACGGTTGCTCTTGCTCTTGCCACTGCCCACGATGAACCGGGTGGGCGGTTCTTCATTTCCCGCTTCGTAGATAGCAAGGATGTCGGAAAAGTTCCGGGTGAAAGTCTTACTGTTTGTGGCGTACCTTGCACCGTCAACCGTCTCAATGGCCAGAACGGTCATGGAATTGCCTTTGACATCTTCGTCCTTGTACAAGACGTACTTCAGCACATCCAGCACCTCACCTTTGGCATCGGCCATCTTGCGAACGTCATTGCCTTTGGTCAGAGCGTACAGGTCAGCAGAGGTCAGTCCGTCAGTCTTTTTGATGATTTCCATGTTTGAGTTCCTCCTTAAGATTGAGTATTTATTGTGGGCTTCGGCCCTTAATAATCTTATCATATTACATACGGATTGTAAAGATATTTTTTCGAATATTTTATAATTCTCTCATACTCACCGGTTATCCCCAAAGTGTATTCAGAAGGAAGGATACAAACATTAGAAGTAATCTTGACGCTGTGGCCCTCAATCTCCACATGATCCATTTCAGGGGAATCATTATATAGCGCCTGCGTGCCCCCTGCGTCTTTGAAAACAAACCCTTCAGCAAATGCTGATAAGCCACCATGTTTGTCAAGTTCCTTACCGCCTTTCTTCTTGTTGACTCCCGCAATAGTACAATGGACACCTTCGCCCTCTCTTTCCACGTACGCATATTTTTTCGCCCCCAATGTCTTAAAATAGCGATAAGCAAATCCGGTATCTTTCAAGTCCTCCGTCTCAAATACGCCCATGTAATGCGTTATTCCCTGCGGGTCTGTAGCCATCGAACCGCTTTCTTTACACTCTGATATGCGATCGTTATTATAATCGTCCCAATTAACGTTCCCAGTATACTTAACAGAATCGGTATCGCAATAAATAAAATCTGCTCCATCAGTTTCATGAACAATTCTTATCCCCCTTTCCAGAGCAGCCCTGCTATGTGCGGTCACCCAGACGCCCCACTGGTAAGCCAGAAATGCCCTCTGATTGCTTTTGCCTAATATCTCTTCATCTGTTTTGCTGGTATCCTCTTCCCAGTCTCCCACTTGCTGGAAAATCAGATTTCTCTTTACTGGATCCTGTGCCATCATTCCATATAGGCTATTCAGCAGAGCTTTCGCCTTATCGTAGAAAATTTCCTGTCCGGGCACGCCCTTCAGTTCGGTTTTATCTTTATAATACTTGACCACTTCATTAATAAGAGGGGAGGGGAGTTTCTTATAGGAAGCGTACCACCCTTGCAAGAATATAATCTCTCCCTGATACTCTTCCATAATAATATTGAGGTCTATATCAGTAATAGTAGTTTCCAGATATTCGGCTTCTAATATCCTTCCATTATCCTCTGTGTCCACGGCCTTATGGATGTTCCTGCATTTGTCTTTGCTCAAATATGGGCATCCCCAAAACTTGTCCCTTAGATTAAGATTTTTAATGCCAATTCGCAATAATAATGCTTTATGCCTGATCTTTATGCAACGGCTGATATAATCCGGGTTAAGGTCTTTCGGCAAAATAGGTATAAATGCGCTCATTGGAAATTCACAGTTGCACATCACAGCTGGGTAACTACTACTTCTGTCAGCACTATGCACATTTTCCACGATATCCCCGGCATAATAACGATTTGCATGAGTGTTTCCACCTCTGAACGCTTCTCTTAATGCTCTGTATATTTCAAGGTCTGGGAGAATACTATAAACAAAATTATGATGCACTGATCCATCTTTCATGGCTCTTTTTGCGTTTCTTCTCACATATCCGGTTGAGGTCAGGGGAATAGTTTGTAAAGTATCTTCATCTCTTGCCATTAAAGCGTTTACTGCTTCTACAAGTCCCAGAACATCATTTATGCAGTACTCTAACTCTTCATCACTAAGGGGTGTCCATGAATATCTTTTCACTGAATAGTCAAACTCTTCTCCGGAGAGTTTCTGATGCGTCACTTGCATCTTAGAAGTAAACTGCTTCAAGCTCATGTTTGTCAGCTTGTAGCTGCACCGAAACTCAAAACAGCCCCACATATCGGCTTTTACAACTTTACGTGAAGCAACGGCAAAAACATCATCGGGAACAAATTTATATATCCCCTTCAGAAATTGAAACTCATAAGACAGGTTATGTACATATACCACTAACCACCTGTCCTCTGGAAGAACCGCCATAATCCTCTTTTGCAAATCCAGAAATTCATCCCATGTTCTACCGATAACGGTAACATCTTCTCCAAACTGCCATTGCCAGATATACATCACACTTTGCTGAATATCATCAAGCAATGTTGTTTCGATATCAAATGCCGTGGTGATACCTATATAGTGCCGTTTCTTTCCTCCCGGGTTTCCCCTGCGATTTTTCAAAAGGGGAGGATTGGCAAAATAACGCTCTGGTTGAAAATCCGCACATTTTACAACCATAGTAGTCAGTCTCCTAACTTATCCATAATTTCATCAAAGCTATAGCCCTTTAGGTCTGGGATTTCCTGAATATCATCAATTCGAGGAAGAAGGCTGCTCAAATTGTCTAACCATTTATCTTGCTCCATCGGGGAACGGTCCAGCATTGTTTCGGCAAATTCTACCATCTTATCAGAACCATATACAAGTTTTTGTTTTCGTGCTTCTTCCAAAACTTTTATAACCGCCTGATAATTCTTATCATTGACGGGGAGTCCCTGATCTTGCCATGTTTTGATAGTCTTTTCTTTGATCTGTCGCTGACCGGTGACAGTGCTTCCCTTAGCCTTAAGGAATTTTGCAAGCTCTGAAAAGGCTTTCGGAAAATCACGGGGGTCAAGGTCTTTTAATTTCGGAAATCCTTTTGGGTGACTTTTCACAGCTGCACTATCAGGAAACATCTTTTCAAGTCGCTTTAATCGTTTTTGAGCGGTGTCTCTCATCCTTGTATATTCGCTTCTCATGGTAGAAAGATCATCCTTGGTGCCGATACGAACCATTGTTTCGGCACCTTGCACAGTATACCATTTTTCATCATACCAAAACTTGAAAGAGGGGGCAGTATAAACAGAGAAGTCCTGCCCTTTTGGTTGTCTCATTCTCTCTCACCCGCCTTTAGACCGATATAATCGGCGATGGCCTTAGCGATAAGGGCTGAACGATTGACGGAATATTGGTCGGCAAGTCGCTGCAGAGCTTCATACACTGGGAGAGGAAGAGAAACAGAAATAATCTGTCTCTCACCTTTACGGGTTTTGCTGTCGTCTTTCATGATACTAACCTCCTCATTTTATAGGGCAGTAGCTGCCCGATTAATAATACTATTACATCTCCCGCAAGTCAAGAAAAAAACAGGGGAGGGATGTCTCCCCTGTACAGGCGAATCAGTAGATATCGCCAGCTTGTGCCATGGAATAGCTGCTTTTATCTGGACAAACAATCACGTGATCATACACAACTATTCCAAACAATTCCAAAGCTTTCTTAATACGTAAAGTTGAGGAAATATCCTCGGAGGATGGTTTACAAGTCCCTCCGGGATGGTTGTGAGACAAAAATACGCCATTAGCATTGCTCAATAATGCGACTTTAGCAACACTGGCAATATCCGAATCAACAGATGCTATCCCACCAACACCAATTATGACTGTACAGAGGACACGGCATTGAATATCAACCGGAATAACCATAAATGTTTCGGTAGCATAACTGCTCATAACATCACACAAATATTCCTTTAGTTCAGTAACGTTAGTTATTTGCCTGCCGGTAGTCTGATTACCCTTTAGACAAATACGTGCCTCAAAGATGGCGTCAGTCCCTTCTGATGCATTGTAGTTCACGGCCGTCTCGTTTTTAAGTTCCATGGTTCATGCCTCTCTTTCTCCAGCACATGGGCTGATTACAAGGGAAGGATCCTTCCCCTGTCTATCAACCCATGATCAAATCTCTGTCCATAACTGTACAGTTTCACCATCCGGATGTATCTCAACATATATCGGAGAGAAGGCTCCAATATACTCATAACCGGAAATACAGCCATCTTTTCCATTATCGTCCTCATAAAAATATGGATATGGTAGGCTTTCTACATTGTCCAGATATGTTCTCATGTTTCCCCGGTTATAATACGGCCTGCCTTGTTTGTCCCAGAAAATACGCTTTACCCTGCCCAGCTTTTCAAGCTTAAATCCATACATCCCATTGTCCTTGCAAGTGATAGTTTTCATGATGTTTCCTTTCCGGTTTATACGGTGTCCTTCCGTGTCTTTATGTACTATGTACATTGCACTCTGTACATTGTACATTGTACATATATAATATTCGACGTCCCTTTTATTATTCCTGCTAAAATTATTAACTTTTTTATAATTTAATGAAATTGTAACATTTATTAAAAGGGGGAAACTGGCGGGCCTCATTCCCGTATATTATGTAATG
>JAZUMJ010000108.1:0-15720 GCA_045603605.1 Ructibacterium sp. | reverse complement strand
ACGATCCGACTTTATGCAAATTTCTCGCTGAAAGGTGATTTTATGGACGAAAAATTGAAATTAAAATTGGAGAGGAAACGCAACAGGGTACTGCAGCGTTATCGCTTCTATGAGATGAAAGACGGGTACAGCGGACGCAGTTTTGTTATTCCCGACAGGCTCAAGCAAGAGTACGCTGCGGTAATGGGTTGGTGTGCCAAGGGTGTGGATGCCCTTGCCGACAGACTTGCCTTTTCAAGATTTAAGAATGATGATTTTATGTTAAATCAGATATATGAGCAGAACAACCCCGATGTGTTCTTTGATTCGGCTATATTGTCGGCTCTTATATCTGCGTGTTGTTTTATATACATTTCTCCGGATGAGGAGGGTTTTCCGAGACTACAGGTGATAGACGGCTCAAACGCTACAGGAACGATAGACCCGATCACAGGGTTACTGAAAGAAGGGTATGCGGTTCTTGAACGAGACACGGATACGGGTGTAGCAATCAGAGAGGCGTTCTTTTCTCCCGGAGAGACGGTTTACTATGAGGGTGGCAAACTTACGGATATCAGAGAATACAATGTAGAGCATCCGCTTTTGGTTCCTGTGATATTCAGACCCGATGCGCAAAGACCTTTTGGGCATTCAAGAATATCAAGAACTTGTATGTATTTGCAAAAAAATGCCAAAAGAGTGCTTGAAAGAATGGATGTATCTGCGGAGTTCTATTCCTTCCCACAGAAATATGTATTGGGAACGAGCAACGAGGAAGAGGCAGAGCCTTTGGATAAGTGGAAAGCAACAATTGCAACATTGCTTGAGATAACAAAGGACGGGGACGGAGATAAACCCTCGGTAGGACAGTTTACTCAACAAAATATGCAACCATTCATAGAGCAACTCAGATGTGTTGCTTCTGTGTTTGCGGGAGAAACAGGGCTTACACTTGATGATTTGGGTTTTGTATCCGATAATCCTTCAAGTGTGGAAGCAATCAGGGCTAGTCACGAAAACTTAAGACTTACCGCAAGGAAGGCACAAAGAAGTTTTGGTTCTGCGTTTTTAAATGCGGGATTTTTGGCTGCGTGCCTGAGGGATGACTTTCCTTACAAGAGAAAACAACTCTATAGAACCAAGCCTGTATGGGAGCCCTTGTTTGAACCCGATGCCTCTATGCTCTCAAGTATAGGAGATGGTGCTATTAAGATTAACCAAGCCGTTGAGGGATATATAAACAGTGATACATTGAGAGAGATTACGGGCATCGACTCGGAACAGTAAGCCCGAAAGGGTGATAATGTGGAAATGAGACACGGTGAACAGTTTCCGACCTTGTCAATGGTGTTGCCATACGAGGAGACTTTAGGAGACGGCGCAATAGAATTATATAACAGTACAGGCAGAACGGCTCTTCCTTGGCAAGAGACCCTCATAAGAAATATTATGTCGGTCAACGAGGAGGGGCTGTTTGTACATACAAAGTTTGGATACAGCCTGCCGAGAAGAAACGGTAAATCGGAATTGATAATCATGCGAACGGTTTATGGACTTCTGAACGGAGAGCAGGTGCTCTATACGGCACACAGAACGAGCACAAGCCACAGTGCTTGGGAGAGAATATGCGACTGTCTTGCGAAAACAGGCTACACCGAGGGAGAGGATTACAAGACTTTAAAGCAATTCGGTCTTGAAAGAATAGAAATGCTTGACGGCTCCGGAGGTAGGATAAACTTTAGAACAAGAAGTTCCAAAGGTGGACTTGGTGAGGGGTATGATGTGCTTATCATAGACGAGGCACAGGAGTACACTGACGACCAAGAAAGTGCTTTGAAGTATGTGGTTACAGACTCCAAAAACCCGCAAACTATTATGTGCGGTACACCTCCCACGGCAGTGAGTGCCGGCACGGTGTTTTTGAAACTCCGAGAAAAGACTTTAGCGGGTCAAACACCTTTCGGAGGATGGGCGGAGTGGTCTGTACCGGTTAAATCCGATCCTATGGATAAAGATTTGTGGTACAAAACAAACCCCTCTTTGGGGTATGTACTAAGCGAAAGAAATGTTATATCCGAAATGGGTGCAGACACCATAGATGCCAATATACAAAGATTGGGGCTTTGGCTTGAGTATTCGCAAAAAAGCGCCATATCTCTCAAAGAATGGGAGTTTTTATTGCTTAAGGATGAGAAAATACCCGATATTTTGGAAAAGGACAGGTTTTTGGGCATTAAGTTCGGGCACGATGGAAAGAATGTCTGCCTTGGCATATCCGCAAGGACAAAAGAGGGCAGAGTATTTGTTGAGGCTATCGATTGCCGCAGTGCCAAAGAGGGCATCGGTTGGTTGTTACCCTACTGTAAAAATCCCAAAGTAAAAGAGATAGTGATAGATGGTGCAAGCGGACAGAATATCCTTGCAACCGCCATCGAAAAAGAGAAAATCAAAGCCAAAGTTATATTGCCAAAGGTTCAGGAAGTAATCACAGCCAACAGTGTATTTGAAAATAACATCTATACCCAAAAATTGAGACATAAGGGACAACCCGCTTTGACCGCTGTGGTATCGAATTGCTTAAAAAGACCTATTGGAAGCGGTGGGGGCTTTGGTTACAAATGTATAAGCGATGATATCGAGGCGGGGCTTATAGATTGCGTGATACTTGCAAGTTGGAGGGCAAGCCTTGAGAAAAAAGAAAAGAAAGTACAAAGGGTAAGATATTGAGGTGAGGGTATGGACATAGCTCCCGATCTGTTGGAAAAAATACAAGAAAGTTTCCGAAACGGTTACACACACAACAAGAAAATAGCTTCTATAGTGAGCAAGGTAGGAGCAGGCAAGGGCACGGGAACAGATAGTGCAAACTTTGCCACCGAGGTAGGTGCGGAGCTTAAAAGAGCGGTATCGGAAACAATAACCCCCGATGTTTTGCCCGATGAAAGAATGTACTACAATATTGCCGAGAAGGTATTCCCTCCCTTACTTAAGAAAAACCATGAACTTATAAATGCGGTTTCCAAGGAAGTAGCAAAAACCACAGCCCAAAAAGCAGGCTTGAACCTTAACGGCTTAGATGTGCCCACAGATAAGAACAAGATAGAGGGCATTGTAAAACACGCTTCCAAGGGTGAAAAGTATAAGAGTGTAAAAAAGAGCACAGAAAACAGCCTTGTAAACTACTCCCAAGGCGTAAATGACGAAAGCGTTAAAAGAAATGCCGAGTTTTTAGGTAACAGCGGTGTAAAGGCTTATATCATAAGAACTACAACGGGAAAATGTTGTCAATGGTGTACAAACATAGCGGGTAAATACGAATACGGGCAAGAGCCTAAAGACATATACAGACGGCACGCAAATTGTGATTGTGTTGTGGAATATGTGACAGACGGAAAGAGGCAGAATGTACATAGTAAGCAGTGGAAAGACTCCGAGGCGGTAGAGGAGAGGAAGAGCATAGAGCCTTTGAAGCCTTCGGCAGAGGATAAGGAAAAGCTTAAGAGTTTGGGGGTTGAAAACGGCGGAAAGATAGGAAAAGTAAAATCCTTAAAAAACAATAATTTAAAATACAGCGTTGAAAGAGAAGATATTACTCAACGCTACATAAATAATTCCAAACCGAAAATATCTTTTAAATATTCCAAACCCAAAACATCGACAGAAGTTGTTGTTGCACAAAAGCTTTTTGATATGTTCGGTGGAGAGTTAGAAGTTTTAAATGAGGTCAATCCAGAGGGGATTCCAAATCCGGATTATTTATGGAATGGGGAACTGTGGGAACTGAAAAATCCGAAAAGCGAAAAAGGAATAAATTCAGCTCTTAAAAAAGGTTTAAAACAGATACAAAACAATCCGGGCGGAGTTGTTCTTGATATTGGGAAAGAAATAAATTTTGAAGAAGCAACCGAAAATATAGAAAAAAGATTGCAATGGATGAACAAGGGGAACTCCGTAAAAATTATAATGATGGAAAAAGGGGATTTTTACGGTGCTTATAAGTACACAAAAAAATAGAGGCTGCCCCCCTGCACCAGAGTAGCGCACGGAGACAACCTCAACAACACGTGTCTACAGTCATTATATACAAATAAAAAAGAAAAGTCAAGAGTTTTATAATGGAAACAAAGTAAAATATAAAAAAACACAAAAAAACAAAGAAAAATTGATGGGTGAAAATATGGAACTTAAAGAATTGAGGAAAGAACGGAGGTGAACCAAATGGCAAAAGATGATTATTTCGTAATAGTGTACAAGATACTCGCTTATATGTACAAGTGCTTAAAAGACGGAAAACATCCCGATACATACAACATTCTTAACGCTGAAAGTTATTGCATAAATGAGGAATATTTTAAGCACATACTCGAAGAGATGTATGTCAACGGATATATAAGAGGCTTAAAAACGTCTTACGCAATGAACGGAGAGCTTTATGTGTTTTTTGAAAACGATTTCAAAATAAGCGAAAAAGGTATATTGTTCATAGAAGAAAATACAACTATGGAAAAAGCGTACAAAGCAATAAAAAAGGCTATGGATATAATTCCGGGTGTGTAAACGGATTTTAACCACCGAAACCCAAGACAGCCACAAAGTAACGATGATAGGGCGGAGCGGTTGGTTTTGGTGCGGACATATTTGCCCTTAGCAAGGCGTAAAAAGGCTACACTACCCCTTTCTTATTTATGAAACCCCTGCCCCGATGGTGGGGGGTTGTACCGGGAAAGGAAAACCATTCGAGGGAGCAACCCCGTAAAAAGCGTAGAAAGGATGAAAAAATATGAAAAGAGATTTTTTAAGCGGTTTAGGTTTGGAGAAGGACATAGTCGATAAGATTATGGAAGAGAATGGCAAGGATATTGAACAAGCCAAAGTCAAGTATAGTGATTATGACACCCTCAAAGAGCAGGCTTCAAAATTTGGAGAACTGCAGAAGGCTCTTGAAAAGAGCGGGTCTGAACTGGCTGAAAAAGATAAGACAATCGGCGCTTTGAACGAAAAGATACAAGGCTATGAGTGTGAGAATTTGAAAGTAAGACTTGCATTGGAAAACGGCTTGCCTTATTCTTCGGTGCAGTTCCTTAAAGGTACTACCGAGGAAGATATCAAAAAGAGCGTTGAAGGTCTGAAAGAATTGATGGGCGATAAAAAGAATCCCCCTCCCCTTGCTCTTAACGGCGAGGGAAACAACAAGAACGGCGGAACATCAAAAGATGAAGCGCTGAAGGAAATGCTTAATAATCTACTACAGAAAGGATGATCTAAATGGCAACAACATTAGAAAGAGGAACAACTTTATTCCCTCATTTTTTAGAAAACGAAATATTTAGCAAGGTAACGGGACACTCCTCTCTTGCTAAACTTGCAGGAACAACTCCCGTAAGTTTTGCGGGAACAGACATCTTCACATTCTCTCTTGACTCCGAGGCTAACATCGTGGCTGAGAGCGGACAGAAAACAAACGGCGGTGCTACAATGAGCAGTGTCAAAATGATGCCCGTTAAGGTTGAGTATGGTGCAAGAGTAACGGATGAGTTTATAAGAACGAGTGAAGAGAGACAACTTAATATGCTTGGCTCTTTTGCCGATGGCTTTGCCAAGAAAATAGGTAGAGCACTCGATATCATGGGTATGCACGGTATGAACCCCCGCACAGGTGCTCTTGCTTCTACAATCATAGGAACAAACAGTTTAGGTACCAACACCAATGTAAATACTTTAACCTATAGTGCCACCGACCTTGAGAAAAACATCATAGATGCAATCGCTCTTATAGGCGACTATATGGCAGACGGTATTGCTATGTCTCCCGCATTTGCTACAGCACTTGCAAAGGCGAAGGATGCCAACGGCAACAGAATATTCCCTGAACTTGGATGGGGTCAGAGCGCTACAAATGTAAGAGGTCTTGCTGCCGATGTAAACAGCACAGTAAGTTATGCCGTTACAGGCCAGGCTACAAACAACACAGTAGCGGCTGTCGGTAACTTCGGCGAGTGCTTCAAGTGGGGTTATGCGGCTAATATCCCTATGGAAGTAATCGAGTACGGTGACCCCGATGGAAACGGCGACCTGAAGAGACTCAATCAGATATTTTTAAGAGCCGAAGCTTATATCGGTTGGGCAATACTCGACCCTACAGCGTTCACTTTAATACAGACAAACTGATAGAGAGGGAGAAGTAATATGGCTAAGCAAACAAATACATCTGTTGAGAAGCCTAAAGAATTTGCCTATGTCAATATCGATACAGGCAGAAAGGTGTTTGTGTCAAGCACAATAACAGGTGGCTTGTGGGAACCTGTTGAAACTGAAAAGAATAAGGGGTGATAGCCTTGGCTACTGTCTATGCTACCATTTCCGACATCGAAACTATCAGATGCACAACTTTAAGCACAGCGGAAGCAGCCAAAGCACAGTCACTCCTCAATGCGGTATCTGCAGATATACGCTTGAGGGGTGACGGCTACGGCGTTAATGTCGATGAGAAAGTCAGTGACAGCGAGGACTATGCGGAGGTAGTCAAAAGTGTCTGTGTTAATACCGTAAACCGAGCACTGTCTCAGACCTCGGGAACGGAAGGCTTGAGTCAAATCTCACAAACAGCCTTAGGCTATACCTTACATGGTACATTTGCCAACCCCGGCAATGCTTACTATATATCCAAGAATGACCTCTTAAGGCTGGGATTTGGAAAACAGTATTACAGAGGGAGGGATATATATGGAGTTAGTTGGAATAGCGATAGTACTGAGTGAGGCGGTTGAGGGCGCTGTTGATGAGTTCAATATGCCTGTGATAACATACACAGACACAACCGTAGAGGATGTTCTTGTGGGAGAGCCTTCCACAGAAGATATCAAAGAGGTTTATGATCTCTACGGGAAAAAAGTAAAATATACTTTGGCAATACCCAAAGGCGATACGCACTCATGGGTGAATGCCAAAGTAACTCTCCCCGCTCCGTTCGAGGGAGAGTACAGAACTGTAGGATATCCCACCGCAGGGATTGAAGCAAATATTCCTCTGCGGTGGAATAAAAAAGTACACATAGAGAGAGTGGGAGAGTATGAGCAAAACAAAAATTAAGCTTGTACAGGCTAATGTAAAAAGCGAACTGTTGAAAGGCGAGGAAGTAAAAGAGTATTGTGAAAAAGTTGCCGAAGGAGTGGCGAGCAAGGCGGGAACAGGCTACGAAACAAATACTTTTACCGGTAAACACAGAATAAACGTGAGCGTGTTCCCTGCTACCAACGAGGCAAAGAGGGATAACTATCGGCACAACACTTTATTAAAGGCGGTGAGTGAATGATTGAAAAAGATCTATTATCTGTTTTAACGGATTATAACTGCTTCATGGAAAGACCTCCGAAAGCCCCGAAACAATGGGTACTTTTGGAGCGAATTGGGCAAAGTGCCGAAGAACATGGGATTTTGCACCGTTCGAGATTCGCCGTACAAAGTTACGCCGATAGCCTTCTTAATGCTGCCGAACTTGATGAAAGCGTTAAAAATACTCTTTTAAGCGCCGAACATCACAATATATCTTCGATCAAGCTCAATAGCTCTACCAATTTTACAGACCCGGAGACAAAAGAATACAGATATCAATCTGTATTCGACATAGTTCATTATTGAAAGGAGTGATAAAATGGCAAATACAGTTGAGAACGTTAGTACAGGTAAAGCGAAAGCAAGCGGAGCTATACATATAGCCCCCACCACTGCAACAATGCCCACAAGTACAAGTGATGCGCTTACAGGGTTTACGGCGCTCGGTTATGTATCGGAGGATGGTTTGACAAATTCGAACAGCCCCGACACTGAGGTGGTGCATGCATGGGGCGGTGATGTGGTACTGGTAAAACAACAGACCAGAGATGATACTTTTGCCTTTAGCTTGATTGAATCCAAAAACGCTGAAGCTTTGAAAGTTGTTTATGGTGACAGTAAGGTAACGGGAACTACAGACATAACCGTACAAGCTACACAAGCAGCTCTTGAAGCTCATGCTTACGTCTTTGACATGGTACTCAGAGAAGGAACATTGAAAAGAATCGTGGTACCCAACGGAGTTGTTACCGAAGTCGGTGATGTAGTGTATGTTGATAATGACATTATAAAATATGATGTTACAATCACTTGTTTACCCGATACTTCCGGAGTAACACACTACGAATATATAGCAGACTGATCCAACGAATGATATTCTACCCTTCCTCAATTGAGGGAGGGTGTTTTTTTATAGGAGGGAAATATGAAAATAACAACAAAAACAGGATTTCAATGTGAAGTAAACGAAAAGATATTAAACGATTATCGGTTTGTGAAGGCAATAGCAAAAACGAAGTCAAAAGACCCTTTGATCAGTGCCTCTTCTCTTTTTGATTTGGTGGAGTTACTTATCGGCGATGATACGGAGCTTGTAGAGCATTGCACCGTAGACGGAATAGCAGACACAGGAAAGGTTTCCGAAGAAATAACGGATATAATCTCACAACTCGGAAAAGATGAAGAAATAAAAAAATAATTAGCCTCGGTGGACTTATCGCAACCAACGAGGATGAATTGATATGCGATTTAGCTCAATATTACGGCATTTACAATTATTTGGAACTTGATGTGAACTTTATAGCAACTCTGGTGTGCGGTTTGCCCGAACAGAGCCGTTGCATGAGAGCTTTAACAAGCCAAAAACTAACAATAGAGCAAACATTGTTGAGCTTGATAGTGGACCGCTTGAGCTGGCTTGTTTGGGCGAAGACGAAAGACGGACAAAAGGGAAGGAACAAACCCGAAAGCGTGTACGAATTGTTAACAAAAGAAAAAGAATACGGCTCTTACAGCATAGAAGAATTGGAGGCGAGAATGTATGGCAAGTGAAAATAATGCAATAGCTCAAGCTTATGTGCAGATTATGCCCACTACAAAAGGCTTGAAAGAAAATCTTGAAAAGGCTTTTAATGAAAACGGAGCAAGCTCCGGGAAAAGCTTTTCTGCTTCGTTCGGCAATGCGTTAAAAGGCTTGGGATCGGTTGCGGCAGGAATAGGATCGGCGGCAGCGGCAGGCCTCGGAGCGGCAAGCGCAGCCGTGGGAGCTTTAGGCAAGCAAGCCCTTGACGCTTACGCAAATTATGAACAGCTTGAGGGAGGCATACAAACACTTTTCGGTAACGATTTTCAAACCGTACTCAATAATGCGGCAGGAGCTTATGAAAAAGCAGGCATGTCAGCTAATGAGTATATGAATAACATAACAGGCATCTCATCGTTTTTAATAAACTCTGTAGGGGGAGACACTGCAGAAGCTGCACGAATAGCAGATATGGCTATGAGAGATATAGCGGATAATGCAAGCACCTTCGGCAAATACTCGGTAGAAGAAATAGCAGGTGTTTATCAAGCACTTGCAAAAGGACAGTATCAGACCCTTGATAACTTGAACTTGCCTTTTGCGGGCACAAAAGAGGGTATGCAATCCCTTATAGATAAAGCTAACGAGATAGCGAAGGCCCAAGGGGAAGCAGGAAATCTACAAATAGGCAGTTATGCGGATATCGTTCAAGCTATTCATTTGGTGCAAAACGAAATGGGGTTAACAGACAGAGCGGCAAACGAAGGGGCGGGAACCATTTCAGGATCTCTCAGTATGTTAAAAGCTTCATGGGAAAATCTTATAACAGGTTTCGGCCGTGAGGATGCTCCTCTTGACGGGTTGGTAGAAAATTTAATGCAATCTATTGGAGCTGTCAGTGACAATATTTTTCCTGCCTTGCAAAGAATAATCGGTGCAATAGGCAAAGCCCTTCCACAACTGGTCACTAAGCTCTCCCCTATGATATCCAAGACACTTCCGGAGCTTTTAATAACCATACTTCCTGCTGCTATTTCCGCAGCAAGTTCTATAATAATGTCTATCGGGCAAAATTTACCTGCTATTCTTACCGCTATACTTCCGGCGCTTACGGAAGGAATCGGTCAGATCGGGCAAATGATAATTACTTTATTGCCTATGCTTGCACAAACAGCACTGCAAATAGTGCTTGCCCTTGCAAACGGCATAGGGGAATCGTTACCTACACTTATCCCTCAAATTGTCAATGTAATGCTTGCTATAGTTGATGTTTTAATAGACAATTTACCGCTTTTACTGGATGCGGCTATTGCTATTATTACGGGGCTTACCCTCGGTATTGCCGAGGCATTGCCTATTCTGATCGAAAAGATCCCGATGATTATCGAAAAAATAGAAGTTGCTCTCAGCGATCCTACAACCTTAACCAAATTGTTTGATGCAGCAGGGCTAATTATAATAAAACTCGGAGAAGGACTGATCTACGGAATTCCGAAGCTGCTTGAATGTATGGGTAGTATAATGTACTCTCTGGGAAAAGGGACGATAGTAGCGCTTAACGCTGTAATCGACCGTTTCAAAGAAGCAGGCACCATGATAGTGCAAGGCATTTGGAACGGTATTAGTAACGCAAAAGACTGGATAGTAGAGAAAATAAAAAGCTTTGGGCAATCTGTCATTGATATTTTCCGTGAAGCATGGGGAATACACTCTCCTTCACAGGTAATGGCGGAAATGGGCAACTTTATGGGTGAAGGTCTTGCCGAAGGTATTGCAAGCTCCGCAGGAGCTGTACTTGATAGCGTAAGCGGTTTAAACGATGATATTAAACAAGGTTTTAACGGAGAGATTAACGGAGTGCTGAACGGCTCACCTGTAGCAGTGGGAACAACCACAGCTCAGACTTCCACCACATCAAGCTCTTTTGATAAACCAATTACCATAGAGCTTAACATCGGTGGTCAGAGCTTCGGCCGTTTGGTGGTAGACAGCATTAACGAACTGCAGCGTAAAGCAGGCCGTGTTGTTTTGGAGGTGTAAAATGGATACAAGTACATATATAAGCGAGGTTTGTTTTGTGGCACCAATAGTAAACGGAACAGTAGGCACCTATGTTAACATAACGGAATATTTGGAAAGTTTTAAGGTTGACATAATGGATATAGAATCTCAATCGGGAAGAACTACCAACGGAGCATATATAAAAAACAAAATAACAACTAAAAGAAAAATTTCTTTAACTTTTCGTCCCTTGTCTCCGGCGGAATCCAATATAGTGCTCACCCCTTTAATGAGCGGTGTATATGTTGGTGTAAAATATCTTGATCCTGTAACATCGTCAACGGGACTTCCGGAAACAATAACGGCTTACGTTTCGGACAGAACGGTTCCTTACATCGGGCTTAAAGGTATATCCAAAACAGGAGGCGTTGCGGGACTTTGGAATGGCTTGTCGCTTGAACTTACTGAGAGGTGATGTGTATGGCTTATACAATCAGCATAACAATAGGCAATTATACATTTGACGATAGCAACCTTAAATCATTGGAAATAAACGATGCATTAATAAACGACAGCTCAATATCAATAGGAAACACGGGAGCTTCAACATACACATTGCAACTCTATAATATAAACTATGACGGGCAACCCAACAATGTAAACAATATTGTTGTTGGTGACAGTATTGTAGTAAATCTTACAAATTCGGATACAAGCGTCACCACAACAATAGCTAAAGGAAGCGTAACAGAGCTTGAAAAAGACGGCATACTTACAACGGTAAAAGGTGCCGATGCGATGATAACAGTGCTCGGCAATCCTTTGGAGCTTACCGACACAGAGATAGAGAGCTTAAAACAAGAAACGGCTTTTTCTGTTAGCGACGTTCAAGATCTGATAGATAGTAAGTTTGGCGTAAGCGTTGTTCTTCCGAGCTTTGTTACCTCGTCAGATTTTGATATGTTTAAATTTGGTGATTTTGTGGATATGCTTGCCCACAAACCAACAGGCAGGGAGATTGTTGGTATGATTGCAGGCTTGGGCTGTGCAAATGCTTATATAGATCCGACAGGTTCAGCGACAACGATAAGCATGACAAAGCTGCCCGACAGTTATCAAGCTACTTATACCATGAATCCATCTATCACATACCGTTTTAGCACGGCTATGTGTACATCAAAAGTAAATGCCGTAAACATAAATGATGTTTTTTATTCGGCATCAACTCCAAGCTCCGGACAATACAACTTAATTGTTGATGTAGATAACGAACTGCTTAAGTATTTGCAAGTTCCTTCCGGCGAGAGCGAAACTTACAATTACACCGAGATATGGGAATATTTAAACGGACTGAACTACATAGGGTTTGAGGCTACCTGTCCCGGAAATGTATCGGTAAAACCGGGCGATTGTGTTTTGATTGTTGACCAAGACAACAATCAGCAGCAGAGCGTAGTTTTTTCTATCACAACAAAATACGATGGAGCTTATACACGAACTTACTCCGCAAGGACGGCAAAAACATCCACCTACGAGATAAACAAGCCAATCAATAAAACTTCTGACGGCTTTATGGCAAAAACGATTTTGGAAGAAGGAACAGAGACCAACGAAGCAATAAAAAAAGTTGCCGGTGGCGGCGGTGGCGGAATGCCGTTGGAAGGCCTTGAACTATTCACGGAGCTTAAAACGTGGGCTTTAAAGTATAACAGTGCTCTCGACCGATGGTTATTTGTGAGCGGCTCTTTACCCTCGAACATGACCGCCGTCATTTTTTCAAGCGAGGGGGATGTGGTGTACAAAAAAAGAGTAACATTCACACAGCCTTTAAGTGATACGGATCAGCAAGGTAACACTTACTACTACTATGCTTCGGCAAATGTTCAAAGCGTTACCGTCAACGGCTCTCCCTTGTATTTTACATCGTCCGATTTCAATTATGCTGATACGGGACAGCAAACAACAGAGTTCCCTGTCAAAATTCCAACATTTGACACGAATTACACCGAAATGGAGTTCGAGGGGATATTCGCAAAAGAAATAACGGCGGTGGCGGATATGTACAGCTCCGATTATGCAACGGGAGATGTTGGCTATATTCTTGAGGCGGTGACATAATGGCGATAGTGTATGAATGGCAGCTTGCAAGCTCCGGAGATTGTGGAGGCACTTATGAGTTTTGGATAAATTACAGAACAAACACCACAACGGGAGTGACAACTCCGTACAGATCGGCGTTGTTGATTGATGGAAGCGTTACATCAACACCATGGAAGAGCTTAAATGTAGCGGTCGACAATTTGTATTTTCGTTCTTCCGGTACAAGTATATGTGACAACGCTTTTAAGGGTGAACCGTTAACAAATTCATATAGCGATTTATCCGCAATAGGTTTTTATGATGCGACACCATATATTATTACGATACCCCACGGCTTTACAACCATAGGTGATTATGCCTTCTGCTATTCGGAAACAGGAAGTAATCCGACAGTCCCGCTTTATGACATCAATTTGCCTTCCACGCTTGCAAGCGTAGGAGAGTATGCTTTTGCCGGAAGATGGGCAAGAGGCATCACACAAGATATTTCGGGAGCGGGCATTTCGAGCTTAGGGAAATACGCTTTTGCGTGGGTACACTGCATAGGGAACAACTATGAGCTTAGTATCAAGCTCAACCTTACGGAAATACCCGAACGGGCATTTTTTGAGGCTTCGGGCAAATCGGGTTATACTTCCGTACCCGTTAAGCTCCACAATGTGCAAACTATCACAAAGATAAACGATTACGGGTTAAATACATATTTTCCCGAGGGTAGTGACATAATAGATTTTGAACAGGTCCTATATTTTGGCAAAAGGTGCTTACCTACTTATGACGATTCGGACACTCTTGCAAGCTTTACATTAAATCCCGATGCTACATATCTCGGACCTGCTTGTTTTTCAAATCTCAAAGCAACGGTGGTAAACTTGCCGACACCGAATGTGTTGCGCTCCATCGGCGATTATTACGACCCGGAAGACGGTTCGATTGCCCTTGGACCTTTTTATTACAACACATATATTAAACGGTTGATTATAGATCCCGGTTGGCTCGGAGCAGGAAGCTTAACCACTTTTGCCAACATGACTAATCTGGAGCATGCTTATGTACCCTACCATTTTTATTGCGGTTCAAGTTACAATGCCTTTTACAACTCGGGGCCTCATGGTTTGTTGGTAATCGATAATTACCAAGGATACGATTTGTATAATACACTGCCGGTGGATCCATGGCATTGGGCAGGCAGCGTGCATTATTTGCGCACCCAAAACACGGGAAGGAAAGCAACATGGTACAGGAAGAAAAACGGTACAGTCTACAAAATGCGATTTTTCAAAAAAACAGGTACCAACGAAGTAAAAGAAATGGTTATGTATGTAAAATAAGAAATAAAGGGTTTGAATTTATGTAAAAAATTTTCTTGAACAAGAGAAGAAATATTTGATATAATAAAAATAAAAAAAGGCACGAAATATATACAATCGTGCCTTTATTAGTTACAAATTGTTTACAACATTCCTCACAAGTAGGCTTTAAATCACAGTTTTGTTGATTTGAAAATATAAATCAACCTTATTTTTCCCCCATTTTAAAACCGTGAAAAACACGGTTTTATGGGGGTTTTTGTTTTTGGGTTTTTGGGTCGTTAGTTACAAATTAGTTACAAATTGTTGACCGCTTTCAGCATCGGCTCAAGTGAAATTTTTGTATAAACATCGGTGGTTATGTTCCCGGAAGAGTGACCTACAATTTTTTGGATTATCGGTAACGGAACTTCCTTTTCTTGCATGAAGCTTATGAAGGTTGCTCGGGTGTCGTGGGGAACATGTCCGGGTACAAGGTTGTTAAATTGGTTTCGGTAATCTTGATAATCGATATTGGTAAGAAATGTTGAGGCATTTCTTGAAAGATATTCAAAACTCGGTACAGCTTTTTCGGCGATAGGAACAATTCTTATGCCGGCTTTTGTTTTGGCTTTCTTAAGCTCAAAATATCTTTCGCTAAGATGCACATCCTCCATCGGGAGCTTAAGCAGCTCCGAAGGACGACAACCACACCGCAGATAAATATTGATCAGAGCACTTGTCTCGGACAGTGGCAAATTCACAGCTCTGTTAAATTCCTCATGGGTAAGGGGTACATGATTTGTTACATCTTTCGGGCTCAGATCGAGATACTCAACGTAGTTCTTGGATATCACATCGTTTTTTAGCGACCATTCGAAAATGAAATTTGCGACAAGTTTCATATTATTGAGCGTGCTCTTGCTCTGGCCTTCGTACTCATCTATAATGTCTTGCAGATGAGTGAGCTTAATATCGGTCATGCGCTTGTTGTAAATCGGTGCCCACTTCTTAATTGCCGAAGTGTAGGCGTTTGATCGAGAGCTTGATCCCTTTTCTAAGTTTCGTCTTGCCCATATATCCCATACCTCTTTAAAAGTAAGGTCAACAATGCTTTCCGGGACGCTTCCGATGTTGTGTTTCGCAAGAGCTGCAAGAGCTTCTTGGTGGGTCTCATAATAACCAAGATACTTGCTTTTTCTTACATAGGTATTTGTGAATTTATCAAGGACCACAAAAGTTATCTTCGGAGCATAAGGCCTTCTCCTGTTGCCGTGCAATTTAACAACTGTTCCGTATCCGTTAGGGTTTTTCATTTTTATTTCCTCCTTAAAAAATCGCCCACTCGCAAGGATATTGACTTTTTGGAAGAAAAATAGTATAATGTATATAGTGTTTTCGAGGCTAAGACTTCCCGCTTTCCTTTAGCACAACTCGGGAACATAACTTCCACCGTTAGGAAGTCCTCCATCCCTCCGCCCCCGGAGGGATTTTTTT
>JAZUMJ010000107.1:0-2695 GCA_045603605.1 Ructibacterium sp. | reverse complement strand
CTTGGTAAGCTTGTTGATGCAATCGAGAAGATGGGCGATGTACCGTTGATTACAGCTGACCATGGTAACGCTGACCAAATGGTTGATTATGAAAGCGGTGGTGCTTTCACAGCCCACACAACAAATGTTGTTCCTCTTGTTTTAATAGGCAGTGATAAGAAATTAAAGAATGGTCGTCTTGCAGACCTTGCTCCCACAATGCTTGATTTGATGGGACTTGATAAGCCTGAAGAAATGACCGGTGAAAGCCTAATCGAAGGCTAATAAATGGCGGTGGTTGCAATCAACCACCGCCTTGGTTTTTATTAAAATGTATAATCTGCTGCAACACGGGATACATTCACCTTTTTAACAAAGGCACGAACCTTTTCGTGTTCAGGGTGAACGTCATATGCTTTAAGGGCATCCATACTCTCAAAGGTGCTTAAAAGAACCGCATCATATTCTCCGCCGTTTTCGTTAAGACCAACTTCTGCATCAACAAGTCCGTCAATAACTCCAACCAACGCCTCAAGCCTTTCCTTAATAATTTTTGCATTTTCCCATTTGGTGTTACCTTCAGCTTCCTCTTTTAGTGTCCAAAATACAATGTGTCTTACCATAATTTAAATCTCCTTTATAAAATATTTTTATGCATCAGCCTCTTATTTGTCCGCTACCATGGATAATATACTTTGTTGAAGTAAGTTCTGCAAGTCCCATAGGACCTCTTGCGTGGATTTTCTGGGTGCTTATTCCAATCTCTGCACCAAATCCAAATTCAAAACCGTCAGTAAACCTTGTAGATGCATTTACATATACAGCGGCGGCGTCAATTCCATCAAGGAATTTCTGTGCACAAGAGCAATCCTCTGTAATGATTGCCTCGCTGTGACGGCTGTTGTATTTGTTGATGTGGGTAATTGCCTCGTCAATACTGTCAACAATTTTCACGCCAATCTTTAAATCTAAATACTCTGTTCCCCAATCCTCTTCAGTTGCAGGAGTGGCATTGGGATAAATGGAACAAACTCTTGCATCTCCCACAATTTCAACGCCCTTTTCTTCAAGAGCTGAGAGAATATTTGGTAAAAATTCAGCGGCAACAGCCTGATGAACCAACAATTTCTCTTCTGCATTGCAGACCGAGGGGCGTTGGGTTTTTGCGTTTATAACAATCTCTTTTGCCATATCAAGCTTGGCAGATGCATCAACATAAACGTGACAGTTTCCTGTTCCTGTTTCGATTGCGGGAACTGTTGCATTTTCAACCACCGCACGGATAAGTCCTGCACCGCCTCTTGGAATGATAACGTCTAAGTATTCATTCAGTTTCATAAGTGCGGTTGCACTTTCACGGCTTGTATCCTCAACAAGATTAAGACTTCCCTGAGGTAGTCCGTTAGAATATGCCGCATCCTGCATAACCTTAACAATAGCACGGTTGGAATAGGCAGCCTCTTTTCCGCCACGAAGAATAACAGCGTTACCTGATTTAATACAAAGGCTTGCCGCATCAGCGGTTACATTTGGGCGAGCCTCGTAGATAATTCCTATAACACCTAATGGTACACGGACTTTATTTATTTTTAAACCATTTGGGCGTTCTGTTTCGGTTAATACCTCACCAATGGGGTCAGGCAGGGAAACAATCTGTTCGATGCCTACAGCCATTGCATCAATTCTGCTTTCGTTAAGCATAAGGCGGTCAAGTAACCCTTTGCTCATTCCGTTATCCTCGCCGTTTTTGATATCCTTTGCATTTTCAGAGAGGATATAATCACAGTTATCTCTTAATGCAGATGCCATTGCAAGAAGTGCGGTATTTTTTTCTTCTGCAGAGAGAGTACCAAGCTTGTACGATGCGTCCTTGGCAAGCTTGCCTTTTATATTTAATTCCTCATAGGGTGTCATAAAATTCAACTCCTTAAAATTTATGGTGTTGATTATACCATAAAAATGTGTTATAATCAAGAGGAATATTGGAAATAAACGGAGGATGAAAAATGCTTTTTGATACACACGCACACCTTGATGATAATCAGTTTGATAATGACAGAGAAGAGGTAATTGCAAGCCTTAGAGATTGGAATGTTACCAAGGTGATGAACATTGGCTCCTGTATGGAAACCTCAAGAGCCTCTGTTAAACTGGCTGATAAATATGACTTTATATATTCAACAGTAGGGGTTCATCCCGGTTATGTAACAAATATGACAGATAATGATATTGAAGAATTAAAAGCTCTTGCAAAAAATCCCAAGGTAAGAGCAATAGGCGAGATTGGTCTTGACTATCATTATGATGATGCAGAACCCGATAAACAGAAGTTTTGGCTGAGAAAACAGCTTGAGCTTGCAAAAGAACTTGATATGCCCGTTGTTATCCATGACAGAGATTCCAAAGGCGAATGTATTGAGATATTAAAAGAAATTGAAATTTCAAACGGAGTTATGCATTGCTTTTCAGGAAGTGCACAAACTGCCAATGAACTTGTTAAGATGGGGTTTATGATTTCATTTACAGGGGTTTTGACCTTTAAAAATGCAAGAAGGGCAGTTGAGGCTTGCAGTGCTGTTCCCATTGAACGGCTTATGATTGAAACAGATTGCCCTTATATGTCCCCTGAACCTCACAGAGGCGAGAGGAATTTCAGCGGTTATGTGGAGTTTGTAGCAAGAAAGATGGCAGAAATAAAAGGCGTTTCCTATGAAGA
>JAZUMJ010000106.1:0-6829 GCA_045603605.1 Ructibacterium sp. | reverse complement strand
AATTGATGTGTCTGTGATACGAAAAGGAGAATTACAAAATGGATAATTACACAGCGATAATGAAAATGAGCAAAAGTCAACTTGAAATGTTTCTTGACGATGTTTACTGCACAGGACTTAACAACGGAATGTATGCAGCAGCACACCCCCAAAATGATGATATACTTGCAGAATTTCCATTTAATGAAAAATGGCTGTCTGCAGATGCCGAATCCGCAACACTCTGCCCCGAAGGAGAAGACGGCGACGAAAATCTCACTGAATTCTTCGTACAATCCGCTTTACGATACGCAGGAATAGATATTACAGAGTCCGTAAGTGAAACCGAGAAGACAGAAAGCATCAGCATAAAAATAAAGAAAAAAGATTGAAGGGGAAATATTTATGGAAAATATCTTTATCACAGTCACGGGTGTAAATCACTATTTCGGTATGAAGCCCTTTAAGGTCGGCAAGATTTTCAAAATCGTTAAAGACGATGACAACGACTATGACGAAGAGGCAATCCGTGCAG
The DNA here is from genome assembly GCA_045603605.1 of Ructibacterium sp. Taxonomy (GTDB): domain Bacteria; phylum Bacillota; class Clostridia; order Monoglobales; family Monoglobaceae; genus Ructibacterium. Next base: position 6,315 of record JAZUMJ010000106.1, on the reverse strand, counting down.
AATTGCCGATGATTGATACTATCGGTTATGTTGCCAACAGCACAAACACAGTATACGCAGGCACAATCAGTGCAGGCAGGCTCTATGATAAAATTGACGGTTATGCCTATGCGCAGACAATGTTCATTACGCATTCAAGCGTTATTGCCCTTGTTCTTCCGCCTGAAGCGGTCGAAGGTCCCGAAGAAGATACTCCGCCCGTAAAAGAAAAAGATTCGGGTAATAACAAGCCCAAAACTAAAGCCAAAATCGGCTTTTAAAGCCGTCAGCCCCGCAGACATCTGCGGAACGATAATGCTATTTGACTTTATTGGGATGTTTCTATATAATACTATCGTAAACACAAGATTATAAGATAGCATACACTTTGTTTAATTATATTGGTGATTATTTGTATCTTGAAAGCGAGGAAGAATAATGGCATACCAAAGTGAAGCTCAGTTGGAAGAACAGTTAATAGACCAACTTAACAGTCAAAACTATTCTTCGGTTGAAATACCGGATTATGATGCTTTGGTTGAAAATTTCAAAGTTCAGTTTGAAAAATTCAATTCTTCAAAACTTGACTCGCCTTTAACGGATAAAGAGTGGGAACGAGTTTTCAATGTTATGCTCGGTAAATCTGTCTATCAGAGTGCAAAGATTTTGAGAGATAAATTTGTGATTGAACGTGAAGATGGAACGAAGGTTTATTTATCTTTCTTTGATAGTGATCACACAAAAAATATATTTCAGGTGACACATCAGACAACTGTTGTTGGCAAGTATGTGAATCGCTATGATGTTACATTGCTCGTAAATGGTTTACCACTTATCCAAATAGAACTGAAACGACGTGGTGTTGATATTAGAGAAGCTGTTAATCAGGTTATGCGTTATAAAAAGCATTCCTATAACGGCTTATATCATTTTATTCAGCTTTTTATTGTATCAAACGGCGTTGATACCAAATATTTTGCAAACTCAGACAGAGATTTACTTTATAGTCTTGCTTTCTTCTGGACAGACACCAATAACATTCGTATAACAAACCTTAAAGAATTCTCAATATCGTTCCTTGCACGTGATCATGTAATAAAGATGCTCACAAGATTTACCATAATCAATGATACCGATAAAATTCTTATGGTTATGCGTCCCTATCAAGTTTATGCAGTAGAAGCACTTGTTCGTCAGGCAACACTCACAAACCGTAATGCTTATATTTGGCATACCACCGGTGCCGGAAAAACATTAACCTCATTTAAAACGGCACAAATTCTTGCTTCAAATCCCAACATAAAGAAAGTTATATTTCTTGTTGACAGAAAGGATTTGGATTCACAGACAACCGAAGAATTTAACAAGTTTGAAACGGGTTCTGTTGACGCAACCGACCGCACAGATATTCTTGTCAAGCAAATGCAGGATAAGAACAGACAACTTATCATTACAACAATCCAGAAAATGGCCAATGCTGTTAAGAATGCAAGATACGCTAAAGTTATGAGCTCCTACAGCAATGAAAAAGTTGTATTTATTATTGATGAGTGCCACCGTTCTCAGTTCGGCGAAATGCATAAGGATATTGTTCGCCATTTTAAAAATGCACAGTTCTTCGGCTTCACCGGTACGCCTCGTTTTGAAGTAAACGGTAAAACTGAAGGTAAAATCACTCAAACAACAGAAAAACTGTTTGGAGAATGCTTACATAGCTATCTTATCAAAGATGCAATTTTTGATAATAATGTTCTTGGTTTCCATATTGAATACAACAAAACTATTGAGGGCGATTTTGACTTCGATGACCCCACAATGGCAGACGATATTGATACAGACGAATTATATATGTCTGACGAAAGAATGTCGCTTATCGCGAATCATATAGTTCAGAATCATAAATCAAAAACAAGAGACAGACAATATACTGCCATTTTTGCTGTATCCTCAATTAATCAGCTTGTAAAGTATTATGATATTTTCAAGAAGATAAAGCACGATCTTAATATCAGCGGTATTTTCTCTTACGGACAGAACGAAGATGCCGAAGGCAAAGATGAACACAGCCGTGATTCGCTTGAACGCATTATAGCTGATTATAACGAAAAGTTTAGCACTAATTTCTCAACAGATACTTTTTCAGCTTATCACAAAGATATTTCAGACCGTGTTAAAGGTAAGAAAACAAAACCATTAGATATTCTTATTGTTGTCAACATGTTCCTTACAGGCTTTGACAGTAAAACACTTTCGGTTCTATATGTTGACAAAGAACTCAAATACCACGATTTACTTCAGGCGTATTCAAGAACTAACCGTGTTGAGAAAGAAACCAAACCTTTCGGTATTATTATCTGCTATCGCAACCTCAAAAAGAATACTGATGATGCACTTGCACTCTTTTCAAAGAATAATTCCGATGGTGTTATTGTACCCGGATATGAATTCTTTGTTGAGAAGTTCAATGAAATGGCAATTAAACTTAAAGAAATTGCCCTTTTTCCTGAAGTTGTTGATACAATGCAGGATGAAGAAGAGCAACGGAAATTTGTTGTCGCATTCCGTGAACTTACAAAGTATTTGCAGTCACTTAAAACATTTATTGAATTTAGTTTTGATAAAGATGCTCTTATTATGACAGAACAGGAGTATATGGACTATAAGAGCAAATATCTTATGCTTTATGCAAGGCAGAAGAATGCCCGTCAGGTTGTTTCTGTTCTTGATGATGTCGATTTCTGCATTGAGCTTATGGAAAGTGACCGTATCAATGTAGCTTACATTATGAACCTTCTTCGTAACATTCACTTTGATAACCCTAAACAGAAGGATTATGATATCAAACATATCGAAGAAGAACTTAAGAGAACTGACAACCCGCAGTTGCTCCGCAAGGTTGATATTTTACAGGCTTTCTTGAATCAGGTTGTTCGTGGTCTCGGCAGCGTTGATGAAGTTGATGCCGCATACAACGACTTTGAAAATGAAGAGAAGCGCAAGGAAATTGAAAGCTTTGCTTCAAACGAAGAAATTGAGCCTAAGCTCCTGACTGAATTCATTTCAGAATATGAGTTTTCAGGAACTATGGACACAGGTAACATCCGTGACAGAATTGAAAAACCGTTACCGCTTCTTAAGAAAAAGAAGTTGGTTGAAAGAATCGTTGATTTCATCTTGTCGCATGTTGAAAAATATCAGTAAGGAGTTCGAATTATGGATAACAGTATTCAGGCTCATCAGAAAGAACTTTGCAATAAACTTTGGGCAATGGCTAATGCCTTGCGTGGGAATATGGAAGCATACGAATTCAAGAATTATATCTTGGGTATGATTTTCTATTACTATCTTTCCGACAAAACCGAAAAATATATGGTTAATCTTCTGAAAGATGACGGTATTTCATACGAAGAAGCTTGGACAGATGATGAGTATCGTGAAGCTGTCGCAGAAGAATCGCTCAGAGATATGGGCTTTATTATTGAACCAAAGTATCTTTTCTGCAAAATGGTAAAAATGGTTGAAAACAGGTCTTTTGATATTGAGTTTTTACAGCAGGCGATCAACTCGCTTATGGAGTCAACAATCGGCACCGAATCTCAAGAAGATTTTGACGGTTTGTTTTCTGATATGCAACTTGATTCAACAAAGCTCGGTCATACAGTAAAAGACAGAAGTGCCGTTATGAGTAAAATTATTGCTGCACTTGATGAAATTAATTTCAGCGTTGAAGACACAAAAATTGATGTTCTCGGTAATGCTTATGAATATCTTATCGGTCAGTTCGCCGCAACCGCAGGTAAAAAAGCCGGTGAATTCTATACCCCTGCAGGTCCTGCAGAGCTTCTTTGTCGTCTTGCTTGCCTTGGGTTAACAGATGTAAAAGCAGCTGCAGACCCGACTTGTGGTTCCGGCTCGTTGCTTCTCAGACTTAAAAATTATGCACATATTTATAATTATTACGGTCAGGAGCTTACTTCAACAACTTATAACCTTGCTCGTATGAATATGATTCTCCGTGGTGTTCCTTACCGTCACTTTAATATATATAACGGAGACACGCTTGAACACGATTATTTTGGAGATACAAAATTCCGTGTACAGGTCGCAAATCCGCCGTATTCTGCAAATTGGTCTGCAGATATGAAGTTTATGGAAGACGAGCGTTTCAATGAATACGGAAAACTTGCTCCCAAGAGTAAAGCTGACTTTGCTTTTGTTCAGCATATGGTTTATCATATGGATGAAGACGGCAGAGCTGTTGTTCTGTTGCCTCACGGTGTATTGTTCCGTGGCGCAGCAGAAGAAACTATCCGTAAATATCTTATTGAAAAAATGAATGTTCTTGATGCTGTAATCGGACTTCCTGCAAATCTTTTCTTCGGCACCGGTATTCCCGTTTGTGTTCTTGTGCTTAAAAGAGAAAGAAACGGCAACAGTGATAACATTCTTTTCATTGATGCTTCAAAGGATTTTGAACCCGGTAAAAATCAGAACATTCTGCGTGAATCCGACATCGACAAGATTGTTGAAACCTATGAAAATCGTGTTGATGTGGACAAGTATGCCCATGTAGCAACAATGGCCGAAATCGCAGAAAATGGATTCAATCTCAATATTCCTCGTTATGTCGATACATTCGAGCCTGAACCTGAAATCGACCTTAATGAAGTTGCAGGTGAAATTCGTAGACTTCAGGCAGAAATTAAGCAGATTGATGCTGAATTAAAACCGTTTTTTGACGAATTGGGACTTGATTTCCCGTTTGACACGGAGGGCAAATAATTATGGCAAATGTATCCTCAAGTAACGGTATTGAAAAGTATCCGAAATTAAGGTTTCCGGAGTTTACAGAGCCGTGGCAAAAAATAAAAATCGGTGATGTATATGCCGAAAGAAGTGAGCGTGGTTCCGAAACTTCCGAACTTCTTTCAGTAACTATGAATGACGGTGTTAAACGCCGCAGTGAACTTGAAGGCAAAGACAATTCAAGTGAAGATAAAGGGAATTATAAAGTAGTTTGCACAGGTGATATGGTTTATAATTCTATGCGTATGTGGCAAGGTGCTAACGGTATTTCTCCATATAACGGCATAGTAAGTCCGGCATATACCGTATTAACTGCTAAATGTGACATTTCCAATGGCTTTTTTGCTGCATTGTTTAAAACTCACAAATTGATTAGTGAATTTTGTAAGCACTCTCAAGGTATGACATCTGATACTTGGAATTTAAAATACCCACAAATCGAAACTATAAAAACCTATATTCCATCTGTTTCCGAACAGCAAAAGATAGCTTCTCTGATAGAAAAAGTTGATAAAAGAATAGCTGCCCAAAAAGAGTTAATAGATTGCCTTAAGAAATATAAAAGAGGAGTCTTAGAAAAACTTTTTTCAGCAAATAATTATAATTGGAAGAAAGCTCGTTTTGGTGATTTCTTTACAGAGCACACTGAAAAAACTGCAGATACAAAAACTTATCCTATATGTAGCCTTACCATAGAGGATGGTATAATATTAAAACCGGAAAGATATTTTAGAGAATTTCTTATAACAAAAGAGGGAGAATCATATAAAATTCTTCGTCCAGGTTGGTTTGCGTACAATCCGATGAATGCACATATAGGCGCTATAGCCCCAAACACCACAGGGATTGCCGTGAGCGTATCGGGTTATTATAATATTTTTTCAGTTAATCAACCTGAAACAACAACTTTTTGGGAAGAATATTTAAAATGTTATAATATGCTTTGTTATTATAAAGTAATCGCTACAGGTTCTTTAATTGAAAAGCAAAGAGTTCATTATTCCCAATTTGTAAACATTGAAATGCCACTTCCTTCTATAAAAGAGCAAGAACAAATTTCATTGTTATTGCGTTCCTTAAATAATAGACTAAAAAATGCGGAATGTATTTACAATAATTTATTAAAACAAAAATCGGGATTTTTACAAAAATTATTCATATAAACATGCTTTGTAATAAGGCTTTTTTAAAAAATTGTAATTGCTCTAACATCTCATTTTCATTATCAAATTTATCTTGTATTGCATTTAAGAAACTGGCGATTTTTTCTTGTTCATCTAAATTTGATGGCAAATCAAATACACAACCAAAAAATCCGTTTGTTGGTACATTTAAAAGTCCGTGATTGCGAGCTCCTTCAGCACAAATTTCACTTATTTGTTTATGCCATTTCGTAGATTCAAAAAACAAAGTGATAAAATCGCTGTTCATTATTTCTTTATTAATCTCGAAACAAATATACAAAGTAGATACAGCACCTTTTTTATATTTTTCCAAACGTTTAATTGAACCAAACGGATAGTCATTAGA
>JAZUMJ010000105.1:0-2181 GCA_045603605.1 Ructibacterium sp. | reverse complement strand
ATTATTCCGTTTTCTATTCGTCTTAATATAGTTATCTTCGCTTTGTTCATTGTAATTCCCTCCTTACAAAATATCTTACATACTTAATCTATAAATTCACTTACAAAGTATAGAAACAATCCAATCAGGATTTGGTGCTTTCAGAGTTTTATCTCTTGCCATATCTTCCATAATGCCCTGTACAGCTGACCAGAAGCAGGTTGAAAGCTGAATTGAATCACCCTCTCTGAAAATTCCTGTTTTCTGCCCTGCTTCTATAATTTTAGCGGAATTTTCAATCTGATTGACAGAAAGGGCCAACTGACGTGCTTCTTCGGGCATACCTGCACGCCTTACCTGTCCCATAAGTACAAACATATCAAAAACCCAAGGCTGTTCATCGGCATATTTAAAAAGCTGATTAAGAAATTCCTTGAAAAATACTTCTGGTGGAATATCAGCCATTTTATTCGGTGTTTCAGTTCCCGCTACTCCCATCTTTACAAGTTCAAGCAGTAATTCCTCTTTAGATTCAAAATAATGAAACATAAGTCCTGTACTCATAGAAACTGCATTGGCTATATCGGATATTTTTGTTTCATAAAAACCTTTTTCTACAAATAAATGAAGTGCCGTCATGAGAATAGCTTTGCGGCGTTCTTCTTTTTGCTCTTTTCGAGTCATATCTATCACCCTAAATATCAATATTTCTTTTTTGCTTTTTAAGTATTCTTTGTATTGCAAACTTTCCGCTTGCAACTGCAACAGGAAGTCCTCCAGGGGAATTAGTCCACTGACCTGCAAGGTAAAGGTTTTTAATTCCTTTAAGCTGACCTTTCATCTTAATTTGCTTTCCCATTGGAGTTGTAACAAAACTCATATAACTTCCGTGATACGCACCGCAATATCTTTCGTAAGTCACCGGTGTCCACGCATCAAGAAATTCCAGAGAATCGCTCATTTCAGGAAAATTCTTTTTAATGCGTTCTGCAACTTCTGATACAAGTGTATCTTTTGTTTTTACGCAGTCTTCTTCTGAAAGGCTATTCCAGAAATCAAAATCTTCATCTGTCTGGGTTATACAGATCTGAATTACCATTTTCTCCCCATTAATATATATCTTATCATAATTATACATCTTTACATACATTCTGTCAAATGTATTGTTTCCGATTTTTATAGGCTTTACATCAACAAATATTGTCTCCCCTATAATATCAGATTTATTTACCGCAAAAGCTACCTGAAAACCGCTTGTTGCAGGATATGCTTTTGGATTATTGTATGCAGTTCTTAATTCCTTTGGCATATATTTGCTTGGAAGTAATTTATTAAAAAGAACATAAGTATCTACTGTAGGGATTATATAATCAGCTGAAATGAAAGTATCGTCAGCAAATTTTATGCCTGTTGCATTCTTCTTTTCTACAACAATTGATTCAGTTTTTTTATTGTAGAAGATTTTTCCGCCCAACTCTTTAAATTTCTTTTCCATACGAAGTGAAAGCTGAAACGATGCATCCATGGGGATTTTGCCGTTTCCGTCTGCCATAGTTGCATAGGATACCAAAAAAGAATATGCACAATATGATTTTGGCAGATAATCACACATAAGACGCTGAATAAGCGGATGTTTAAAATGCTTGCTGTATTCTTCCAAAGATATTTTTCCGAATTCTTTCATAACCTTAGGAAAATCAGCCATTGAAGCTCCCATTGAAATATAATCCTTTAGCCCCCACATTTCCATAGGCTTTTTTGCAGGAAAAAGACATTGTTTAGAATACTCCACATATTGAATGAATTTTTCAATTTCTTCCTTGTCATCAGGAGATAAAGCTATAACCTCTCTTTTAGTTCTTTCAAGTTCATTCCATAAAGTTGCACTCTGTCCGTTATAAGTGGAAGTATAGAAAGAATTTACATCTGCATATTCCGTTTCATCAGTCAAAGCACCTGTTGTTTTCCAAACATCATAAAGCTCCGTGCCTTTTCTTGTGCCGGTCAGCCAGTGAATACAGTTGTCTATGTGATAGCCTTTTCTGTTCCAGCCTATACATTCGCCTCCCGGGATTGTATTTTTTTCATATATTTCAACGTCAAATCCAGCTAATTTGGCGTATATACCTGCTGAAAGTCCTGCAATTCCGCCACCTATAATCACTATTTTCTCACTATTATTACTCATAACCAACCTCCGTA
>JAZUMJ010000104.1:0-7189 GCA_045603605.1 Ructibacterium sp. | reverse complement strand
CCGTCAATTGTGACTTTCGCACTCACGGTAACAGATGTATCGTCTATTGTATAAATTCTGTAAACTCCGCTTGCGTCATATTTAACCTTATATCCGTTGTAACTATTCATACGAATCTGTCCACCGGGAATTATATCCTTTTGGTGAACATAAAGAACAAGGTTGTCGCCCTCTTCAACATCAACGCTTATCTTCCTGTTTTCGTGATCCACGGAAATATTCTGTCCATTGCCTGTTCTGATACTGTCAAAATCAAAACCTGAAGGCTCAATGGGTTCATCTATTTCTATAAGTTCAAGTTTCGCTGTATAAGTTTTTCCGGCTTCGGGAACGAAGGTATAGGGATTATCCGTTGAAATAATTTTTGTCCCGTCGTGCCAGCCAACAAAGCTAAATCCGTCGGGTACGGAAACATAGAGTGTAACCGTTCCGTCATCTTCGTTTTCCTGTACATCAACAGAGCCGCCGTTTTCAGCCTCGTATTTGGGTTCCTCATACGCAACGATATAAAGCTGTCCGTCGTTTTTCTTTTCAACACGGTAGCCCTCGTATTCATATTCAAAATCAGAAGCATCATTCAAAGAAACATCCGTACTTTCTGTAAATTTGAAATCATTATCAAGCTGACCTTCGTCAGGGTAAACGCTGACAGGAATCGGTCCGGAAGATATTGGTCCATCAACAACAATGGGAAATTCCGGGTAAAGCAGGTAAATGTTATTCGGAGTTTCATTCACAAAGTTATCCTTTATAACCGGTGCCCCTGAAATATGCAAAATTCCTTCGTTAAGCACTGCACCGCCTCCCCATGTGGAAGAATTGTTATCTATAACTCCTCCCATGAGCGTAAGTGTGCTGTGGTAGTTAAATATTCCACCGCCGCCCCAAGTCGTTGAATTACCGCAAATTGAGCCGCCGGTGACTATCATTTCAGCATCTTCATAGTTTCCGATTCCTCCGGCTCCAACGCTTGAAATATTGTCATAAATTTTTCCGCCGTTCATTGTAAACAACGCATTTTCGTATACATTGAACACACCGCCGCCATTGTTTGCAGCATAGTTGTTATGAATCCGTCCGCCATTCATGGTAAAGGTGGAATTATTATTCATAACACCACCGGCATCACCTTTTGACGAATTACCGACAATATCTCCGCCATTCATGGTGAAGGTTGCACCATTCATAAGTGTAACACCACCGGCATTTCCTGTGTTTCCCGCAATTGCTCCTCCGTTCAAGGTTAGGGATCCTCCGTTTACAAAAATTGCCGAATTGCTGCCACCGGTAATCACACCTCCAGAAGTATATCGCTCTTTGTTTTCGTCCGTAAATCCACCTACCGGAATCCATAAATTATCCGAAACATCATAATATTGCTTCAAATCCTCGCAAGTGTAAATATTCAAGGCAGCTCCCGCAGGAACATTGATATAATAAGAATTCAAGTCAATAACTCTGCCATTGATACAAAGATTTGTCACACCTTGAGGCACTGTCCATATTGCAGAAAGCGTCACTTCGTTTTCAAGGTAATAGTTCCCTGACATTATGGGCAAATCTGTCATTTCCGACCACTTGTCAAAGGATATATCGTGGTGAGAATGGTTCTCCGCTTGCACCGAAAGCACATAAGTACACGAAACGGAATTACTGCCCTGCGTTGCAGTAAACACATATTCTCCTACATCGGCACTTGTTGTTGCTTCGATAACAAATGTATCCGTGGTAACTCCGGTGTCTGCACCGTCTTTAGTCCATGCGTATGTGATTTCGGACATGCCATCACCGCCGGTCACCTGGGGCTGAAATACAACTTTTTGACCGGCATCCGCAGAAACATTTCCGCCTGCACTTACACGCAAAGTTTCGGTGCTATCAACAACATTGTCAATATCAGTGTCAGTTGAAAGATTTTCGGAAGCAACAAAAATTTCCCATCCGTTACTATTTGTCGATTTGTCATAATCTATATAGGAACCGACAGAAGTATAGAGAAGAGCTTTTTCGATTTTATCAAAAGAAAGAGTTCCGCGAGAAATGTAAACGCCGTTAATGGTAGAAGAGCCTTCAACCCACATACCTCCGTAGAAATGTCCCTTGGTTATGGTAAGCGGATTTTCTATTGTTGGAACATTTGCATATGAAATACTGCTTCCTCCTGTATTTGAAGAAGAACGTCTAATTAAAATATCCTTTAGTGTCAATATACCCGTGTCGCAAACGAAAACACCATCAGTACCGGTATAACCCGAATATACAAGACTTCCGCCGTTTATGACAAGTTTACATCCTTTACCAACTACAGCTGCTTTTTCAAGAATTGTCAGACCGTTTGTGCACTGAGCACCACCGTAAATTTCAGTTCCCCCGGTAGTTCCGGAGAGTATAACCTTTGCTCCGCCTGTAAGATAAAAGGCAGCTCTTACTCTGGAATCGTATTCATAATCTGTAACTTTAAATCCGCTGTTCTGATTCGTGTTGATTTTCGCTGTACCTGCACGGTCATTGATGTTTACGGTAATGTCACCGACAAAACGCATACAAGCATTGGCAAGAGTGTATCCTTCAAGCTCAATGGTAAGGTTTTTGTCAACATCGAATGTAGTGCTGACAGAATCATTCGCTGTCATCCAGATGGTATCACCGGTATTTGCCGCTTCTACTGCTTCGGCAAGAGTGCTATAACCGTTTGAGCCGATATAGCAAGTATAATCGGTTGCAGCAAAAGCCGCTTGTGGCAACATAATAATCGCCATCATTGCCGTACATAAAAGGAGTGACATTGTTTTTAAAATAGATTTTTTCATAATGAACACCTCGTTTTTCTATATTCTCCGTTTAATATTCTTTCAATCCATTTTGGATTGTTTTTATACCATTCGATTGTTTGACGCATTCCAACATCAAAATCAGTTTGCGGCTTCCAACCAAGCTCGTTTTGGATTTTGCACGAATTTATTGCATATCGTTTATCGTGTCCCGGTCTGTCTTTAACATAGGTTATAAGACTTTCCGGCTTTCCGAGCGCTTCTAAAATAATCTTTACAATATCAATGTTTGCCCTTTCGTTATTCCCGCCGATATTGTAAATTTCTCCGACCTTGCCGTACCGAATTATTTTATCTACGGCACTGCAATGGTCTTCTACGTAAAGCCAGTCACGAATATTTTTGCCGTCTCCGTAAACAGGAAGACTTTCATCTCTCTGTCCTTTTTCAATCATAAGCGGGATCAGTTTTTCCGGAAACTGATATGGTCCGTAATTGTTTGAGCACCTTGGAATAGTAACAGGTGTGCCGAAGGTTCTGAAATATGCGAGGCACAAAAGATCTGCCGACGCTTTAGATGCTGAGTACGGACTTGATGTTTTAATACTCCAATTTTCTTCAAACTTCAAATCAGGTCTGTCGAGTGGCAAATCTCCGTATACTTCATCGGTAGAAATCTGATGAAACCGCTTTATCCCATATTTGTTTACCGCATCAAGTAATACCTCAGTTCCGATAATGTTTGTCTGCAAAAATATTTCGGGATTTTCGATTGAACGGTCAACATGGCTTTCTGCCGCAAAATTGACGACACAATCAATATTATATGTTTTAAACAAACTGTAAACTGCTTTGCGGTCACAAATATCAATCTGTTCAAAAGCAAATCGTTTTTCACCTTCAAATTCTTTCAGATTGTCATAATTTCCGGCATAGGTGAGCTTATCGGCACAAACGATTTCATCATCGGGATACATTCGCAATATGTAACGTATGTAATTTGTGCCGATAAAACCAGCCCCACCGGTTATAAGATGTCTCAAATTTCATCACCTGCCAATCTTAAAATATATTTTCCGTATTCACTGTTTTTGAGTTCCATACCCAAATTATAAAACTGTTCATCGGTAATAAACTTATGCCTCCATGCAATTTCTTCTATGCAGGATATGTAATAACCTTGACGTTCCTGTATCATACCGATAAAGTCACCCGCCTCCTGAAGAGCACCGGGACTCCCTGTATCAAACCAAGTCATACCTCGTCCGAAAAGCTTAACCTTGAGTTTGCCACGTTTAATGTATTCATTGTTCACAGCGGTTATCTCAAGTTCGCCTCTCTGTGACGGTTTTATATTCTTGGCAATTTCAATGACATCATTATTATAGAAATATAAGCCCGGTACGGCATAATTCGATTTTGGCATTTCAGGCTTTTCTTCAATCGAAATCACATTACCCTCTGAATCAAACTCACAAACTCCGAATGCTTCGGGATTTTTGACGGGATATCCGAATACCGTTGCACCATCCAATTCATTGACGGCTTTTTGCAAAATTTCGGTGAAGCTTTGACCGTAAAAGAGATTATCTCCCAATACAAGGCATACATCAGCATTTCCGATAAATTTTTCTCCAACCAAAAAAGCATCAGCCAATCCTCTTGGCTTGTCTTGTTCGGCATAGGATATATTAAGTCCGAGAGCACTGCCATCACCGAATAATTTTTTAAAAGCCGGCAAATCATACGGAGTCGAAATAATCAAGATGTCCTTAACATCCGCAAGCATAAGGGTAGACAACGGATAATAAATCATTGGTTTGTCATATACGGGAAGTAACTGTTTTACCAATGCTTTTGTTGCCGGGTATAACCTTGTTCCGCTTCCGCCAGCTAAAATAATCCCTTTCATTTGTATTCATCCTCGCTATATTTTGAAATTCAAGTTATTTATATTGTTATTTTATTAACTACAATAAGTAATTCATTTAGCCATACTATAAAACAATTAAATACTTCTTTACATATAGCATTATAGCAAAAAAATATCTTTATTTTGCCATCTGTCGCAAATGGTATGAAATTTGTCGTAAACGGTCAGTTCATCTTCTTGATGAACTGACAGATGTATGATATAATATATAATGAATCAATATAAGTTGGGGGGCGGATAGAAATGCGTATAGCTATTTGTGATGACACAGTAGATGAAATCAATGCTATTAAGAACATTATCGATTCATATAAATCTGATTTTGAAATTACCTATGATTGCTTTACAAACGGAGTCGAATTTTTATCTAAAGTTTCGTTGGGCGAATTTTATGATTTAATATTTTTAGATATTGTAATGCCGGTAATAAACGGAATAGAGGTTGCTAAAGAGATATATTTAAACAATAAAGTTTCGCAGATTGTTTTTTTGACAACATCACAGGATTATGCCGTTGAATCTTATGATGTCAATGCTATTGACTATATTATAAAACCGATAACTAAAGAGAGTTTTAAGAGAGCACTGGAAAGATATGCCGAGAAAAATAAAATTCCCGACTCGGGGTATATCATTGTTCAAGAACAGTCAAGTATAACAAAAATTGCTTTACACAACCTATGTTATGTGGAAATTCTGGATCACTATCTCGCATATCATTTGACAAATTCAGATATAATACGCTGCAGGCAGAGTTTGTATGAAATTGAGCCAATTCTTAATCAATATCCGAATTTTTGTAAAACTCATAGAAGTTATATAGTAAATATGGAATACGCCCAAAGAATTGAAAAAGATTGTATTGTAATGAAAAACGGAGAGAGAGTACTTGTTTCACGCAGAAATCACAAAAACATATCGGACATATTTTTGAAAAATATTTTTGAATCTAAACATACGGGAGAGTAATAAAATGGAAAATACATTTTTTAGAGATTTATCAATATTATGGAGTTTGGTATTTTGTGTTGTTATGTTTATTTCTTTATACGAAAGTAAATATTCATCAAAAAAGACAAAAGCAATTTTCATCCCTGTAATAATTATACTGTCAATTTTAAATATGACACTTTTGCTGATTTGCGGTGTAGAGAAAACAGCACAGTTAATTGCGGTTACAATGGTAATACCGACATTAGTGTTATTTTATATATTAGCAAAAAACAGAGACGGCAGATTCTTTTTTACATTTTGTCTTGTAGATACAATGGTATATTGGGTTCTGATACTTACAAACCTGCTTGATGATGTTGCAGGATTGGGAAATTACATAGTTATGTTTATATCAAGACTGATTATATTTCCGATTTTGCTTTTTACTATGTATAAATATATCCGTAAGCCGTATCACGAATTTCAGCGTAAAATAAAAAAGGGCTGGGGTATTTTTAGTGTAATGTCTGCATTATTTTACATCCTCTTACTTGTTGCAACCAGTTATCCCACCGTTATGATGAAAAGACATGACGATTATCCGGTTATTATTTTAATAACAATTTTAATACCCATTATGTATATTACAGTCTTTAAAATTTTATATAGTCAAATCAAGTTGTTTGAAATTGAATCCGAAAAACAAAACCTCGGTATGCAGGTTAAGATAGCACATGAAAGAATTTCCAGCAGTGCAGAAAATGAAACTAATATTAAAACACTGCGTCATAATATGAAGCATCATATGATTGTTTTAAACGGATATTTAGAAAATCACGATATAGAAAACGCTCAAAGAGAGCTTTCTAAGATAACCGAGCAAATCGAACAGAATTCTTATCATAAATATTGCAGTAATGTGGCGATAAATTCTGTATTATCCCATTACAATAAGGTTATGATAGAAAAAGGTATACTTTTTGAAATTGATATTAAACTGCCTGAAATTATTTCAATATCTGATATTGACCTTGCTGTTGTAATATCTAATGCTCTTGATAATGCTTTAAATGCTGTTGAGAATTGTCAAAATAAAATAATAATGCTTAAAGCCTTCCGCAAGGAAGATAAAATCTGCTTTGAAATAAAAAATCCATTTGAAGGCAATATAGAATTTTCTGACGATTTACCAATAACCACCAAAGACGGTCACGGGTACGGAACAAAAAGTATAGCGACAATTATTAAAAACAATAATGGTTTATATTCATTCGTTGCAGAAAATGGATATTTTGTTTTTAGATGTATGATATAATAAAACAATGAAAGGAACCTTTCTTTCGGGACTGTCCTGAAATTTGTGTAAACTCCAAAACAGTGATATAATCTATAATATTTTTCCGGGATGAAATCCGCATTATGGATTTCATCCCTTATTAGAAATATAGTATAAAATTGCAGGCATGTCAAGGTTGCCCTCAATTTGAGTTTCCTCATTTTTTAACTTCAAATTTTGATTTGTAGGGGTGATGAAAGCTAAATTTTGAGCTAC
>JAZUMJ010000103.1:0-5349 GCA_045603605.1 Ructibacterium sp. | reverse complement strand
CTACCGTAGCCACCTACGCCGACGAAAACGATTTCACAAAATATACCTTCCTTTTTCAACATCTGCCAGCGTGTCGATATTTTATCGACACGCTGATGGCTGTAGCAACTGCTACAGCCATATTTTATCTAAAATATCATTCATTTCTTCAAGGGTCGAGGCTTTATTAATATAATCGCGAAGCTTAGCCCCACCGATTACGCCTTTAAAATACCATGCCATATGTTTTCTGCCCTCTAAAATCCCCCGATGTTCACCCTTAAACTTAACAAGAAGTTCAAGATGTTCCCTTGCCTTTTTTACACGTTCTTCAAGAGATGGGGGAGAAAGTTCTTCTCCGTGTTCAAGGTAATTTAAAATCTGTGTAAAAATCCAGGGATTTCCTTCTGCAGCTCTGCCTATCATAATTCCGTCGCAGCCGGTTTCTTCAAGCATCTTCTTGGCAGCTTTTCCCGATGTAATATCTCCGTTACCTATAACAGGAATAGAAACCGATTCTTTTACTTCTTTTATAATATTCCAATCTGCAAAACCACTGTAAAAAGCCTCTCTGGTTCGTCCGTGAACAGTTACGGCATCAGCTCCGCTCTGTTCAGCAATTTTTGCAAATTCCACCGCATTTATACTGTGGCTGTCCCAGCCTGCACGGAATTTTACTGTTACAGGAACATCGACAGCTTTTTTAACTGCTTCAATTACCTTTCCTGCAAGAATTGGATTCTTCATCAAGGCTGAACCATCGCCGTTGTTAACAATTTTAGGTGCGGGACATCCCATATTTATGTCAATCATAACTGCACCGTAGCTTAGTGCACCCTGTGCAATTTCTCCCATAATTTCAGGATCGTGTCCAAAAATCTGGGCGGCAACAGGACTTTCTGTATCTGTTACGGCAAGCAAATTCTCGGTTTTTTTATTTTTATAATGCAATCCTTTTCCGGAAACCATTTCGGTATACATTAAAGCAGGGCCGAAAGGCTTTGTTATTACACGAAAGGCTTTGTCGGTTATTCCCGCCATAGGTGCAAGAAACAGGTTGTTTTTAAGTTTTAATCCGCCAATTTCCATCTTATTTCTCCATTTTTAAATTTACACACATCATAATGCCATATTTTTGTTTTTATGTCAAGGAAATTTGACTTTTTTTATGGATTATGTTATCCTTGTAAAATACGAAAGGAATGTACAAAAATGGAAGAAATAAAGAGAATTGTTGTTAAGGTTGGAACATCATCCTTAACCCACGATACAGGTAAGATTAATCTAAGAAGAATTGAAAATCTGGTTAGAGTTTTATCAGATTTAATGAATATGGGTGTTGAGGTTGTTTTGGTATCAAGCGGTGCTATCGGTGTTGGCGTAGGAAAGCTCGGTCTTGAAGAAAAACCCTCGGACACAAGAAGTAAACAGGCACTTGCTGCCATTGGTCAGGCAAGTCTTATGTCTATTTATGAAAAATACTTTATGGAATACGGCTACAATACAGGACAGGTTCTTTTAACAAAGTTTGTTCTTGACGATGAAGAGAGGTATATTAGTGCAAAAAATGCATTTAATACAATGATAGATTATAGTGTTATTCCAATCGTAAATGAAAATGACGTTATTTCTACATATGAGATAGAATTTGGCGATAATGATACTTTGTCTGCCTATGTTGCAAAGCTTGTTGATGCGGATATGCTTGTAATACTTTCGGATATTGACGGATTTTATGACGGAAATCCAGCAGATGCAAATTCAAAGCTGATATCGGTGGTTGAAGAAATAACTGATGAGATACGCAACTGTGCAGGCGGTGTTGGCTCGCGTCGGGGTACAGGCGGAATGATAACAAAACTCAATGCGGCTGAGCTTGTAGGCGAGGCGGGAATTGATATGGTTATTACAAACGGACAAAATCCTGAAAATATTTATGATATTGTGGAAGGTAAAGCCGTGGGGACATTATTTAAGGGCAGAAAATGAGGTTAATGTTATGAAGTATTATCTGCCTGATTATTATGAAGAGTTTAAGTGCATAGCCCAAAAATGCAAGCATAGTTGTTGTGTTGGCTGGGAAATTGATATAGATGATGATACTCTCGCTTATTATAATTCTGTTGATGGGGAAACAGGCGAAAAGCTTAGACAAAGTATTTCCGCTGATGATACACCTCACTTTATTTTAGATGAAAAACAACGATGCCCTTTTTTGGATAAAGACGGACTTTGTCAGTTAATTCTTGAACTTGGTGAAGATGCCCTTTGCGGAATTTGCACCGACCATCCAAGGTTCAGGAACTTTTATTTAAAAGCCACGGAGATAGGCTTGGGTCTGTGCTGTGAGGCGGTGGGAGAACTTATCCTTAAAAGGGATAAGCCTTTTAAAATTATTGGTTTGAATTTTGAGGATGGCATATTTGAGCCTGAAGAAGAATATGTCCTTGCCTTTCGTCAAAAGCTTATAGACATTATGCAAAACAGAGAACTTACAATCAGGGAAAGACATATAATGTTACTTGATAGTGTAGGCCTTGAAATTTCAAAGCCAAACATTGATTTTTTCCTCTCTCTGGAGAGGTTAGATAATAAATGGACAGACATTCTTCAGGATTTAAAAGATATAAAACTTGAAGAATTTTATGATAATAATACCACTTTCGATATTGCTTATGAACAACTTACCTGCTATTTTTTGTTTCGCCACATTCCATCGGCTATTTGGGATGGAAATATTTCGGCGAAGGTAAGGCTGGCTGTAATCAGCTGTCAGCTTATATCGGGATTGATGATTATGCATAAAATGAAGTATAAAAAAGCATCTGTTGATGATTTAATTGAATATGCAAGAATGTATTCATCTGAGGTGGAATATTCGGAAGAGAATATAGAAGCTTTTTAAATCTAAAATTCTTAAAAAAATTTCGAGATTTTAACAAAAACTCTTGATTTTTTTAATAGAATAAGCTATACTAACTGATGAGTGATATTTAATTAAATTTTTATGCCGACGCAGGGCGGTAGAATGGAGAATAACGAGAAACTTCGTTTTACGTTAGCAACCGGCGGAATGGAGATTATTATGAAGAAAGTAACAAAAGATATGATTATTATGGACGTTTTGAAGTTGGATCCGGGCACAGCTGAGTTCTTTTTCGGAATAGGAATGCACTGCTTGGGCTGTCCTTCTGCAAGCGGAGAAACTGTTGAACAGGCTTGTCAGGTTCACGGCGTTAATGCTGATGAATTGATAGAAAAAATTAATGCCTATCTGGAATCGAAATAAATTTAAAATTTATTTAAAAGATTAAAAAAAATACTTGACAAACAGATGGTAATTAGTTATAATAATTGCCGTCTGTTTGTTTTGGAAACGAGGATATGACTTATGGAGTTGAATTTACTTCCAATTCTTAACTGTGACGGAAAGAGTTTGCCTATAGATTTTTCGGTTGAACTTCCTGACCGTTTGGAGGATAATTTTTCATTTGTATCACCCGTTACCCTTTCAGGAAAGATAACTAATATCGGCGGAAGTCTTGAACTTAATGTTTTAGGAAAGACCGCAGTTGAATTATCTTGTGACCGTTGCAACGAAACCTTTGTTACAGATATTGATTTTGAAATCAATGAAGTATATAAAAAAGAGAGTGCAGACGGTAAAAGTGATGAAGATAATCCTGATGTTGTTATTCTTTCGGGAAACGTCATTGATATTGATGAATTGGCATACAGCGGTGTGTATTTGAATTTACCCACCAAGGCACTGTGTAGTGAGGATTGTAAGGGACTTTGTTCTAATTGCGGAAAGAATTTAAATAATGGTTCCTGTTCCTGTGATGACAGACCCACAGACCCCAGATTTGATATTCTGGATAAACTTTTGTAGAATATGCAAAGTTTTACTTTGTTTAGGGGACTACCCCTTATATTTCAAATAAAACGGAAAGAGGTGTAACGATATGGCAGTTCCAAAGAGAAAAACTTCTAAAGCAAGAAGAGATAAGAGAAGAGCAAACTGGAAGCTCAGCATTCCCGGTATGGTAAAGTGCCCCGGTTGCGGAGAGTTTAAGTTGCCTCACAGAGCATGCAAGGCTTGCGGTACTTACAAAGGTAAGGAAGTTATTTCAGTTGAAGCGTAAAGCAGAATGCTAAAACCCATCCCCGGAGGATATTTGTTCCTTGGGCGGTGGGTTTATTTTTTTGCAATATAGAGGTAAACCTACGGTTTTGTTGGAAAAATATTGCCTTTTGCAAGTTTATGTGATAGAATAAATTTGTCGATGGCTTGTAGGGGCGATTCACGAATTGTCCGCGGGACATTCGTGAATGTCCCCTACAAAAGTTTTTGTCCTGACTTGACACGAGTAAAAATTCTGTCGAATTATGTGTAAAGATGTGATAATATGAAGAAAAAGATTGCTTTTTGGTCTTAATTATATGAGTTATCACTAGAAATCGGTGCTTGAATTGTACAGTGTTCATATTAGTTACGACATTTTGCGACAAAACCTACTAATAAATAGTCTTATAGAAATAAAGAAGATTGCGATTAGAAGTTTTTGTAGAAATATGGTGAAATACTTGAATTTTATGTAGAATAGTGATATAATTTGATTAGAAATCTTTGTTAATTATATTATGAAAGAAGATAAAGCAAATGGCAATAACATACGAACGAAAAAAACAAAAACAAAATAATATTTTATATACAATTGTTGCTGCAATTTTAATATGTGCAGTCTTTTTTGCAATGGTTGTATCTTTCTTTATTAAGGCTGAGGACGATGCTTATGAAATGCTTCATATTCAGACAAAACAGATCAAAGACGATCTTACTTTGCAATTAAAATCAGACAGAGAAAATCTTATTACTATGGCAAACTTTGCGTCAAAGCTCTATGCTGACGGAAAAGGTTATGAGCGTATGTTTGATTCCTTTAAGCCAATCGGTTTGTTTTCAAGAATTGGTATACTTAACCCGGACGGCACATTTATCACAAAGGACGGAGTCTATGATTTAAGCGGACAAATTTCATTTGAAGAGCAGGCACTTCTGGGAGAAAATATTACCGGAAGAACTTATAGCTATTCAATGCCCGATGAGCAGGTGGTACGCAGCTCTGTTCCGATTCAGGTAAACGGAGAAACTGTCGGTATTATGTATGGCATTATTAAAATCGAAACTATCAACGAAAAATACAATAATATGGCAAAAGAGCTTGATGCTCAACTTTTCGTTTATGATAAGGAAACAGGAAAATTTATTATAGATACAATAAATGAAAAACCATCTGAACTGTCAAGTTTGAAAAACAGGGAGTATAATGACGGCTATTCATACGAAATGCTGGCTAATTCCGATAA
>JAZUMJ010000102.1:0-5354 GCA_045603605.1 Ructibacterium sp. | reverse complement strand
TCAAAAAGTCAAAAAAATAGGGCAGATATTTATCTACCCTATTAGAAATCTTTCGGTAACGTTATTCTAATCACCCTTACAAGAAACAGTAAACACAATATCAAGCTGACAATTTCCGCTATTGGAAAAGCCCACCACACAAGCTCCACTCTACCGGATAATGACAGCATATATGCAACGGGTATTAAAACAACCAACTGACGTCCTGCACTTATAATTAAGCTGTATATACTCTTGCCAAGTGCCTGGAAAAATCCTATAATCATTATGGAGAAGCCGGCAAATACAAAGTTTATACTTATTATTCTAAGTGCGGTTATACCAATTTCAAGCATACTGTCAGATGCATTGAACATACCCAACAGCAGTTGGGGTATAAACTGAAATACAGCCAAACCAATGAACATATATGCCACAACCGTTATCATTGCCAGCTTTAGTGTAGCAAACATTCTATCTTTTCTTCTTGCACCATAATTATACGCCAGAATTGGAACCATTCCATTATTCATACCAAAAACCGGCATAAGTATAAAGCTTTGAAGTTTGAAGTAAATTCCAAATACATTAAGTGCTTCTGTGCTAAAACCAATCAAGATTTTATTCATACTAAAAGTCATAACCGAACCAATTGCCTGCATCATAACGGAAGGAACGCCAATTGCAAGCATTGATTTTAAAACTGACCACTTAGGAATAAAATTCTTTACAGCTATCCTGATTTCTTTATTATATTTAATATTAAGTATTATACCCAATGTTGCCGCAATCATTTGTCCAATAACAGTGGCTATCGCCGCGCCTGTAACTCCCAATTGAGGAATCCCGAACCAACCAAATATTAATATTGGGTCAAGAATAATATTCACCAACGCACCTGTTCCCTGAACAACCATACTTAGCATAGATTTACCTGTTGATTGCAACAGTCTTTCAGTTAGTATTTGAATGAATACACCAATTGAAAGAAAACAAACAATGGCAAGATAGTCCATACTGTATTCAAACAGCTTTCCCTGATTTCCCGCCTGACCTATAACATAGGGTTTAATCAAAAACAATCCGGCGATTAAAAAAAGCAGATATGCACAAGTTAAAAGAAAAAAGCCTTGACCCGCAATTTTATTTACACGCTTAAAATCCTTTTCTCCCAATGCTCTTGACAGAAGGGCATTAACGCCAACTGCCAATCCTGCACCAACGGCAATTATCAAATTTTGTACAGGAAATGCTACTGTCAATGCACCTGTTCCGGCAATATTATCAAACTGTGCAACATAAATTGAGTCAACAACATTATAAAGCGCCTGCATTATCATTGAAATAATTATCGGCACCGATATTGAGAACAACAGCTTTGGAATTTTCATTGTTCCCATTTTATTTTCTTTTATCTTTTTGTCCATCTATAATGACCTCTTCTCTGTTTTTTTACAACATTGCCTATTTTAGCAGAAATATAATCATATGTCAACAAAAAATGAGCCTTTCTTTTTAAGAAAAGCTCATTTTAGAATTTAGCCCGGAAGCTGTTCTGATAAAGTTACCTCGAGTGTGGTTGTTTGGCCGGTGTTATACTTATAAACTTCAAATTTCAACACATCCCCGGGGGCGTGGGTATCCTTGATTTTATTAAGTTCTTCACCTGTTGTAATCTTTTGACCATCAACCGAAATAATTATATCTCCTTGCTGTAAACCGGCATTTCTTGCCGCCTCACTGCTAACTGCCATAATCTGAACACCTTGAGGCCATGAATATGCCTGAGCCATATATTCACTTACATCACGGGTTGATATACCTATAATTGGACGCCCCTTAACATAACCATATTCAAGAAGGTCTGCAATAATTGGATTTGCCTCTGAGATAGGAATTGCAAAGCCCATACCCTCAACGCCAGATGATGTCACTTTTACAGAGTTAATTCCTATTACCTCACCCTGAGCATTAATCAATGCTCCGCCTGAGTTACCTGTATTAATTGCCGCATCTGTCTGGATAAGGTTCATTGTTCTGTTATCAATTGAAACGGTTCTGTTTACAGCGCTGACAATTCCTTGAGTAACACTTCCAAAAAATTCAAGTCCCATAGGATTGCCTATTGCAACAACTCTTTCTCCCACTTCAATATCTGTTGAATCACCAAGAGTTGCAACTGTAAGTTCTTCTTTTGGTTCAATTTTAATAACACCTAAATCAGTTTGTTCATCAAGACCTATAATCCTTGCCTCATACTCTGCACCGGTATTTAGCATAACCGTAATTGAATCTGCGCCCTCAACAACGTGGTTATTGGTAACAATATAGCCGTCTGCACTAAGAATTATACCGGATCCCTGACCTGTTGACTGTGAAACTCCGCCGAATATACTCATCTGTCCCTGCATTGTACTTGTTATACCAACAACTGCAGGACCAACTTTTTTAGCAATTTCTGTTGTTGCAAGTTCACCGGCTGCAACTGTAGTTTCTGTAATTCCTGAGTTTTGATTTCCGTTTTTTAAATTATCAACTAATTCTTGCTTTGATGCAACCTTCTGTCCTGATGCACCAAAGTTCTTGCCAAGCATAAATGCCCCGCCAAAGAGTGCAAGATTTAAAACAGAAAGTGCAACCATTGCCGCTGCAAATCTCTTCCCTGAATCGGTTTTCTTCTGCTTTCTCACATTTTCTTTGTATACAGGATTGTATCCTGAGCTTACATACTGAGAAGTACCTTCATTTTGAGATGCAGCATTTCCTGAAAGGTCAATTTTAATGCTCCCTTTATTGTTATATGCATCATTAAGCCTTTCCTCAAATTTAGCTTTATCAAATTCTTGCCCTGAAGTTTCTTGCTCCGGCTCTACAACCTGACCGTAAACCGGTTCTTTATTTTCATTGGAATTATTATTTTCATTAAATTCATTCATAATCAAATTCCTCCTCATTATTTAATCTTCTGTTGTTATTATAATTTAAATTTATTAAAAAAATATGAATAAACTGTAAAAGATGAATTAATGTTAAATCCTTTAATTTTGCACTTCTTCTTTTTTAGCCTTTCCCTTATCGATAGTAAATATAAATTCCGCCCATTCTCCTTCTTTGCTGTATGCCTTAATATTTTTTCCGTGGGCTTTGATAATACTGCGAACCAAATATAAGCCTATTCCGTTACCATCACGGTTTATACTTCTTGATTTATCCACCTTATATAGTCTTTCAAAAATCATTTCCAACTGCTCTTTTGGTATTCCGCAACCTGTATTCCTCACAGAAATTTCAACCTCTCCGTGCTTTGGTGTAACTGTAACTGAAATTTCTCCGCCTTCAATAGTAAACTTAACAGCATTATCCAAAAGATTAGTTAAAACTCGCTTTATGTTATCTGTATCAGCAAAAACATAGCAACTATCATTTTCAAAATTGAGGCTGACCTCTATTTTCTTTTCAGTAAGTTTTTTTTCAAGACCAATTATTGATAAACGTATTTCTTCATTTATATCAAAATTTGTTTTATTCATCACAATTTTATCTGATTGAATACGGCTGATATCCAAAAATGTATTTACAAGTCTTGATAGACGGCTTGTTTCGTCAGCAACAATTTTCAAATATTCTTTCTGCTTTTCCTGAGGAATTGTATCATCAAGTATACCGTTAACAAATCCGCCTATGGTAGTCATAGGTGTTCTTAACTCATGAGAAACATCCGATATAAAAGAATTTCTTACATCCTCAACCTTTTCTAATTCATTTGCCATATGATTAAATGTATCTGCCAGTTCAGAAATCTCTGTTATATCCGATTTTGTTGCAATCTCATCCACCCTTGAATTGAAATTACCTTTGGCAAAATCTTTAGCACTGTTTTGTATACTCCTTATTGGTCTGGTAAATCGTTTTGCAAGAACATATGAAAGCAAAAAGGATACTAACACAACCAGAATGGTTGACATTAAAAATCTTCTGTATAAAATTCCACGCATACGCTGTTGTTCAGGCATTGGACTGCTTATTAAAACTGCACCAATAACTTCCTTACCGCTTATGACCGGAACCTGAAGCGTAAACATTGTTTCATTAAAAATCCCGTCCATTGTTCCAATAACAGAATGTCTCTGACCGTTTAATACCTTTCTGCTGTACTGTCCGCCAATTACCGACGGAGTATCATCAACAAAACCACTTTCAGAAGTATTAATAAGCACTCTGCCTTTGTTGTCAATAATCATTATATGGCTTTGGCTGCTTCTGGAAAACCCGCTTAGCATATTACGCATACTTCCGGAGCTTATATTATTTTTTATTAAAGTGACAATAGATTCAGCATTTTGAGATAAAGCTTCCTCGGTTTTTTCGGCAATAAAGTTTGTCATCAACATCATCTGTGTGGATCCGAGAACAATAACACATACCAATGCAACAAGGATATTTATTGCAAAAATTCTTGCAAATACAGTTTTGCCTATAATATGAGATTTTAAAAATTCACGCACAACTTAGCCCCCTTGAGGATTTTACTTTTGCTCTGCCTCAAATTTATAACCTACGCCCCATACAGTTTTAAGGTGCCAGTTCTTATCCTCTTTTTCAATCTTTTCACGTATACGTTTAATATGAACATCAACGGTTCTTGAATCTCCAAAAAATTCATATCCCCATATCTCATCTAATAACTGGTCACGGGTATATACTTTATTTGTATTTTTAGCAAGAAAATGCAACAGTTCAAATTCCTTTGGAGGCATCTCGATTTTTTTGCCATCTAAATAAATTTCATATGTGGATTGATTAATACTAAGCCCGTCAAAAGTTATTTCCTCTTCTTCCGATTCTGTATCAACCTCATAAATTGCTGTTCTTCTAAGCACTGCTTTTATTCGTGCAACCAACTCTTTTGGTTCAAAAGGTTTTACAACATAATCATCCGCACCAAGCTCAAGTCCAAGAACCTTATCAAAGGTTTCACCTTTTGCAGTTAACATAATAATAGGTGTATTGTTTATTGCTCTTATTTCACGGCAAACCTGCCAGCCATCTTTAATCGGAAGCATAATATCAAGCAGAACCAAATCAGGAGCCTGGCTTTTAAACTTATCCATTGCGGTCTTTCCGTCATTTGCAATTATTGCCTTATATCCTTCTTTTTCAACATACAAACGTATTAATTCACAAATATTAACTTCATCATCAACAATAAGTATTGTTTGGGAATTTTGCATATCTTTTCCTTGTATGATATATTTAGTTCTAAATATATCAATACTCTCCTTTCTTTTAACCTTTATGATATAATCAATAAAACACTGTGGACTTTTTATATTTTTCTATAGCTTTGACTATTTTAAGGAGTGTATTGCCACAGT
>JAZUMJ010000101.1:0-9078 GCA_045603605.1 Ructibacterium sp. | reverse complement strand
GTATAAGTTTTTAAAGTGGTTGCGTTATGCAATCACTTTTGTGATTGACTTGTTTTAGTATTTATTATATAATATTTAAAAAGATATAAGAGGATGGGGAAAATGGACTACAAAGTAAAATTCCAATACTGGATGGATAGTGATTGTGTTGACGAGGACACAAAAAAAGAATTAATAGAAATTGATGAGAAAGAAAAAGAGGACAGATTCTACAGAGAATTGGAGTTTGGTACAGGCGGACTTCGAGGTGTTATGGCGGCAGGAACAAACAGAATGAATATATACACTGTACGCAAGGCAACTCAGGGACTTGCTATGGAAATTCTTGATTGTCAGGGAGATGCCCAAAAGGGTGTTGTTATTGCCTATGATTCAAGAAATAAATCTGCAGAATTTGCAAAAGAAGCGGCAAGAGTTTTATGTGCAAACGGAATAAAGACATATCTTTTTGATGATTTGCGCCCAACACCGATGCTCTCATTTGCTGTGAGATACCTTGGGTGTGCAAGAGGAATTGTTATTACAGCAAGCCATAATCCAAAAGAATATAACGGATATAAAGTTTATGGCGAGGACGGTGGTCAAATACCACCTGAAACAGCTGAGAAAATTATTGGTTACATAAATAATACGGACATATTCAAGGATGTTAAAGTCAGTGATGCTCAGCCGATTATGATTGGCGAGGAAGTGGATAATGCATATCTTGATGCAGTTGAAAAGCAATCTTTTAAAATAGATATTCCTGAAGACTTTAAGGTTATCTATACACCAATACATGGTTCGGGTAATATCCCTGTAAGGAAAATTCTTGACAGAATTGGAAT
Source organism: Ructibacterium sp. (assembly GCA_045603605.1). GTDB lineage: Bacteria > Bacillota > Clostridia > Monoglobales > Monoglobaceae > Ructibacterium. The sequence continues at coordinate 8,251 of JAZUMJ010000101.1, read as the reverse complement.
AAAGAATTTATTTGTAGTTCCTGAACAGGAAAAACCTGACGGAAACTTTCCAACTGTTATTTCACCAAATCCCGAAAATGCAGAGGCGTTCACAATTGCTATCGAATACGCAAAGAAACAAAATGCGGATTTAGTTTTTGGTACTGACCCTGACAGTGACAGAATCGGTGTGGTTGTGCGAAATTCAGAAGGCGGTTACGAAGTATTAAACGGTAACCAAACAGGTGTGCTTTTATGTGAGTATATTCTCAGAAAGAGCAAGGAAAAAGGAATTTTACCTGTAAATTCTGCTGTTATAAAAACAATTGTGACAACAGAGATGGTAACGGCTGTTGCAAAAGAGTATAATACGGAATTGTTTGATGTATTAACAGGATTTAAGTTTATAGGAGAAAAGATAAAACAGTTTGAACAATCAGGCAGTAATGAGTTTATGTTTGGTTTAGAGGAAAGTTACGGATATTTAAGAGGAACCTATGCAAGAGATAAGGATGCCGTTGTTGCATCTATGCTGATTGCTGAAATGGCTGCAGATTACAAGAATATGGGAAAGACCTTATATGATGCCCTGTGTGACTTATATGAAAAATACGGATATTATATTGAAAGCTTAGAAACAAAGACATTAAAAGGCATCGAGGGAATGGAGAAAATTAAGGAAATTATGTCAAAGTTCAGGGATGGCAAATTACCTATTGAAATCGAGAAAAAGCTTGATTACCAAGATGGAATAGACGGACTTCCAAAGTCGGATGTACTGAAATTCTTTTTGAAAGATGGTTGGTTTGCTGTTCGCCCATCAGGAACAGAACCTAAGATAAAATTCTATTTTGGAATTTGTACAAATTCCAGAGAAAAATCTGAAAAAGCAATGACAGAATTAAAAGATGCTGTAATGAGATATATATAAAAATAACGGGGCTGTTTAAAAAGACGATTGACTTTTTAAACAGCCCCTATGTTTTTCCAAGGGGATAGGAAAAAATGAGGCAGAATGGACAAACTGAACCCGAAGATGTATATAGATACTTCGAGAGGTGAAGTTTGTTCATAGTAAAAAGGTATATGTTTTTGAAAAATCGAATTTTATTGAGATTTTTCTTCTACTTTCGTTTCCAACTAATCATAGAATTAACTGTTTTTATTAAAGCACCTTTTTACGGTCTGCACTTTTTTTACAGCCCCGTTTTTTATATGAAGAAAACCCAACTATTAAACCAAGTTAAGAAGGTGTCTGCATAAAACCTTGTTGTAGGCACACCTGATATAACAGGATAAAACATAAGGAACATAAGCAGACATACTGCCACAATGCTTACAGAAATATAACCAAACCGCTTAAAGCGTTTTTCTAAATCTGCAATTGCGTAAATGACAAATAATATTATAAATGGCATACTTGCAAAGAAGTGATATTGCAGTGCATAACGTTTAACGAATATCCAGGAAACATACTGTGCAAGAAAACCGACTACTAAAAATAGTACACGCTTATCCTTTTTTAGTACACCAATAAATAATGAATATATTAAAGCACAAATTCCCAACCAACTAAGCAATGGATTTTGGAAAATTGAAATACAGCCGATTTGGTCGGGCATAATGCTGACTTCGGGTGCCTGATATGCCCACATAGGTCTGTAAACAAAAGGCCAGGTATACCATTTTGAAGAATAGGGGTGTGTTCCTCCTAATTCGGAGTGATAGGCAAGCATATATTCCTGATTGTTCCACATTGTTTCAAATACATTCCCGTAACCTTCAACCATTGAGATTGGCAGATATGAAAGAGTATATATTATTCCGGGAATAATTATAAAAAACGGAATACAGAGCAAGCAAGTATATACAAAAAACTTTATAAAGTTTCTGCCAGGTGTGTTCTTTGAGTTTTTATATGCCATAAACATTATTATAAAAAATTCTATTGCCAATCCTACAGATGCATACACCGCTGTCCATTTTGACGCACAGCCCAGTCCCATTGAAATACCGCCAATGAAAAGGGGCATCATTAATTTTCTGTATGATATGTTTTCGCCTTTTGCCCATTTGAGAGCCGATTCACCAAATGTATACATAAAATAATACATACAAATGATAAAGAAAACAGGATAAGAATCAATGGTTCCTATTCTCGTAAGAGAGAAATGCATAAAGTCAAAAGCAAAAAGCAAAGTTCCGAAGGTTGCATATCTTGTTCGTTTAAACATTTTTTTAAGAAACAGATAGAATATCGGAAGCATCAATACTCCCATAAATGCTCCAACACATCTCCAGCCAAAGGGTGTCATACCAAACATCATTAAACCCAATGACATCATAAGCTTTCCAAGCGGTGGGTGTGTTGTTTCGTAATAGGGCATCATATGGAGATGCTCATAAGCTGTTCTCGGATGATAAATTTCATCAAAATATGTTCCGTTTTCATAAGATGGTGCATCTGTTACAAACTGCTGTTCATCAGCCATTGCAGGACAGTTTGAGCTTGCCTCGCCAACAACGGAATCAATATCAATAAGATATCCGTTACTGTCCCTGAACCCTATCTCAAATAACATATAGTCATCTGATTGGGCAACGCCTTTTAAATATTTGGCTGTAATCGGGTCGAAGGTGTTATACTCCCATTTAAATACAGAGTTAAGCTTGCAATAGGTTTCTGCCATATCTGTCCAGTTGATGCCGTCTTGAGAATATGAAAAGTCTATTCCGGGATTGGTATCAACATCGCCTATTCCGCAGTAATAGTCAATCTCGCTGATTGTTGGAGTATCTTCAAATTCTATAATAAATTCTTCATTTACAGATGTGGGTTTAAAGTATGTTTGAGGGGCTTTCGTATCACCTAAGTTTGTGAAAGCAAAAGACGAGTATATAAGTACAATTACAGTTAGAATTATATAATCAATCTTTATCATTTTTGAAGTAATATTTTTGTTCTCAAATCCTGTTATCCGTACCATAAATTTACCAAAAGTTTTGGAATTTTCAAGTATTTCCAAGACCCCTGTGGATGATGAGCTTCTTTTTTTGGTTTTAAAGTAGTCATTATAGATTACCCATAGACTGACTAAAAAGAGAATTACCTGAATAAGTCCTAATGGGATTGCAAGACGGTTATCAGGCATTGTTATTTCTGTACGACCAAGGCGGAGAATGTAAAACAAATTTATAAATCCGTTTATTGAAAATCCGCAGAAAAGCCACAGAATTTTTTTATTTTTAGAATATATAAATTCTAAAAGTAAGAATATAATGGGAACAATAATATATCTTTCGTGCATCTTAAAAGCAAAGGTATATAAAAAAATAAAAATAAAATATGCACAAAGACAAAGTTTAGAGCCTCTGTCCTTTATTTTTATGTAAAGATATATCGTGCCAAGAACACCTAAGACCATAATTGCAATATTCAGTATTTGATATAAAAGCTCTGTTTGAGGCTGGGCAATTGAAACCCAGTTAAGACCCAGCATTGCCCAGAAATTAAAAGCGTTAACTGAGAAATAGGCATATGATGAAAGGGTTGTTATGTATTTGCCTATTACCCATATTGGGTTTATTGCCCTTATAAATGCATCGATGCCCTGATATTCACGCCATGCAGTTGAAAAAGGCATACAGATAACAATAAAAAGAATAACACCCGAAAGGATTGCCTTCCAAATCTTTTTAATATCACCTGATTCAATAAATGCCAGTAAATATACAGGAGCTAATATAAGACCCTGGGGTTTGATTAAAACAGCAATCACATAGAGAATAACAGATGATGTGAATTTCTCCTTATAAAGTTGCATAAATGAAAGAATAAGAGGAAGTATTAAAACTGATTCAATCTGTCCCCATACGGCGGAATCTTCCCAAAATATTGGACATAGTGCAAAAACAGAACTTAGAATAAGTCCCGTTTTTGAATTGTAATTTTCTCTGCCAAGCTTAAAAAAGATATAATAAATTACCATATCGCAGATTATCGGCGGAAATTTAAACATAAGAGCAATACCGGCATCGTTAAGTCCCATTAAGGTTGAAATTCGAGAGGTAACGGCAAGTATGTAAAGGTATCCGGGCGGATAATCGCAAAAATAATCAGTATCATAGAAAAATGAGGCGCCAAGTTGATTCATTCTGCTTCCCCAGGCATTCCAACAGGACATATCTGTGGGATAGCCTTCAAATGAAGCCGCAAGAGTGATGCGGATTGCAAAGAATATAACAAAACAGAGTTGAAAACCCAAATCAAAAATATTTGTCCGGTTTGGTTTGATTACCAATTTTTCTTCTGTATTTATAAAACGTATTAAAACAGCAAAGCCTATTAAATATATGAAAGCAATCAAAAAAGATAAACCCAAGTTCTGCACCCCATTTAAATTGATAGTATAATACGAAGTATATCATATAACAGAATAAATCGCAATAAAAAAAGTTGTAAATAAAATATATATATCGGCATTTATTGAAAATAATTTCATAAAACATACCTCATTGGTATGTTAAAGGGAGGGTCTGTCACCCTCCCTTTCTAAATTTCTGCTTGCAGCAGACTGTCTTTTTAGTTAGTTGATACTGAATTCACTCGCTATAACGGAAATATTCTATGATATTCTAGTTATGTGCTGACAGTACACATAAGTATTGTAAATCTTTTTTGCTTCAACCCCGTCATCAGCTTGAATTATTGGTTGAGTTTTAGAAGGAGTTATATACAACTTGAAGACTATGGCATCCTGACCGGGACGCATATTTCTTATATGCTTATATGTAAAATTGCGTTTGTTTGCTCCTAAGTAGTCAAAAATAATTGTTTCAATATCTGCGTTATTAAAGCAACGCAAAATATTTTCTTCATCGTGCACATCAAGAATGTGGCGAGCTTCTTCAAATGTCAAATTGCAACACTTAAACTCTCCTTCATTAAGGACCGACATCATACTGCTGTTATCCAATAACAATAATGGCAAAACCTTTGAATCTTTCATAATATAACCTCCTCATAATGATTTTATATGATTATACTATATGCACAATGATTTGTCAATAATAAAAATAAAAATTGTTAAAATTTTAAGAAAAAAAGCTTGACATTTAAAAAATAAAGTGGTAATATACTTGGGTAAAGCAGAAGTCATCCGCTTCTCCCCTTAGCTTATGGCAAAAGGGTCACCAAATTTAATTGGGATTTATTTCATTATGAGTGAAATATATGCGGAGTGCTTTTGCGCGCCGTTTTTTTGTGCGTAAAAGTGACAGACTGCTCAGTTAAGCTAATTTTGGAGGTGTATTAAAATAGCGAAGCAGGAATTGATGATTAACGAGGAAATCAGAGATAAGGAAGTCCGTTTGATTGGGGCTGATGGTGAACAGTTAGGAATTGTTTCAAATCAGGTTGCCCAGACAATGGCGGAAGAGAAAAACCTGGATCTGGTGAAAATCGCACCTCAGGCAAAACCGCCTGTCTGCAAGATTATGGACTATGGTAAACATAAGTTTGAACTTGCAAAGAGAGAAAAGGAAAACCGTAAAAATCAAAAGGTTGTGGCGATAAAAGAGGTACGTCTTACGCCAAACATTGATGACCACGATTTTAACACAAAGGTTAATCAGGCTACAAAGTTTTTGAAGTCAGGTGACAAGGTTAAGGTTTCGGTTCGGTTCAGAGGCAGAGAGATTACTCACAGTGCGTTGGGTAAAGATCTTCTGGTCAAGTTCCGTGATATGGTTGAAGAGGTTGGCACTGCCGATAAGGACATCAAGCTTGAAGGACGTAATATGGCTATGATTTTAGTACCCAAAAAGGCTTAAATTGAACTTAATTAGATGGAAGGAGAGAATTATTATGCCTAAAATTAAGACACACAGAGGCGCAGCAAAGCGTTTTGGTTTAACCAAGAGCGGTAAGGTTAAAAGAGGTAAGGCTTTCAGAAGTCACATCCTTAACAAGAAGACAACCAAGAGAAAAAGACATTTGAGAAAAGGCGGCTATCTTTCAGCTGCAAATGAGGCAACAATCAAGAGTATGATGCCTTATAAATAAGTCGATTATTTGACTTAAACCTCAAATGAGGTTGTATTCTACAAAATGTGATAATAGAGAGGAGCTTTTAATATGGCAAGAGTAAAGGGCGCAATGAGAACACGCGCAAGACATAAGAAAATTTTAAAGCTTGCAAAAGGTTACAGAGGTGCAAAGAGCAAGCTTTACAGAACAGCTAATCAGGCTGTAATGAAATCTCTGGCTTATGCATATAGAGATAGAAAGGCTAAGAAGAGAGAGTTCAGACAGCTCTGGATTGCTCGTATCAACGCTGCTACACGTGCAAACGGTATGAGCTACAGCAAATTTATGAATGGTTTGAAGCAGAAGGGTATCGAAATTAACAGAAAGATGCTCTCTGAGATTGCTATATCTGATCCTGAGGCTTTCAAGAAGCTTGTTGATCAGGTTCGTTAACCTAAATCAAAGAGTGGAAATTCTTCAGTCCGTGGGGCTGAGGAATTTCTTGTATGCAGAGTAGGTGTCCACGCGTTAGCCTTTGGGCTTGAAGTGCCGGGTATACAGGGAGTTGATATCCGGACGAAGTACGCAATGTCGCGGTGTGGATGCCGCATCCCGCTGTTACACAGAAAATACCTCTTTTACTGTGATAGCAGTGAATTTTCAGGAGGTATTTTATTATGTTTAGTAATTTTGACTCATCAATGGATTGGGTAAAGGAATGTCTTAAGAATGTTTTTTTGCCTTTAAAATCCTTTTTTGATATTTTTTCTAATCCTTGGATAAGCTTTAGTTGTGTTTCATTTGTTTTTGTTCTATTTTTGATATACAGTATTTTAAAAAACTCAAATGATTTTAAAAAGCATATGTCAAAGGCAAGATCCCTGGCAATATGTTCATTGTTGATTGCATTAAACATTGTTTTGGGATATTTTACATTACCATTTAGTACATATTTGAGAGTAGGCTTTGGATTTGTTACACAGCCTATTGTTGCTTTGATGTTTGGACCTTTAACCGCTTGTGTTACGGGAATGATGCAGGATATCATTTCACTCTTGATTAACCCTGTATTGGGAGGCCCCTATAATCCCACATATACAATATCGGTTGGTATTGCAGGAATGATTTATGGTTTAATGTTATACAATAAACCTGTTGGAGCAGTAAGAGTTTTCTTAACAAAACTGATTGTTATAGTTTTTGCAAATATTGTTCTTAATTCTATTGCTTTGGCTCCCACTGTAGGAAGCGGATTAATAGGTATTTTGCCATCAAGGATTATAAAAAATTTAATAATGTTGCCAATACAGACCATAGTTGTCTATATTATACTTAAATTTGTGAAAAAGATTGTGAAGGTGTCCGTATGATTTTTATAGAGAGTCAGGATAATAAGACCCTCAAGCTGATACGTTCGTTGCAAAGAAAAAAGGGTAGATTGGAGAACGGATTATATTTTGCCGAAGGTTTAAGGATTACCCAAGAGGCTTTGATGTATGCTGAGGATTACATAAAATTTGTTATCCTATCGGATGAATATGCAAAAAAAAATAATGATTTTGTAGATTCTATTGACAAATCAGGTAAAACTGTTTATGCTGTCAAGGAAAGATTATTTACGGATGTTTGCAATACAGAAACTCCTCAGGGGATTGGAGTTGTATTAAAAATTCCTGAAAATATTGAGTTTGACCTGAAAAGGATGAAGTTTGTGTTAATCCTTGACGGAGTGTCGGAACCGGGAAATTTGGGAACTATTATCCGTACAGCTGAGGCTGCAGGGATAGATGGAGTTTACCTTATGAAAGGCTGTGCAGATTTGTATAATCCAAAGGTTGTGCGGTCAACAATGGGCTCGCTATTCAGAATGAAATTACTTTCAGGTGCTGATTTGACATGTCTTAAAGAATTGAAAAATAATGGTTTTTCAATTTATGCAACAGCACTTAATGATTCCGTTTCGATCAGCGAAACAGAAAAGGCTAAAAAGACAGCTGTTGTTATCGGAAGTGAAGCCTTTGGCGTGTCAAAGGAAGTTTTGAAACTTGCAGATAAAAAGGTCAGAATTGATATGGAAGGAAGGGTTGAATCCCTAAATGCTGCTGTTGCTGCAGGTATTTCTATGTATATGTTAAAACCATAAGGAGATGAGTGCTGTGGATGAACAATCCCTCTTATATGAAATATGGCTTGCTCAAACCTGTAAGCACGAACCCGACAAAATTGCAAGAACTGTTGAGAATT
>JAZUMJ010000100.1:0-38538 GCA_045603605.1 Ructibacterium sp. | reverse complement strand
TCATTTTCCGGTTTAACAAGCAGAGTTATATAATCGCCTTCATTAATACTCAAACTAAGCTTACTCTCATCTATTACCTCTGCATTTCCTAAAACTTCCTTTTCGTTCATAGAAACATATGCGGCAGACTTTACTGAAAATGGAAGAGAAAATACGAAATGTTGTTTTGCATTACTCTCGTTATAAAATCTTAAAATCACATCACCGCTGTTTTCAGCCTTTTTCATTGCAGTGAGAAATACGTAGCTGTTATCAATTTCAGTTTTACTTTCAAAAATTTCAGCTTTTCCAACTGTAAGGGGATGAGTTTTTTCTTCACACCACAAATTAAGTCTATTTGGGTTAGAGCCGCCTTTATAAGGAAGTATTGACAGATTATATTCACCACAGCAATCATTAACTGTTCTGTATACAAGCTGATTACAGCGATTTGACGCAGCATAAAGATATATATCCGAGGTTCTATGTTCAATATCACAGGACAGCTCATTATAATGTATTCCGCCAAGATTAAACACCGGCATTTCCTCTGAATACAATGCAATTTCATAGTCATTGCCCTCAACTGCAACCCAGTTTTCAGCAACAACAAAATCGTGGGGAGCATTTCTAAGTCTGTCTTTTGGTTCTTCAAGTACATCTGCCGCAGTTTGAGTGTAAAATCTGTGATTATCCATCTTGAATGGAAATGCGAAAAATATATTCTTTTTATATCTGTCAAGCTGACTTCCCATCATTGACGAAGCATTTTCAAAGCTTAGCCGTATATCAATGTTTTTCTCGTATTTATAAAAGATAAATGTCATAGAAACATTTGCACAAAGCTGTTCTTCGTATGCTGTCTTTCTCACAACTGTTGCCACTTCACCCTGTTCTACGCTGAATTTTCTCGTTTTGGCAACATCAAAGCTCAACTCTCTTTGTATTTCATCCTTCAAGGTAAGTTTTGCCCCTGCATCATGAACGTAGATGAAATCTCCAAGTCTGTATTCTGCAAAGCTATCAAGTATTTCCTGCCCTGATTGCTTATCCTTAATGCTGACAATATGCCCTGTTTCATAATTACAAGAAATTATATAAGTTCCTGTATCAATCACAGATTCATTTATTGGCTTTGCAGTTATATCTGCACCCTTGTCTGCCTGGAAAATTTTCCCCGAAAAACCCTCAAGCTCAATTGGTTCAGTAATTACTTCTTCTTCATTTAAATACTGACACCTTATTCCCTTAACAGGCTTTTTAAGCAATGCTCCTCGAGAGGTTTGTCCGGGAACGAAGTTCCATAAAGAAAATTTTTCTGCCACATCCTCCGCTGTTCCTATTGAATTGGCTATTAAATTCTTTGTTGTCTTTTGAACCTCCGCAGCATTTTGCTCTTTCATCAGCTTCATATTAAAGATATGCATTTTTTGAGGATTTTTTGCACTTGTTGCCCAGCAATGTTCGTCAAATTCTCCCATTTTCCAGTATGCCTTTTTCAGGTCTTCTTCAGGATATAATGCACCATTCTTCACAGAATTTATAACAGACATAGCCTCTGCCTCTCTTATTCTGTTTTGTGCATATCGTTTCTGTCCCATCCACTTTGAACTGATAGTTGCAAAATCCGCCCACTGGTCTGCCAGTTCTCCGCACATTACAGGTAATCTGTCGCCATAGCTTTTTTCGATTTCTTCAAAAGCTTCATCAAGCAAAGAAACAGAAAATTCAGGAGATTTCCATCTTTTATTCATTGTCTTACATATATCTGCAAGATATGTATGGGGTATTTCCCTGTCATGATAAAAGCTAAGCGGAATTATATCATAATCCTCTCCCACTTCTTTGATATAATCATTTACGATTTTCTCAGTTTCGGCTGCCTTGGTTTCGTCAAAAACAAAATCATCAAGCTGTTTCCATACACTGTCAAGCTCCGGCAAGCTATAGCCTATCTGATGCCAGCAAATAAGCGAGTTATCATTTTGCTTTGCTTTCCATTTAAACAGCATAGGGAATTTATATCTGTATGGTCTGCTCCTGAACCCGATATTTTCAAGGGCAGTAATATATCTTATCCCTGCCCCGTAATATGCACTTATTACAGATGAGCTGGCTCCGGAAATGTCCGTATACATTACCGTTTTTGGGGATATTCCCCATTTTTCATTACATTCTCTTGCATATTGAACTGAGCGGATAAGCTGTTCTTTGCTCTGCCACGCTGTATGAACTCCGCAAAATGCCGCTCCCAATCCTATATTTCCTGATTTAAAATACTTTTTCAGCCTTTCTTTGTCCTTTTCATCTGCATACTTATCAAAAGCATCAAGCATCCAGTAATGCTCGATTACATATTTATAATCGGGTCTTTTTTCAACTATATTCAAAGCCTGATTAATATAGTCCCTGCAGCTTGTGCCAAGCTCATTGGCATATGCACAGTATCCCAAATCCTCATGAGATGCTGATATAATTTTTATTTTTATGTTTTTAACCGGTTTTAATTTTACCTTAAATACCTCCGGTCTTTCCAAGAATGGTTCTAAGCATATAACAGCCTCTTTTTCTTCGTCTACCACAGGAAGCATAAGATTTGCCTTACTTTCGGTATACGGATATGTGGTTCTTTCAATAACTGTTTCGCCGTCAATTGATACAGAAAGACTCCAGCCGTTACAACCATCTCTGTCTGTTACTTCCAGATACGCAAGGTTTTTATTATCTTCTGAAACAAAAATACTTTGCTCAAACTTTCCTATTTTCATTAACGACTCATCTCCTGTTCCGTTGCCTGTAATATTCCTTTTAAATATCCAATTGCAAAAAGTCTGCCGAGAGCTGCATATCCATCAGTTCTGCTCTCGCCTGCCATTGTGGGAACATGATCCACCCTTATGGGAACATCAATTCCGCATTTTTTATACAGCCTCATAATATCCGCCATATCTATCTCTCCATTATCGTGAAAAGTTTCATTAAACTTATATTTATATCCTTTTGTATTCCTGAAATGCACAAAGAAAATCTTGTCTTTCAGTTTAGGAATTACATCATACAGGTTTTCTCCCATCATTTGATAGGTTGCCTGACACATTGTAACACCTAAACAATCACTTTTTACAGTTTCTATAGCTCTTTTTATATTTTCATAATTTATCATTATCCTTGACACATCTCCAAGCTTTTCAATTGGAGGGTCATCCGGATGAAGAGCAAGTCTGATATCATGTTTTTCCGCAAAGGGAACTACCGCTTTTACAAAATATTCGTAGTTATCCCAAAGCTGTTTTTCTGTTATAGCCTTACCTGTCGGCACAAAATCCTTTAGATCAAAACCGGTAACCAATGCACCGCCTCTTTCTTTTATATCCTGACTTGTTCTAAGCCATCCAATATGAGCCATAAAGTTAAAGCATATTGTATTAATCCCCAATTTCTCCATAATCGGGAACATTTTAATAACCTTTTCAATGCTTTCGTCTCTCTTTTCATCGCCAATCTTTATATGGTCATGAAGACAATTTGGCATAGGTTCTATAATCACAGGTTCAATTCCAAAGTCCGTAAAATTTTTATGCACCTGTTTCCAGTGATTTTCATTGCAAATATCGAAATCATCAGTTTCAGGAAGTCTTATTACCCCTTTTTTTACTCCGCATTGAACTGCATAATCCCAGGTAATATCTCTTTTACTATAAAAATAATCAGCAAGAATCATTTTATTCCCATACCCCCGTCAACAAAAATATTTTGCCCTGTTACATACCGTGCTTCTTCCGAACACAAAAAGCTTACAATCCCTGCACAATCATCAGGTTCCCCCCAATAACTCATAGGTATTTTACTTTTCACCTGTTCGGCATACACTTTATCAGAAAGCGCCTCGGTGTTTCTGTCTGTATAAATCACTCCGGGAGCAACCGAATTTACAGTAACTCCGCTATCTGCAAGTTGCAGAGCGAGAGACTGCGCCATAAGGGTAAGTGCTGCCTTACTTGAAGAATATACAAGCATATCAGGGTGAGGTTTTCTTTCCTGAACACTGCCTATAGTAACAATTCTGCCCCACCTGTTTTTTCCCATATATGGTGCATATTTTTGTATCAGCAAAAATGCAGAGCGGAAGTTACAGTTTATCTGTGTTTCAAATTCTTCAAGTGTTATATTACTCCATTTGTTTCTGTGCTGAATTGATGCATTGAGAACAAGCACATCTATATCTCCTGTAATACCATAACATTTCTCTGCGCAATCGGCTAACCGCAAATCCGCTTTTACAAGAGTACATTTTCCGCCGTTTTTTTCGATTTCAAGTCTTGTTTTATCAGCCTCTTCATCGCTTCCCACATAATTTATGAAAACCTCAAAGCCGTCTTTGCTGAGTCTTTTTGCGATGGCTCTGCCTATTCCACGGCTTGCACCTGTTATTAATGCTTTTTTCATAGTTATCCTCCTATCACACATAAAGGCGATTTTATATTTAGTTCACAGTCTAACTTTTCAGGAATACCATTTTTTAAATTGAAAAAGGTTACGTTATCACTGTTTTCATTCGTGCATATAAGCAAATCTCCAAAAATATTAAAATCTCTTGGAGAGCTTCCCCCGCAGCTTACAGTTGTTATAAACTTAGGCTGATTCTCTGAAAGCTTGAATACCGCAATTGAATCGTGGCCTCTGTTTGATACATAGAGATATTCACCATTTATGCGGATAGCAGCCACAGTATTTTCTATTTCAGTGTCTTCAGGCAAAGCATTTACAGTATCTATATACTGTAGTCTGCCGTCATCATATTTAAAGCAGGAAACTGTTGACTCAAGCTCATTTGCACAGTAAATATATCCATTTGCAAATTCCAGATGTCTTGCACCATGTCCCGACGGAACACTTGCTCTTGAAATTTCATTCAGATTTTTATCATAGGTATATATTTCATCGGTTCCTAAATCTGTGCAAAGCAGATACTTTCCGTCAAAGCTGTTTATATAATGGGTATGGGGCATTTCCTGTCTTTGGGGGTTTTTGCCTTTTCCTTTGTGAGTTACAACCTTGTCACACAGCTTTGTTACACTGCCTGACAGATAGTTTACACAATAAATATTTTCATCAAGGACACACAAATGACACCCAACAACACCATCTGTTGAATTAATTTCGCTCTTATTTTTCAATTCTCCGTTTTCTGTTTCAAATGAAATAATACCGCTATAGTCATTCTCTTTAAAGGGGGCTCTTAAGATAACATACATTTTGTTCTGTTCAGACACCATATACATTGGTCTGTCAAGCGTAGTTTTATTTATTATCTCAGCATTTCCCTCTTTAAATTCACAACTATATATTCCGCCCTCTTTATCACAAGAGGCTATATAAAACTTATAATGCTGATTGTGTATCATTTGGATCACCATTTATCGCTAAATCATATTCAAGGGACCAGTCCATCCCCCTGTAGTCTTTTGCTCTTTCATCTGTTTCTATAAATTCCATTAGCAAGTCAAGCATTTCTTTTGTCCAGGTATTTCTGTCTATCTGTGCTGTTGTAAATTTATTTAATGTTATCATCTCAAATCCAAACAAGTCTTTTACCTGTGTCTTCGCAGCTCCGTCTACAACCTCCGGCACAAGATGACTTGGTATAAACAACACTCCTCCACCTGAACCGAATACTATATCTCCGGGCAAACATATTGCATTTCCTATTCTTGTTGCAGTATTAAAGCCTGTCATTATAAAATCACGAATGGGCGTGGGGTCTATTCCTCTGTAATATACCTGAACATCCTCTATTTTTTTCATTTGTTCAGTATCTCTTATGCCGCCCCAGATTACTCCGCCGCCGGTCTTTGTTTTGTTTTTAATCGCTGTTGTGAGATTTCCGCCAAGAAATGTTCCCTTGTAAATCTTATCATACATATCTACAACCACAACATCCCCTTCAACCAGGCTGTCAATCACCCACTGATTATATGTACCTGTCCTTCCTTCTTCTCTGCCAATATCCTTTACAACCTCATCAAGGTCAGGACGGTAAGGGCAGTATGTTGCAGTAACTGCTCGTCCGATAAGCTTTCTTCCGTCATCATGGAGTGTATGAAGTCTTCCCTCGAATTGACTTTCATAGCCCTTAACAAATATTGGCTTCCAAACCTCTTCAAGTGTAAGATTTCTAAGAGCCTTTAGATACTTATCCGGCACTCTCGGTCTTCCATCATCAAATCGCTCACCCTTCCACTGGGGTGTGAGTGCTATAATTTCTTCTCTTGAATTGAACTTCATTTTTTATTCCTCCAATATAGAATTATATTTTTCTTCTAAATATAGCTACTTTATTTTAACATAGCAATAAATGAAATAAAACTTATAAAAGTATATAAAAAGTTTAAAATTTAAAACTTGAAAACAATATATATTTATGATATAGTAAAAATGTACTATATCTTCAAGGAGAAATTGAGATGAAATATACCGAACAATTAAATTTCAACATTCTTGAAATGAGCAGAATAAAACGAAAGCCCAAAACCCTTGTAACAGAAAACAAAGCTTGTTTTGTATTAAGTTGTAGATTAAGCGGAGAAAGTTCATTTTTTTATAATGATAAGATTTACAATGTGAAAAAAGGAGATGTATTGTATATCCCCTCCGGATCAAGTTACACTCAATCAAACGAAAATGAAGATTTAATTTGTTTCCATCTTGAAATTTTCGGTCCAACCCCAAATGAGATATGTGTATTCACTCCTGAAGACCCCGATGAAATATGTCTTTATTTCAAAAACGCTTATTATTATTGGAAAAAGAAAACCAATAATCACACATATTTTTGTCTTTCTGAGCTTTATAAAATAGTGGCTGTTACAGATATTTTTTCATATAACACAGACGATATAAATCAACGGCTTGCCCCCGCTCTGTCTTATATAAACGCACATCTTTATGATTCTGATTTATCCTTTGATGAAGCTTGCAAAAAAGCAGCCATCAGCCGCATATATTTTAATAAACTGTTCAGGCAACAATTTAATATGCCGCCCACTAAATACGTTAATAAGCTCAGGATAAAGAAAGCAAAAATTCTTCTTAAAAGCGGTATATATACCCGAGAGGAGATTGCAAAACAGTGCGGTTTTAATGATGTTAAATATTTTTACACAGTTTTCAAAAACATCACAGGACTTACCACCGGAAAATATATAACAAATCAAGGCTGATTATAAGATTAATCAATTATATTAAAATATAGTCAAAACCCATTTCTGCAAAAATACTGGACAAATTTTCTTATATATGTTATACTGTTAAAGCTACATATATCAATTAAATATTATATTCTGTTTGTGTTTGGCAAAAACGCAGGCTTTGATTGTCATACCTTGCGTTTTTTAACAGAAGCCTTAGTTTGATTGATATGTGTAGCAACATTAATCAAAGCCGCGTTTTTCTGCGTAGCCTTGATTATGGGCTACGCATTTTTTGTTTAGCCCAAAAGTCCGATTGTCGCCAAACAACCACATTAAAAAGGTCGACCGATTTGGTCGACCTTTTTTACCAACAAAACTCTTCAAAATTATATTTGGTAACTAAACAACTATTGATTCTCCATTCCAAAAACTTATCTTAATTTTATCAATAATTCCTGTATCGCAAGTAATACGTACAGTTTTCTTTTCACCGGGTAATAACATCAAAAAGTTTTCGCTAAGGAAAAATCTTTGCTCATCATTAACAAGATCAAGCGTAACAGGATAAGCCGGTATATCAGAAACATTTTCCAAAATCACATCAGCAAAATGATACCTTCCTTTAATCCCTGTCTTGGAAACTTTGCCACAAATTGCAGCTTGCCTTGCACATTCTATAGTCGGCTTGAGCCAAGGACCATTTTTAAAATATAAATTTTCGCTTGGTGATGTTCTATGTTGTTCATATAGCTTCTTATTGCTTAAAATATCTGTACACTTATTAAAATAAATTGATCTGCTTAAAGAATTTCCATTCCTTGAAATATCAGCACATACTAAAAAACATGAATTTGTAAAAACATCTTCAAGTTGTATTTTGCCGAAATTGCATTTATCGCAGTATGTACTTTCATATTTTTTATATACCGTTAAATCCGGATAGTATACCGTAAGTGTTATATTGCAATCTGATAAATCATCTTGATTTTGATTAAAGATTTTAACAGTTAAGTCAAGTTCCTCGTCTGGTGCAAGTATACTCCAGTTTTGACACCAGCACACATTGATAGACTTATACGCATTTAACACCGCATAATATCCAAGGCACGGAAGATCATCGCCATCTACAGTTTGTATTGCTGTGGTAGGCCAAGGTCGTTTAAATACCCACGGCATAATACCGCCGCAAATTGGGTAATTTTCTTGCATCGCCTGGATCATAAACTGATAATATTCATATACCTGAACCTGCGAAGCCTCACATAAATCCGAAAGGGTTATATTAGACATATCCATGATTTGTGATATACGTGCCGTCATTCTTGGCACTCTGTCAGGATGATATTCGGAAAAGTGATTTAGCAATTCAGGAAAATTGTCATAAAATTCCGAGGAAGAAAGGTCAGGTAGTATAGCCGAGGCTTCTTTCTCGTTTATAAATTTTTTTATAGTTTTGTAGTTTGGAAAGCTGTGGATTCCCGATTCACCTACAAAAGGCAATTGTTTATAAAAATGCCTGTACCAAGCCGGTTCCATATCGTTATAAATATGTGCACTGCCCATATTATCGGTAGTATAATAAAAAACTCTGTCAGGAACCAGTGTATCAACAATGCGTTGTGTAACAAACATACTTGCGGCATTATTTTCGGAATAAGGATTAAATTCATTACCGGCACAAATTATCACCAATGATGGATGGTTTCTTGTTCGGTATAAGTTATATGCTATCTGATTTTCAAGAATATCCTGTGGGAAATGCTTTGTGTTTTCCTGATTGGCAATAAATTGATCCTGCCATACCATAATTCCTAATTTGTCGCATAATTCATAAAATACATCACTTTCCGGCATTCCTCCGCCATTCCACACTCTGATTAATTGAATTCCTGCATTACGAACAAGTGTAAGACACCATTCATATTTTTCCGGGCTAATGTCATATAAAAAATCTATCGGTGTCCAATTCATACCCTTCAAAAATATATTTCTCCCGTTTATTGAAAAAGAGAATTTATCCCAATGGGTACGATATTTATTGCCGGAAGTATAATCTGTTGAAAAGGTTCGGATTCCAAATTTAAACTTTTGAATATCAAAAACAGTATCCCCTTGCGAAACTGCGACCTTGACATCATATAAAAATGCATCTCCCAAGCCATTGGGGTACCACAATTTTGGATTTGCAACTTCTATTTCTTTTTGGTAAAACTGAAGCTCGTAAAATTTCTTGTCCATACCAAGTCCATCAAAATCGGTAAGCGGAACTTTTTCGATGCTTTGATATACAGCATTTTCATCATCTGAAATTGTTATTTCTATAGTAACTGCTTCTTCTAACGTCTTCCCTGTCAAACCGCTTCTATATGCCACGTTATACTCTCTCGTGCAGTAATAAGGTCTGATTTCGTCAACGCGACCATCTGCAATTTCAACTTCAAAATGTATTTTTGCTGTATTAGCTGTGATATCTTTTGTATACATATAGGGTCTGCTGATATGAATTTTGTTTAACAGTTCAAGGCGAACATTGTTCCATATACCCATAACTATAAAATCGCCATTGCTTGTAATATTGTCACGGACTATATTCCATGGTACAATCTCTCTCTGGTTTTTTGTAATATCTCGTGGGTTATAGTTATCCTTTTTACCATAATTACAAGCTTTTATTTCAACAACTATTTCGTTCTCACCATCAAATTTAAGAAGGCTTATAATATCGCAACAAGGGCCTCCAAACATACCTTCGTGTTCTCCAATAAGCTCTCCATTTACCCATACTCTGGAATAGTAAGAAATACCATCAAAACATAAAAATGCACTCTGGCATAAATCCTCCTCTGTAAGGATAAATTTTTTTCGGTAATACCATATTTTTTCATCTACCCAATAATATTCTTTGCTGTTTGTTCCATAATAAGGATGCGGAAGAATTCCTGCATTTGAAAGAGAATAGTATACTGATGAAGGAATTTTGCTTGTATAATTAAATTCCAGATTATTGACGTTTTCGCATTCTTTATCAGACCAACAAAACTCCCATATTCCATTCATATCTTTGTGAGCATTTGTATTTCGTGGTTCAATATAATATGGCTGACTAAGTTTCATAAATAACCCACCTTTCTTTTTTAGTATTTGCATTTTCGATACTGAAATTTATACTTAAAAATTATTATGGAAGATTATAGCATAATCAAAATTAGGATGCAACATTAAGCTAAAAATTTCAACTAAGAGGCAAAAATTTTCAACTAAAAAAGCAAATCGGCTTTTACCATGACGGAGAGAGTAAACGCAAGCAAAACAGGCGGTTCGTGAATGTCCCCTACAATGAACTCATTAAAATACCAAAGGCGAGGTTTTCTCAACGAAAACCTCGCCCATTTTTTACGCTTTGCCAATAGAACCGAAGAGCTCCATCTTTTCTTTAACGATTTCCTTAATTGCCTCATAACCGGGAAGAAGAAGTTTTCTTGGGTCATAGCCCTTGCCTGTGATATCCTTATCTGCAAGGATATATTTTCTTGTTGCTTCCTGGAAATAAAGCTGACATTCTGTGTTAACATTAATCTTTGCAACACCTAATGAGATAGCCTTTTTAATCATATCCTCAGGGATACCTGTTCCGCCGTGGAGAACCAAAGGAAGGTCGCCGATAAGTTCCTTAATTTTTGCAAGAGCATCAAAATCAAGACCTTTCCAGTTTTCAGGGTATTTACCGTGGATATTACCTATACCTGCCGCAAGGAAGTCAACTCCCAAATCAGCAATTTTCTTACATTCAGCCGGATCAGCTATTTCGCCGTTACCTACAACGCCGTCTTCCTCACCGCCGATTGAACCAACCTCTGCCTCGATTGAAAGGCCAAGGTTATGTGCAACATTTACCAATTCCTGTGTTTTTGCTACGTTTTCCTCGATAGGGAAGTGTGAGCCATCAAACATTATTGATGAAAATCCTGCCTTTACACATTTGTAGCAGCCCTCATATGAACCGTGGTCAAGATGAAGTGCAACGGGAACTGTGATATTGAGTTCTTCTATCATAGCTTCTACCATTGCTGTAACTGTCTTATAACCTGTCATATACTTTCCTGCGCCCTCAGATACACCAAGAATAACAGGTGAGTTGTTCTCCTGTGCAGTATTAAGGATGGCCTTTGTCCACTCAAGATTATTAATGTTGAACTGACCTACCGCATAGTGACCCTCAACTGCCTTTTTTAACATTTCTGTTGCTGAAACTAACATTGTTTTACCTCCAAATATATATAATTTATTATTTTTACTATATTTTAAAATTCTATCTTAGAATTCTTTAATATCTCTTCCATCGCCTTGGTATCTGCAAAATCAATTGCTACAGAATTTCCACAATCTTCACAAACAAGTTCTAAAAAATCTGAGTCCAACTCGATTTTTATTCTTGGGCTTTTGCATCTGCAGACAACTCTGCCCTTATCTCCAAGAGCCTTTAAATGTTCTATAACATCCATTAAAACCGAAATGGTTTTTACATCTTCCATTTCCAGTCTTGGCATCTGCGGTTCCTTATCATCCAGATAGAACTCTTCTTCTAACAGTTTTTTTATATTTTCTCCTTCGCCAACTGCCATAATAAGCTCTTCTGTTTCTCTACAGTTAAACTCTTTTAAGGGAGTTTTCCAGAAAAGTCCTTTTTTTACTTTAAATGAATGTGTGGTATAGCAATCAAGACATACTGCCTGCAATTCATAATTTTCTTTGTCTATCCCTTTAAGGGTTGCAAAGGGCTGATTGCAATTTTCACAAACAATAGTATTGGGGCTTTCACCCACGAAATCAAATGCGGATAATTCCCGTATCTGCACTTTACCGCAGGCGTGACACTGAAATCCCGCATACGTCTTACTTTTTGTAACCATAACTTCTTTTTATCCTTTTGAATTATCTCTGTAATAATAAAACAAATACTGTTGAGCAAATCCGCCATATCTGCCGAACGTCTTTTCTGCAAATGACAGAACTTCCTTTTCCTCAACCTTATATACTTCATTCATAATTCTTTTTATCCACACATCTTTTGGAAAAACTTCATATCTGCTAAGGGAAAACAGCAATATACAATCTGCAACCTTGCCGCCAACTCCCTTTATTTCCATAAGTTTTTTTCTTGCCTCATCTGTTGGCATTTTTAAAAGGCTCTCATAACTGATTATGCCATTTGCAAACTTATGGGCCGCATCTAGGATATACTTATCTCTGTATCCCGCTTTAAGATGTGCTAAATCCTCAACTGATAACTCTGCAAGCTTTTGAGGGGTAGGAAATGTATAATATATCTTGCCCTCAAACTCCACACTTTCGCCGAAGCTTTGGCAAAGTCCCTCAACAATCTTGCGTATTCTTGGTATGTTATTGTTTGCAGAGATTATAAAGGATACCACTGTTTCCCACAAATCCTGTTTTAAAATCCTGATGCCAAGACCATAGTCCATACAGCCTTTTAATGTAGCATCACGCTCTAAAAGTTCATCCTTCATTGCCTGATAATCCATATCAAGACAGAAGTATTCTCTCCAAAAATCATTATCTTCATCAGGGCAAGCAAGTATTCCGTCAGATATTTTACATATTTTTTTGCCGGCTATACCCACATACTCTCCGTGATTTTCCACCCAGCGAAAGCACTGACCGCATTCAAAGGTTGCCCTGTCTGCAAACTCATAATCATTAAGATTTATCATTTTCTACCTCTAATTCATATTAAGGCTCTTTACGTTAACGTGAACCCAACGAACGGTGATTGCTGTAAATTCCTCGATTGCCTCTTTAATTCGGTCTGACACCAATCCGGCTTGCTGTGAAACCTTACAGGGAAAATTCATTACCACATCAACATCCAGCATAAGTCTGCCCCCATCCGTTGTGGCATTCTTCACACGCAGAACCTTATGCACTGCCGAAAATTGCATTGCCTCATATGTACATATATCAGCAATTGCCTTTCCTGAAATTTTATATTCTCCAAGATAACTATAGGCTGGCCGCATAACTGTTTTTTCCTCCATTATGGTTTGTCCTTTTTTCTTGAAGAGCAACATCAATGGGTCTGTGAAATATCCTGAAAACTGTCTTTTCAGTTCAAAGGTGGGCACAGGAATAACATGTTTACCCTGTTTATTCCGCATTTCTGCTGCAATCTTCATTTCTTCTTCGGTTGCAATATCTTCAATTCTTATAATCTTCTTTATCTTCCCAACCTCTAAAACCTCAGCAATTCGGTTAACCATCTTCTCGCTTGTTCCGATAATCAACAAGGATTCGGCTTGATTTTCTTCAAGGGCGGTTTTTACCTCCTTAACATGGTCAGGGTCGCTAAAAATTGCACAGCGAACAGATGCAACCTTGGTTGGCTCTCTTTTGGCTGATTTTCCCGCAACAATTCTGTTGTCTGAAATCAACAGCCCGTCGTCGATTATATATTCAATTCCTTTTTCACGGGCAACCCACATACTATGATGGCTTTTTCCCGTTCCGGATTTTCCTACTAATGCATAAACCTTCATATTTATTCCTCTGCCTGTTTTTCCTTTTTCTCCAATAGCTTATAGGAAAGACGCATTAAGCTGTCCCCTAAATGAACATTCTCCACCGCAATATCATCCCGTGTTGAAAGCTCATTATACGAAAAGTTCATAAACGCCTTTATCCCATAGCCCATAAGCTCCTCTGCCACCTGATTCATAACGTGCTTTGGCACAGTAAGTATTGCCATTTCAGGCTGATTATCTTTAATAAACTCTTTTATATTTTTATAATCCATAATTGTATAACGAGTAAGAGTTGTGCCTATCTTTTTGGGGTCGGTATCGAAAATTCCAATAAGCTTAAAGCCTCTTGATTCAAATTTTGTATTAATCGCAAAGGTCCGACCCATATTTCCGGCACCTACTAAAACCGCCGTATATCCTTGGTCAAGACCAAGAATTTTTGCAATTTCATCACGAAGCATCTTTACGTTATAGCCATAGCCCTGTTGACCAAATCCTCCAAAACAGTTAAGATCCTGTCTGATTTGAGATGCAGTGACATCCATCTTTTCACTTAATTCCTTTGATGAAATTCTTTCTATTCCGCCCTCTACCAAATCGTTAAGATATCTGTAATATCTTGGCAGACGATTAACTACGGATGCCGAAACCTTCTTATCCATCCTAAATTCTCCTTAATTCATTCACTATGAAAATTATAACATACACAAATATTTTTGTACAGTGCTTTTACAAAAAATTTACACTTATACCTCAATCCATTTGATATTTGGGTTTCTCTTAAACCATGTCATTTGTCTTTTTGCATATCTTCTGGACTCTCTTTTAACGCTTTCAACAGCTTCTTCAAAGGAACATTCACCTTTAAAAAACATAACAAACTCTTTATAGCCTATTGCCTGCATTGCCGTACATTCAGGAGGCAAATTCAACTTCATAAGACTTTGAACTTCCTCTAAAAGTCCATTTTCCAGCATTATATCTACTCTGCGGTTTATCCGTTCATAAAGCCGTTCTCTTTCCATCTTCATTCCATAAATTTCAGCGTCATACACAGGCACTCCCTTAGCTTTCTCATCAGCTTCAGCCTTACTTAGCCCTGTTGTTTTGATTATTTCAAGAGCACGAATTACCCTTTTAAGGTTATTGGGATGTATCTCTTCTGCCGCCTTTGAGTCTTTCTCCCTGAGAATATTATGAACCGCCTCTACTCCCTCTGTTTGGGCAAGGATGTTCAATTTATTTCTATATTCATCATCCCGTTTTTCTTCGCCAAATTCAATCTGATTAATTATACTGTCTACATACAAGCCTGTGCCGCCGCACAGAACCGGAAGCTTTCCTCTGCTGAGAATATCATCAATAACCTCTCTGGCTCTTTTCACAAAATCTGCTACACTGAAATCCTCGCTTGGTTCCACAAAATCCAACATATGATGAGGGATACCCTCCATTTCCTCTATATCGGGTTTTGCAGTGCCTATATTCATATATTTATATATCTGCATAGAATCACAGGAAACAACCTCGCCGTTCCTCTCTTTGGCAAGCTTGATTGCAAATGCCGTTTTTCCCGATGCTGTAGGACCCACAACACAAACAATTTTAGGCTTTCCCATAATCCTTTCCTCCAATTCTACACACGTCTTTTAAACATTTTCTCTATTTCTGTCTTTGTTATTAAAACCTTAATAGGTCTTCCGTGAGGACAGGTTGCCGCTCCTTTTTCTTCAAGCATCCATACCTTTTTAACCAAATCCTGCATTTCCGGCAAAGACAATCTTTTATTTGCCTTTATTGCATATTTACAAGAAATCATATCAAGAGCCTTTTCCTCAAAATCTGCAACGGGACGTTTAACATTATCCTCCATTGCCTGATTTAATTCAAGTATCAGTTCCTGTATAGCTTTTTCATCTCCCGAAATAGGAGTTCCGTTAACAATAACGGCATTTGTTCCAAAATCCTCTATTTCAAAACCAAAGGCTTTGTATTGGTCAATATTTTCTATAATAGACTGTTTCTCTTTATAATCAAAATTCAACACCATTGGAGTTAAAAGCATTTGGGTTAGTCTTTCCTTCTTAAGATAACCCTCCTTTAGTTTTTCAAACCTAAATCTTTCGTGGGCGGCATGCTGGTCAATAAGATACATTTCTTCACCATTCTGGCATATGATATATGTGTCAAACACCTGCCCTATAATCTGGGCTTCAATGGGCTTTTCCTCTATTTCATTTCTGGTAAACTCAGGTATAATTTCCTGTTCATAAACTTTTTCCTTTTTAGGCTTAATCTCGGTTGCAAGAAGTTCATCAAGAATTTCTTCCGCAGATTTATGTTCAGGTTCTTTTAATACCATCTTATCACTGACAGGGAGAGTTTTTTCCATAAATTCTGCAACCGTTTCAGGGTTTACTTTCTCTGTTTCAACTCTGCGGGGCATTACTGTTCCCGAAGAAGATTTTTGTGTTGTTTGCTCTTTAGGTATAAATCTATATTCAGTTTTAGGAGCAACTTTTTCCTCTGGCAATTGGTTAGCCGAGGTAATTGCATTTCTTACAGCGTGATACAAAATGTTATATACCTGCTTTTCATTAGCAAGCTTAATCTCGGTTTTAGCAGGGTGAACATTTACATCAACCAATTCCGACGGAAGATTGATACTAAGAACAAAGAATGGGAACTTTCCTACCATAACAGCGTTCCGATATGCTTCCTCTACCACCTTGCCGATAACGTGGCTCTTTATATATCTTCCGTTTACAAAAAGGGTCTGCCTTGTCCTGTTTCCTCTTGAAAGTTCAGGTTTCCCAACAACTCCGCTGATGTGTACATTATCCTCTGTATAATCCACTGCCATAATCCCTTTTGCATGGTTTAAATCATACAGACGGAGAATAACATTTTCAAGCTTGCCATCGCCCATTGTTGAGAATACTTCTTTATCGTCACATACACAAGAAAATGCTATATCAGGTCTGGAAAGAGCAATCCTTCCCAACACATCTGTTACATAACCTGACTCTGTGGAATTTTTCTTCAAAAACTTCATTCTTGCAGGAACATTGGCAAAAAGCTTTTTCACCATCATTGTGGTTCCGTCGGCTGTGGCAATTGGTTCTTTTTCTTTGGGTATACCATGTTCCATCAAAAGATATGTGCCCTCTTCGCTGTCCTTAGTCTTGGTTATAACCTCTACTTCAGCAACAGCACATATACTGGCAAGTGCCTCACCCCTGAAACCCATTGTTCCTATCTTATATAAATCATCTATTGTAACAAGCTTACTGGTTGCGTGACGAAGAAAGGCTGTTTCAACCTGGTCAGATGGAATGCCGCTTCCGTTATCAGTAACCCGAATAAGCTCTATTCCGCCATTTTTAATTTCAACATCCACCTGTGTAGCTCCGGCATCAATAGCATTTTCAACCAACTCCTTAACTACGGCAGACGGTCTTTCTGCTACCTCACCTGCTGCAATCTGGTCCGCAACACTTTGGGATAACACCTCTATTCTCTTCATCACTTCACCTCCTAATTATTTTTTGCTTTTGCCTGAAGTGCGTATAACTTGGTTAACGCCTCAACCGGGGTCATTGTATTTAAATCCAGTTCCATAAGCTCATCTATAACCGGATTTTCCGCTACAGCCAAAAAGTCCATCTGAGGTTCAATGCTCTCAGGTAACTTTCTCACCTTGCCCCCATTCATTTGAACCTGTCCGTTTTCGTCTTCCAATGCGGCAACAATCTCTCTGGCACGGTTTACAACACTCTTCTTAACTCCCGCAAGAGCCGCAACATCTACGCCATAGCTTTGGTCTGCTCCGCCTCTTATAATCTTTCTTAAAAAGCTTATACTGCCGCCACGTTTTTTAACTGCAACACAATAATTTTTCACGCCATCCATCTTATCCTCAAGCTGTGTAAGCTCGTGATAGTGGGTTGCAAACATAGTTCTTGCTCCGCATTTTTTCTTATCTGCCATATACTCAACAACTGCCCAGGCAATTCCAAGCCCGTCAAAGGTGCTTGTTCCTCTGCCTATTTCATCAAGAATTGCCAAACTCCTGTCTGTGGCATTATCAAGAATATATGCCACTTCATTCATCTCAACCATAAAGGTACTCTGTCCTGATGATAAATCATCCGATGCCCCCACTCTGGTGAAAATCTTATCAACAATTCCTATCTCTGCCGATGATGCGGGAACAAAACTGCCCGCCTGCGCCATAAGGACAATCAATGCTGTTTGACGCATATATGTGGATTTACCCGCCATATTTGGCCCTGTTATTATAGAAACACGGTTTTCATCTCCGTCCAAAACAGTGTCGTTAGGAATAAATATTCCGTTTTTATCAAGCTGTTCCACAACGGGGTGTCTTCCGTCTTTAATTATTATTTTATTGCCCATATTTACTTCGGGCTTAACATATTTCCTTTTTTCTGCAACTGTCGCAAAGGAACAGATAACATCAACTGCAGCAATTGCCTCAGCGGTTTTCTTTACTCTGTGAAGTGCCTGTCCTACCCTATCTCTTACCTGACAAAACAGTTCATATTCCATATCAACCACTTTTTCACTTGCCGCCAAAACCTCTTCCTCTATTTCTTTAAGCTCCGGGGTTATGTACCGCTCCGCATTGGCAAGAGTCTGTTTGCGAATAAAATATTCAGGAACATTTTCAGAATACATTTTTGTTACTTCAACATAGTATCCAAAAACTCTGTTATATCCCAGCTTTAAACTCTTTATTCCTGTTTTCTCTTTTTCTCTCTCCACAATCTCTTTTAAAACAGATTGTCCGTTTGTCTGGAGATTGCGAAGTCTGTCTATCTCAGCATTTGCACCATCTTTAATGAGGTTTCCGTTTCTCAATGTTGTTGGTGCTTCAGGGTTTATGGTTGTTTCTATTACTTCATATATATCCTCAAGAGTATCCAGAGTATTATAACACTGCTTTAAATATCTGGAATTTACATTTGCCAGGCATTTAGAAATGGGTGGCAGTTGCATCAGCGAAAGCTTTAGGGATGTTAAATCCCTGCAATCTGCCTGACGATATACTGCACGGTTTATTAGTCTTTCAATATCTGAAATATTCCCCAAATACTGGCATATTTCCTCTCTGATAAGCGGAGCATTTAACATTTCTTCAACCGCTCCGTGGCGATTGCGTATTCTTCCGCAATTCATCAATGGCGCTGTGAGCCATTTCCTTAATAGCCTTGACCCCATTGAGGTCTTTGTTTTGTTAAGAGAATGAAGCAGACTTCCCTTGGTATTTCTATCCCTTAAAGTTTCAAGTATCTCTAAATTTCTTAGAGAATACATATCCAACTGTACATTATTCTCGTCACGGTTTACTTCTACTTTTTTAAGATTAATTATCTTTGTCTTTTGGGTTTCTTCAAGATACAAAAGCAGTCCGCCTATTGCCGACACCGAACAGGGTTTATCGTCAAGTTCGGTTTCACTTAAACTGCCAAACTGCAGTTCAACTCTTTCCTTTGCAGAATTATACTCAAATGCCCAATCAAAGTAATTACGAACTGTTGTTCTTGAGGTTTTGTCTTTTATATCTCCAACCAGCTTTTCATCCTCGAAAGCTCGTAAATTCATAATTATTTCTCTTGGCATATACTTTGAAATCTCGTTCAAAAGAGGAATATTAACACTTTCCCCTTGGATTTCACAAACAAAGCAATCTCCGGTTGTTATATCCACAAAAGCAAGACCCAGACCATTTTCTGCCGCCGCAATTGAACAGATATAATTATTTTTATCCGCTTCAAGAGCTGCCGCATCCATAATAGTTCCGGGGGTAACAACCCTTGTAACATCACGCTTTACAATCCCTTTTGCAGTTTTGGGGTCTTCTTCCTGTTCGCAGATTGCCGCAGAATACCCTGCCGCAATCAATCTTGCAACATATCCGTCAACCGCATGATAGGGAACTCCGCACATAG
This sequence comes from Ructibacterium sp., assembly GCA_045603605.1. Taxonomy (GTDB): domain Bacteria; phylum Bacillota; class Clostridia; order Monoglobales; family Monoglobaceae; genus Ructibacterium. The sequence continues at coordinate 18,855 of JAZUMJ010000100.1, read as the reverse complement.
GCGCTCTTTCTTCAAGACCGCAGTTTCTTCCTGTTAAAGCGATATCTAACACCTTAGAGGCAATTATGGCATCATCAAAAAACATCTCGTAAAAATCCCCAAGACGATAGAGCAATATACTATCCTGATATTTATCCTTGACCTCGAAATATTGTTTCATCATCGGTGTCACTTTTTCTCTGTCTATTTTCTGTTCCATAGTACACCTCCAGTAATATAGGAAGAAAACCGTAAGCCCATATAGGGCTGACGGTTTGATTATTATATCTTTGTAAAATTAGTGGCATCCTGAACAGGATGAACAAGAGCCTGAGCAACCGCCTGAAATAGCAGTTTTGATAATCTGATCCATTTGATTGAGAACATTTTCAAATTCCTGATTTGCCTGAATATATTCCCCGATTACAGGATTTTCTGCTATCTTGTTAAACTCGGTCTGAAGATATTCATTTACTGCCTGTGCCTCTTCGGCTGTAGGCTGTTTCTCTGCAAATTCAGCCATTTTTGCTTCTCTTTTATCATTGTAGCCGTTTATAAGCTCCAATGCTTCTTCATCAGTTGACAATGCCTTGTTTGCCTCGTCTGCTCTTTTTTTCAGGTCACTGTGAGCAATAAGATTGCCAAGTTCTCCTGCAATTTCTAAAATCTTATCTTTATCCATCGGTATTATCTCCTTTTTAAATATTAATATTTCAATCAATCATCGTGCGTAAAAAATCTGGTGAGATTTGTTCAATTCCTGTAGGGAACGGTTCACAACCGTTCCTTAGGAACAGTCACGGACTGTTCCCTACAACGGGCGAACAGAATCCTTCGTCCCAACTTGCGGACCGTCGAGGACGCCGGTCCCTACAGTGTACATAACTGTCTTGACAACTCGATGTATTGGGCAAAGATTGCCGAATTTTTTAGCACGTCTGGATTACCTCGCCGAATAATGACCAGGTTTGACATTTAGTAATCTTAACATCAACCATTTTTCCAATGCAATCGATTGGACCGTTAAAGTTAACAACCTTGCCGCCTTCGGTTCTTCCGGTTAATGTATCAGGGTTATTTTTACTTCGCCCTTCAACCAGAACCTTTTCTGTTTTTCCTAAATATTTATCATTCTTGCGTTTTGAAATTTCATTCTGCACATTTAGGAGTCGGTCAAAATTAAGATGTTTTTCTTCATCGGTCAAAACATCTGCCATTTCTGCTGCAGGTGTTCCTACTCGCTTTGAGTATATAAACGAGAATATTGTGTCATATTCAACCTTTCTTAAAACATCAAGGGTTTCTTCAAAATCCTCATTTGTTTCTCCCGGAAATCCCACTATTATATCGGTTGTGAGTACTATATCAGGGATTTTGGCTTTAACTTTTTCTATTAACCCCATATAGTGTTCCTTTGTATATTTTCTGTTCATTGCCTCAAGAACACGATTTGAACCTGCCTGAACAGGAAGGTGCAACTGATTACAAATCTTATCTTCAGTTGCCATCACCTCAATCAATTCATCGGACAAATCTTTAGGATGAGAGGTCATAAACCTGACTCTTTCTATGCCGTCTATTTTACAAACAGCCTTTAATAGCTCAGCGAAAGAAAGTTCCCCTTGCAAATCATTTCCGTATGAGTTTACATTTTGACCCAAGAGCATAACCTCTTTATAGCCCTTTTGAGCAACCTCTCTTATCTCTGCAAGAATGTTTTCTGCATCACGGCTTCTTTCTCTTCCTCTTACATAAGGAACAATGCAATAGGTGCAGAAGTTATTACAGCCATACATAATAGGTATTTTGGCAAGGGGCGGTTCATCACGTTTATACGAGATTTCCTCAAAAATAGAACCATCTTCATTTTGGATATCAAAAATTCTGCCTTGGGTCATAACCTCATCTAAAAGCTTAGGGAAACGATAAAGGGCATGGGTTCCAAAAACCAAATCAACATGCTTATACTTTTTACGAATGGTTTCTGCTATATGTTCCTGTTGCATCATACAACCGCAAACACCGATTATCATTTCAGGTTTACGGCGTTTTTGATGCTTTAATGCACCAAGATTTCCGAAAACCCTCAATTCTGCATTCTCACGAACAGCACAAGTGTTATACAAAACCAAATCTGCCTCTTCGATTTTATCGCAGAAATCAAAACCCATATCAGATAACATCCCTTTTATCTTCTCGGAGTCACTGGAGTTTTGCTGACATCCATAGGTTTCCACAAAAGCCAAAGGCTTTGTTTCTCTGTTATAATTTATGGTTCGTATTTTTTGAATAAATTCTTTTTGCTCCGCCATCTCTTCCGGAGAAATTATTCGTCTTTGTTTCATACTTCGTTCTCGTATTTCCTTAAAATCTTTTCAATTCTTGAAATAGGTGTTATAAGCTCACTGATTGAATTTTCTTCGTTAAGAGTTTTAATCAGCAAAGCAATATATTTTGACATATCAACCTCGTGATACCAAGGAGCCTCCAAAAGTTCAGGTGTGCGGTAAACAAGATTTGTGGTGAACACCGCATCAATAATTCCCTCTTCGTGAGCCTTGTTAAACTTATCTATGCCCTCTGTGAACAAACCAAAGGTAGAGAAAACCAAAACTCTGTTTGCCTTTCTGTTTTTAAGTTCCTTTGCTACATCAATCATAGAATCTCCTGATGCAATCATATCATCAACAACGATAACATCCTTGCCTGTTAAATCGCTTCCCAAAAACTCATGTGCAACAATAGGATTCTTTCCGTCAATAATTGTGGAATAGTCACGGCGTTTATAGAACATTCCCAAATCCATTCCCAAAACGGAAGAATAATAAATACATCTGCCCATTGCTCCTTCGTCAGGAGAGATAATCATTGTGTTTTCCTTATCAAGCATTATGTTTTTATCATATCTCAAACAAGCCTTTATCATCTGGTAAGTAGGATGAACATTTTCAAAGCCGTTAAGAGGAATAGCATTTTGAACTCTTGGGTCGTGAGCATCAAAGGTTATAATGTTATTTACGCCCATTGACTCCAATTCCTGAAGTGCAAGAGCACAGTCCAAGGATTCTCTTGCAGAACGCTTATGCTGACGTCCCTCATAAAGCATCGGCATAATAACAGTAATGCGTTTTGCCTTTCCTCCCATTGCTGATATCACCCTCTTCAAATCCTGATAATGGTCATCAGGGCTCATTGGATGTTCTTTTCCGTACATATTATAAGTTACTCCGTAATTAAAAGCATCCATAACGATATAAACATCGTATGTACGAATAGAATGCATAATCATCGCTTTTGCTTCACCTGTTCCAAATCTGGGTGTGCTTACCGGAATAACAAAGGTTTCAATATCAGGATGCTTGTCCTCATTAAACTTTTTCAGGTAATAATCAATCCTTGCGGTAATATCCTGACATCCTTTCATTCCTATAACACCAAGTCTGCCAAGGTTGTAATTTTCGATTGTGCTGTCCATTTTTTGCACCAACCCTTTCATTAAATTTATATCTCATTATTTAAGTTCTACTGGTTATGAGAGGATAAAAGCTCATATCTTATATCCCAAAGCTTCTGTGATAAATCCACATAATATTCGTGGGGATTTTCAAATCTTTTAACTTCATCCCATATTTTTTCAAGACTTTCTTTGCAATAATCACGGATTTCATTTAACCGAGGTGATTCATAAACACATTCTCCCTTTTTAAATATAGGAACCTGTAGCTTAACTGCCTCAAAATCCGTAAGTCTTTTTCTTTTCCATGTGTTTCTTGGGTCAAAAATCTCGTATGGTTTTGTATCATCTATCTTTTCATCACAGGTAGTAAGAACATCAGCGATTGCCTTACCTGTTTCCTTTGAAAACAAACGATAAATCTTTTTAAAATAGGGCGTTGTTATTTTTGCCACATTTTCACTGATTTTTATTTTGGGAACAATTCTGCCCTCATCATCTTCCAGGGCAACCAACTTATAAACTCCTCCGAAAACAGGTTCGGACTTAGATGTGATAAGACGTTCTCCAACCCCAAATGAATCAATCTTTGCTCCCTGTTGCAAAATGTCCCTGATGATATACTCGTCAAGAGAATTTGAAACTACAATCTTTGCACTCTCCCAACCTGCATCATCAAGCAGTTTTCTGCATTTTTTCGTAAGGTATGTTATGTCACCGCTGTCAATTCTAACTCCGCAATTTTTTATTCCCAAAGGCTTTAACACTTCATTAAAGACCTTAATAGCATTGGGAATACCGCTTTTTAAAACATTATAAGTATCAATAAGCAATGTACAGTTATTTGGATAAGCTTTAGCATATGCTAAAAATGCATCATATTCAGTATCAAAGGATTGAACCCAGCTATGTGCCATTGTTCCGAGAGCCGGAACTGAAAACAATTGGTCGGATATAGTACAGGCTGTTCCTGAAACACCGCCGATATATGCGGCTCTTGCCCCGTATATTGCACCGTCATAGCCCTGAGCACGCCTTGAACCAAACTCCATAACGGGAATATCCCCTGCTGCACGGACAATACGGTTACTTTTTGTAGCAATCAAGCTTTGGTGATTTACTGTCAGAAGAATCATTGTTTCAATAAACTGAGCCTGAATTAAAGGGCCTCTTACAGTAACTAACGGCTCGTTAGGGAAAATAGGCGTTCCCTCGGGGATTGCCCAAACATCACAAGAGAACTTGAAATTCTCCAGATATTCAAGAAATTCCTCGTCAAACATCTTCTTTTCTCTCAAAAATTCAATATCTTCCTTTTCAAATTTGAGATTTTTAAGATAGTCAATAAGCTGTTCAACCCCTGCCATAATAGCAAGTCCCGCTCCGTCGGGTGCCTGACGGAAATACATATCAAAATAGGCACTTTTATCTCTCATTCCCTCTTTGAAGTATCCGTTAGCCATTGTTAATTCATAAAAATCGGTCAGCATGGTATAATTCATTACCCTTGCCCTCTTTTCTGCATATAAATCAAGTATAATTTTCTTTTTATAGTATACCATATACTAAGGTAAAAAAACAAGCTTTTCTGTCAAAAACTTGACAAAAAACTATAAAATCTGTATGATTTATCAGTAACGATTGATTTTATTGGATTCCTGAAAATAATTTTGTATAATTTAACTAAGAGGAGAAACCAAAATATGAAGATTAAAAACAGTCTTTTGCTCTTTGGGGGACTTATTTTGATTGCAGTATTTGCAATTATCTTTCTTGAAAATATTGAGCCAAATCATCCTATTGCCGAAATATATGTTGACGAAGAATTAGTCAGGGAGATAGATTTATCTTTTGACCGTGATGAAGACATCACTATTTCCTCTCAGCATGGAGAAAACATACTTTCCGTAAAAAAAGACAGTATATCTGTAAAATCCGCTTCCTGTCCTGATAAGCTCTGTATTTCTCAGGGAGAGATAACCAACTCCACTAAACCTATAATCTGCTTGCCAAATAAAATGGTAATAAAGATACGTGATAATAAAAATTCAGATATTGATATGATAAGCCAGTAGAAAAAAGGTGAACATAATGAAATTAAAAAGACTTGCCCTTTGCGGCATACTTACAGCTGTTGCTCTTACAATTTTTGTAATTGAGGCACATATTCCTGTAATTATACCAATCCCCGGGATTAAACCGGGACTTTCAAATATAATAACCCTTTTCGCTCTTGTTTTTTTAACACCAAAGGAAGCTATGGGTATTTTGATTGCTCGAATTTTGCTGGGCAGTTTTTTCACAGGAAATCCCTCTACCTTGATTTACAGTTTGTCAGGCGGAGTTATTTGTTTTCTGGCGGAGTGGTTGCTCCTTAAACTTTTCTCAGACAAATACATCAGGGAAATCAGTGCTGCAGGTGCTGTGATTCACAACCTGACACAGCTTACCGTTGCGGCACTTATATTGAAAACCTCCGCTGTGTTTTATTACCTCCCGTATTTGTTAATTGCCGGCATTGTTACCGGATATTTCACAGGATTATGTGTATGGTTTTTGAAGAAAAATAAAAGCCTCGGAAAATTCTTATAGAATCTTCCAAGGCTTTTAAGTTAATATGCACATTCAAATCCAAATGGTGTTGCGATAACCGTAATCATCCCCATTATATCTGTTCTGTATATTTGTGCGCCAACCCCTGAAAGAGCATCCAAGGTCTGTTGTTTCGGATGCCCATAACTATTATTTTCATCGCAAGAGATTATAGCCGCATCAGGTTCAACTTCTGCCAAAAAATCAGGGCTTGACGAGGTATCTGAGCCATGATGTCCCACTTTTAAAATTTCCGCTTCTATTTGAACTCCCGAATTTAATATTTCCTGTTCCGATTCATATTCTGCATCACCTGTGAACAAAAAATCTATCTCTCCGTAAGAAAGCCTTAAAACAGCAGATGAATTATTAAGGTCATTATTGCTTGGACTATGAGGTGCAACAAACACTGCTGTAACGTCCTTAATTCCATGGATACCCGTATTTGGCACAACCTTTGTAACGCTGATATTTCTTTTATCTATTTGTTCCATAAATCTGTCATAGGTCTTAGATGATGCCGCAGCATCAGGCATATACAATTGACCTACGGTAAAATTTATCAGTATTTCGTCCATAGACCCTATATGGTCCGCATGGGGATGGGTTGCAATCAAATAGTCAATATGACTACAGCCTCTTCCCTTTATAAAGGAAACTATACTCTCTTTGCTTGAACTTGTTCCGCTGTCAATAAGCATAGTCTTGCCATCAGGGAACTCAATGAAACAGCTATCTCCCTGTCCCACGTCCAAAAAGAAAGCTGTCAACGTTTCATTGACAGCAAAAAGCTCTGAATTTTCATTATCAGGAAAAGCACGGCAAAGTATCGCCACAACCTCTGCCCTAATAATAGGATTTTGTCCGCGGAATGTTCTATCTTCATTTCCTGTTATATAACCTTTATCTACTGCAGCAGCAATAAATATACGATTATGAATTGAAATGCTGTCCACATCCACAAATCTTTCATTTAAAAATCCTGTAGGATCAGCAGAATATGGTGATAAATCAATACCAAGAGCCTTAATCAATGCAACCGTAACATCTTCACGGGTTGCATCCCATTCAGGTCTGAAATACCATCCATCATCTGCAACAAAACCGGTTATATAGTTCAAAGAACTGTTTACATAGGGAAAATACCATTCATTTGAAGGAACATCTGCATAAGGAGTTGTAATACTTGCACTAAGCGTTGTCCCTGTAATATTAACCAGCATTTTTGCATATTCACTACGCTTTACAGTAAGTTTAGGACCAAATGTTCCATCGCCGTAACCGCTTACAATACCTCTTTCAACAAGTTCGTATACATATGGCGCAGACCACGCATCTTCAGGAACATCTGTAAAGAGGGTTTTGGCACCTGCTGTCGGCACCATAAATGAAATAACTGCCAGAACAACAGCCATAGTCAGTGCCAATTTTCTTCTTATCATATAGAGTCCACCTTCCTGTTTAATATTTTACAAAAGATGTCTTCGGCACAAATTATACATTATAAAAGGATTTTTGTCAAGTTTTACGCCTATATGCGTATATTGAGTGGTATTTACAATTGTATATTGTGTTATTTAGGGGGGTATGATATAATATTAAAAATATTTGGTACATAACTCCCTCAGTTAGCCACGCTGACAGCTCCCTCAAAGAAGGGGCCCTGATGCCCCCCTCTTTGAGGAGGGTGGGATTTCCGCAGGAAATGACGGGCGGAGTAAAAGGAGAAAATAAAAATGAAAGAAAAAATATATACCATTCCGGTAAACGAAGCCTTTGATAAAGGTACTGAGTGTCCCTTTTGCGAGCTTAAAAAGAAACTTGAAAGTGAGATACTAAACTATGTTTTAGGGCCTTCATATATGGAAGAGGATGTTCGTGAAGAAACTGATAAATTAGGTTTTTGCAAAGAACATTACAGACGTATGTTTTTTGCAGGCAACAAACTGGGAAACGCTTTGATTTTAGAAACCCATCTCAAAAAAATAAATGCCCTGCTCCCTGATCTTTTCAAGGAAGAGCTTAACTCCCTAAACAGCAAAAAAAGTCTGTTTAAAAAAGACACCGCCCCTTCTCCTTTTGAGAAGTTTATCCAAAACCACGAAAACAGCTGTTATGCCTGTAACCGCATTAATGTTCGTATGAACAGTTATATTGATACATTTTTTCATCTCTGGAAAACAGAAGAAGAATTTCGGGATAAGGTTAAATCAGGTAAAGGATTTTGTCTTGAACATATTTCAATTATCTTTTCTGAGGGCAAAAAACGTTTGTCTGCAAAAGATTATAAAGCACTTTTAGAAACCGTGCTTCCGATTGTTGAAACAAATATGAAACGTGTGGAAGAAGAATTAAGCTGGTTTGTTAAAAAGTTTGATTATCGGTTCAAGGATGAACCTTGGGGGAACTCCAAAGACGCAGTGGAGCGTGCCATAGAAAAGGTTTCTTCAACAGATTTAAGTGAATATGAAACACTAAAATAGGAAGGCAAATGCCTTCCTATTTCTCTGTAATATACACCGCTCTTTCTGCATCGTTCCATTGAACATCTGCATTCATTCCCTCTGCAACTGCACGAACAGGCAGATATGTGCGGTACTGATACATAAACGGAGCTACATCAAGATTTATCTTTTCCTGATTTTTATATGCCGATTGACTACCCAAAAGGAAATACAAAGTATTTGCACCATCTTGCGAGGTCAACCTAACCATATAACTTGCCTCATCCCACTGAACGGAGTATCCCATCTTCTCTGCAACTGCACGGATTGGAACCATTGTTCTTCCTTCAATCAGCATTGGAGGGTTATCAGGGAAAACTTTTTCACCATTAACATAGATACTAATCTCGCCCTCTGCATATGAAACACTTCTAAGCATTTCATCAAACTCAGAATAATGATTTGTTTCATTATCACGGGTATATTTAAAACAATATATCTTTCCGTTCTTTGCAGTGAAAAGTGCCGTCATATAAAAGCCTTGGTTATAAAAGCCTTTTGCTGATGCTGTATATGCCTTTTCATATCGGAAATACTTTGTACCTCCATAATACTCATATGCAACCTGTACTGAATTAGACTTAACAGTAAATGCATTTGTTCTGTTAGCGGAATTTAACTCCCTTGCTAAGGCATCATCCGAAAACATCCCTGTGCAGATATTTCGCCAATATATTTCCTCATATAAGTCAATATCATATGCGCCCTCTGCCTCAGTTGCAGTAACAGCGAAATGTTCATGGTCTGTCCATTTTCTTTTATATATAATTTCATTGGCTTCGTTTTTATACCATTCCCAATCATCGGAGATGATAAAACTTATCCCCATCTCATTATTGGTGTGTGTTTGGGCAAAGGATAAAGTATTTATACCCAAAATTATTGCTAATACTAATATAACCGCAAAAATCTTTTTCATAAGCTTTCTCCTTCCTCAACCTCTTTCTTAGTTTGCATTATCAAGTGTATAAAACAAATCAGACATATCTGTTTTTAAGACGGTCATTCTTTTTCCCTTTCTCTCTGCCAGATAGTATCTCTCATTATATTCATAATACTTAATAACAATTTCCTCTCCGTTTTTCATAGAATAGGTAACCGTCATAAATTGTTCCTTAGGCTGAAAATCTCCGTAATCAACAAAAGCAACACCTATCACCTGTTGATAAACACTCTTAAAGCTATCCGCTTTTGTACTTTGACCGTTTATCTTGTATTTATCAGGGTTTTCCTCTTCGTCACCCTCGCCCACTTCCATAGTGTAGATTTTTGAATTTCTTTCTATCTTCACAGTTGCCACATCTTCAATATTAACAAGATTAACAAGCTTTGCTACATAATCCATAGGGGCTAAATTCATAAGACAATTAAGCATTGAAACATCACTAACCATAACAGATTTATTGTCGTTATACTGTATATACACGCCATTTCCATCCTCGGTAGCCTTGCCTAAACGGAGTTTATGGGTCTTTTCATCTGTTTTCATGGTTAAGATATATGCATCTGCACCTAATCCGTACTTATTCAAATCCGAAGGGTTATCATCTGCAAATTCCATAACATTGACCGTCATAAAGTTATTCAAAAATTCAGTAACACGGTCATCTGTTGCACCCTCTCCGGGACAAGGTTTTTCCATAATCCAGCTTGGGCCTATGGTATTAACCACAACATCATTATCTGTTGGGGGACGCATACTCAGCAAAACCTCATTGCCTTTTTCTGCAACAATATTTCTAACCATTATATTTTCAATTGAAAACAACTGTTTTTCCCTATAATCATCAGGCACTTTAAGAAATGAACTCATTTTATAGGATGAAAGGGTATATACCGTATCTCCGCCATCTTCCATAAAATAATAATCATCAGAACCCGGCAGATTGTCACCTATTATAAAGGCTTTGCTTTCGCCATCTTTCAATGTAACAGTGAGCATCATATCTTTGCTGTCAAGACCAAACTCAGCTAATCTTGACATATCTTTGGTAATTTCTTTTGAACCGTTAATAGTTGCAAAACTTGAAATTGCACTCTGCAGACTCATCTGCTTAAATTCAATCCCCGCTTTTTCCGAAATCGAAACATTTCCCTCTTCATCCTGAACCAAGGTATACTTTTCCTTAAGATTTTGAATGGTTACAGACTTTATATTTTCTGTTTCTGTACTAAACAACTTAATAAGCTCCGAGGATTGAGTTGAAACTTCCTGTTCCGTATCCTTTGGCTCCCACTTAACAGCAAAATAATATCCTGCTCCTAAAATTCCTACAGAAACAACGGCTATAATACTGTTGCGAATAAGTTTTCCTTTAGCGGTCATTTTTTTCAGCCTTTCTCCCCACTGAAATTTTCTCCCTTATCCGTGGGCAGATAAGAGCTTTTTGAATTATAAATATCTCCTCCTGAGCCATACAACCAATCCTGCAATCAAAATCAAAAGAGGCAATACATATTGAAGCAATATAGATAGAACTTTAACCTGTATTTCCGTCATTGTAAGACTTTCGGCACTGATTACTTTGGCACGGATATTAAGTGCATCACCTTTATCAGTAAGATATGAGAAACTATTCAGAATAAGATCTCCATTGCTGTAGCTTGCATTATCCAGAATATCCGGTGTTTCTATCGCTTGAAGAGAGCCAATAACAAGAATTGCTCCTGCCTTTTCTCCGCTCTTTTCTGAGATTGCACCCAATGTCAATGGTCCGGGGGTGTCATTTTGAGTCTTTGCAAGGTCTGTTCTTGCCAAGTCAGTTATTCCCCATGAATTTTTTGATGTTTTTAATAATGGGGTAACATAGGTATGCTGAATATTATTTTCATTTAATGTTAACGAACATGATGCCGGTGCAATAAATGAAATATCATTCTCAATAAGCTTTTCCGTTATTGTATGTTCCTGCATTTGCGGAGCGGGCACAGGCACTCCATAGTTACTGCGAAACGCCTTGTTTGCATCATTTTCATATGCAAAATCTGAATTTACGGTTATTCCCCATTCCTGAAGATATCCGCCCAATCTTTCTGTTACAGGATTTCCCGCAGTAAAAACAAAGGCTGCTCTGCCCCCATTCATCAAATATGCATCAAGAGCATCTCTCTCTTCCTGTGTGAAATCAACCTCGGGAGCCATAGATACAAGAATTGATGCATCCTGTGGAATTTCTGTGGTTGAAAGGTTAATACTTTCAACCTTATAACCTTCATTGGTTAAGGCATTTTTTAATTGAGTTCCCTGATACTCTCCGTGACCTTCTATCATATACGCCTTCACATCTGCACCGCTGCCGGATACATACCGAATAGCACTTGTCATCTGTTTTTCAAGGTCAATTGAAACTGCACCGGTAACCTGACTTTCTCTGTAGAGCTGATTAAGAGGAATAACCTTAAACTTCTCGCCTTGCTGAATAACAACCGTTCCCACGCCAACACCGTCACCATACTTCTTAACAAAGGCAGGGTCTGCATATGGGTCAACATAGGTTATTTTAAGCTTATCGCTCATTTCCTCATACATTTTCAGGTATTCTTTAACAGCAACAACCAACTCTCCCTCTACCTCATCAGGATAGAGTGCAAAAACCTCAACCTGATTTTCAAGAGAATCCATCACTTCTTTTGTTTGCTCCGAAAACTCATATACGCTGTCACGAGTCAAATCCACTTTAAGCGGAAGCTTTGTTCCAAGAGTTCCAACAATTCCGTTAAATAGAATAATACCGACAATTGTAACCACAGTAATCGCTGTGTTTGTAATCTTAAATCTCTTATCGCTATACTGTCTGCGGCGTATAACCTGAACAGTTAAAATCAGGAACACAGCCACAAAGCTGAGATAATATACAATATTTACAACATTCAAAATACCGCTCTGGAATTCATCATACTTGCTCATTAATGAAAACCAAAGAACAATGTTCTTTATAAACTCATTTGAAATATTTGCCGCAATCCAATCCACATAATAAACCAAAAGGAGAACACCAAAGGTTACAATCGCCGCAATCATCTGGCTTTCTGTTAATGCAGATATGAATAGACCTATGGCAATAAAAGCACTCCAAAGGAGAATAAATCCCGCATATGCACCAATCAACTCGCTAAGGCTTGGATTTCCAAACGCAAACAAAATCATTGGGAAAACCAAAGAAATTGCAAGAGTAACGCCAAAAGCACCTACAGCAGCAAAATATTTGCCAAGAACAATTTCTGTAACGCTTACAGGGCTTGTAAGCAAAAGTTGGTCTGTTCTGCGGCTTCTTTCGAGGGAGAATAGTCCCATTGTCAATATAGAAACCAAAAACAAGTACACCACATTAATATTTGCAAACATATTCTTTAAATCGGCTGTTTGATACATCAAGCTTCCCGAAACAAAGAACATTGCACAAAGAGCAAGAAACACCCCTGCAAATATGTAACCTATAGGTGATTGAAAATATCCTTTAAGCTCTTTATTCAATATGGCTTTCATCAGTTTTCTCCTCCTCGGTTACATCATTTTCAGTATCTTCCTGTTCTTTTGTTTCAGCAGTTTCTTCCTCTGTAATCTCCTGAGTATTCTCAGAGCTTATAATCTGCATAAACATCTCCTCAAGAGATGGTGCCGCTGTTGAAAAGGATAGCATTGGCATATTTTCTTTTGCAAGACAATTAAACACATCTTCCCTGATATCCGTATCTTTCACGGCTGAAATCAGCAATTGAACCTCATCTTCATATTCTTTGCGAATTTCAACATTTTCTATGTTCTCTATAGCTGATAAAACCTCAATTGCAGAGTTTGAATTTCCTTTTACAGTGAGAATATATCTCTCTCCGCCAATTCCTTTTTCAAGGTCGCCAATCTCGCCTGATGCAACAATTTTACCTTTATTGATTATGGTATAGCTGTCGCATACAGCACTAACTTCCTGAAGAATATGCGTACTGAGAATAACAGTTCTGTTTTTACCAAGCTCGGATATAACCTCTCGTATCTCCATAATCTGTCTTGGGTCAAGTCCGACAGTTGGCTCGTCAAGAACCAATACTTCAGGGTCGCCGATTAACGCCTGAGCAAGTCCCACACGCTGACGATAGCCCTTGGAAAGATTGCCGATAAGTCTGCCTGACACTTCGTTAATACGAACCTTTGACATAACCTTTCTTAAATGTGCACCCTTGTCATCTTTATTAACGCCCTTTAAATCATAAACAAAGCTTAAATATTCCTTTACTGTCATATCCGTATAAAGAGGCGGAATTTCAGGAAGATAACCTATCTTCTTTCGTGTTTCGGCAGGGTTTTCCAAAACATCAACCCCATCAATCAAAACCTTTCCCTTACTTGCAGCAAGATAACCTGTAAGAATGTTCATTGTTGTAGATTTACCGGCACCATTAGGTCCCAAAAAACCCATAACTTCTCCCTTTTTCACAGAGAAGCTGATATTATCAAGAGCCTTATTTGCTCCGTATGCTTTTGACAGATTTTGAATTTCAATAGCAGCCGTTTCACGGCTTTCTGTTGCCTGTACTTCAATTTCCATCTTCCTCACTCCTTATGAGATTTTCTTCATTAATCATATAGAATACTATATCACGATTTTGTCTTTATGTCAAAAGAAATAACAATAATTTTTGTTAATATATTGTAAACATACTAAACGGCAGATTTTTAAATTAATGTATAAATTTTTATGGGTTGCATAAATTATTATAAAGTATATTTTGGAGGGATAATTGTGAAACAAAGCTACAGAAGTATATTGGCTATACTGCTGATTTTCAATATCTTATTTATTTCGGGTTTTGCCGAACCCTCAACTCAGGTTGATACAGATGTTTCAACACAGTTAGTAAAGGGAAAATCAGGAATACTGATAGAAGCATCAACCGGTGAGGTTTTATACGAATGGAATCCTGACGAAAAACTGCAGATTGCAAGTGTGACCAAAACAATGACAATGCTGTTAATTGCCGAGGCACTGGACAGCGGAAAAATAAATCTTAATGATATTGTAACCGTAAGCGAACACGCCGCATCTATGGGTGGGTCACAGGTCTTTTTAGAGGTTGGCGAACAGATGACCGTTGATGATATGTTTAAGGCAATTGCCGTGGCATCAGGAAATGATGCTGCTGTGGCAATGGCAGAGTTTATTGGAGGCACTCACGAGGCTTTTGTAGAAAAAATGAATAAGCGTGCCGCAGAGCTTGGCTGTAACAACACTCATTTTATTAACTGCAATGGTCTTGATGAAACCTCCGAACATTACAGCTCTGCAAGGGATGTAGCAAGAATTTCCCAAGAACTGCTGAAACACGAGATAGTTTTTGATTATACCACCATCTGGATGGATAGTCTGCGTGACGGAAGCTTTGGTTTATCAAATACTAATAAGCTGATACGTTTTTATCAGGGGGCAAACGGAATTAAAACAGGGTCAACGGATATGGCAAAGTATTGCCTTTCTGCCTCTGCAAAACGTGACGGGATGCAGCTTATTGCCGTGGTTTTAGGTGCTCCGTCTACAGGGGAAAGATTTTCAAGTGCAACAGCACTTCTTGATTACGGCTTTGCAAATTATGCCGTAGCAGACCAAGAAAGCATAAAACCAAACACTCCTGAATTGGCGGTTTTAGGCGGAACGACTGAAAAAATTAAAACCGAGGTTGAAAATATAAATTTTGTGGTTAAAAAGGGCAATCAGGACAAGGTTGAAAGCCGAATAAATATGGAACAAACCGCAAAGGCTCCCATTAAAAAAGGTGATAAAGTTGGGGAAATAGAATTCTGTCTTGATGGCAATACGATAACAAAGAGAAATATCGTTGCCTCCGAGGAC
Source organism: Ructibacterium sp. (assembly GCA_045603605.1). Taxonomy (GTDB): domain Bacteria; phylum Bacillota; class Clostridia; order Monoglobales; family Monoglobaceae; genus Ructibacterium. The sequence goes on along the minus strand of JAZUMJ010000100.1, from coordinate 3,484 downwards.
GCAGAAAGAATAGGACTTTTAAAAATGTTTAAAAAACTTTTATCCCATTGGATAGACGTGTAAAAAATTTCCGGGCAATTTGTGAATTGCCTATACTTCTAATTATATTTTTAAGGGCGGAGTTTTACTCCGCCCATCCTATGTTCATAACCTCAATGAACTTTTTATCTGTTATAATGCCTTGACGGACAATATCTTTTTCATATTCACTAAATTCTGATTTTTTTCTTGAACGACTGTCCAGTTCCATTGGTATATCAATTAAGTTCATATGATATTTTGCCGTAACAGGATAGCTCATACATTCTGAAAATGCAGTATATGCAAGATATCCCTGAACCGCATCTGCTTATTAATCCCTGTACTAATCACAAGTTCACAGATTTTAGCGAGGATTTTATAAGACTCTCTATTGCCTTTGATATACAGTGCAACGAACATACTTTAACTGAAAATGATAGTTATACCATAGACTCCTCGTCACAACAAATAACTAATCTATTGGAAAAAATGTTGGATGAATATACTAATAGAAATCTTGGTTACAAAAACATAGTGAATTTTCATATACAAACAGCATTGATAGAGTTTTTGCGTTCATCTCCCGATATCTTGTTTAGTGAAAATAAAAAGATTGATTTTTCCCAAAATACCTTTAAAAAAATAACAGGGCTAACTCCGGGAAAATACAGAGCAAATCAAAAAATTCACATTAACTCTTGAAGTTATAATTAATTGGTGATATAATGAAAAACGGATTGAACTAAAGTTCAATCCGACTATATGCATATTTAAATGGTGTCCGGGTTTTATTTATCTTCGTTACTGTCTGGTTCACAGATAACAAGCTCAACTGTCTTTGTTAAAACGTCTGTATAACTATAGGAAACACGTCTTTCACTTGTGACAATTCTTTTATCTGTGTCCAGCTTAACAATAAAAATACTGGGATAGGTACTTTCGATAACACCCTCTCGCACTACCGTCTGCTTCCTTCCCTTTTTTGCGGTAAGTCTAACCTTCTGTCCAACATTTTCAGACAGGTTTGACTTAATTTTTACAAGTTCATTTTGGATATACAACCCTAACACCCCTTTTTAACATCTATGGAATCATTATAACATAAATTTAAATTATTGTAAAGAAAAAAAGACATAAAAATTACAGTTATTTTACAGTAAAGTTACACAAATTTATACAGGTTGAAAGAAGGGCTTCTTCAAATGAAAAAAACTGTTTTAGATAACTTTGTTCAAGGCATTCGTGACGGAATTCCTATCGGTCTTGGATACCTCTCTGTGTCCTTTACCTTTGGAATGATGGCAGTTGCCGGAGGTATGCCAATTTGGGTTGCTGTTGCAATTTCCATGACAAATTTAACCTCTGCGGGACAGTTTGCCGGATTATCTATGATGCTCTCAGCCGCATCGTATTTGGAACTGGCACTGACACAACTGGTAATAAACATACGGTATTCTCTAATGTCCCTATCACTTTCTCAAAGAATTGACCCAACCATTAAAATTCCTGCCCGGCTTGGCATTTCCTTTGGTATTACAGACGAGGTGTTTGCCGTTGCATCCACAAAAAAGGAACGGGTCGGCAAAAAATATATGGCAGGTCTTATATGTATTCCATACATAGGTTGGGCATTAGGAACTCTCTTAGGGGCTGCAGCCGGAGCATTTCTTCCGCCTGTGGCACAATCTGCACTGGGCATTGCTATTTACGGGATGTTTCTTGCAATTATTGTTCCTGCTGCAAAAAACAGCCTTCCTGTTTTCGTGGTAATTCTTATAGCTGTTTTTCTCAGCTGTTCATTTAAATGGGTTCCTGTTCTATCCGGTGTTTCAGAGGGATTTGTTATTATTATTTCCTCTGTTACTGCCGCAGGCTTAGGGGCTATCTTCTTTCCCAAAAAGGAGGCTGAATAATGAATACTTCACAAATTATTTTGTATATTGCCGTTATGGCATCTGTTACATATGCAGTGAGATGTCTTCCGCTGACTTTATTTCGGCGTGAAATTAAAAATGTTTATATAAAAACTTTTTTAGAATATATACCCTATGCGGTTTTGGGCGCAATGACTCTGCCTGCAATATTTTATTCAACCAGTAGTTTCATATCCGCAACAGTTGGTCTTTGTGTTGCAATAGTTTTTTCTTATATGGAAAAAAGCTTGCTTACAGTTGCAACCCTTGCCTGTCTTGCAGTTTTCTTTGTAGAAAATTTTTATTAAGGAGATTGACTATGATTTATACATTAACTCTAAATCCGGCTCTTGATTATATTCTGTCTGTTCCCTCTTTCACCCAAGGTCAGGTAAACCGTTCTTCAAGAGAAGAAATACAGGCGGGCGGAAAGGGAATTAACGTTTCTGTGATATTAAACAGATTAGGTGTAGACAATATAGCTCTTGGCTGTGTTGCAGGGTTTACAGGCACAGAAATTTGCCGAATTTTAGAAGATGACGGAATTAAAACAGACTTTATTCATCTTCCCTCGGGAAATTCAAGAATAAATGTTAAACTTAAAACCGATAATGAAACAGAAGTAAATGCTAAAGGACCAATAATTGATAATGAATCCTTATCAAATCTTTTTGATAAGCTGAAAAATCTAACCACGGCTGATTATCTTGTTTTGAGCGGAAGCCCCGGAAACGGGCTTACAACGGATATATACAGGAACATTATTGAATTGGTTAAAGCAAAATCCGTGAAAGTTATATTGGACGCAGAAGGTGATGCTCTGCTTTCAGCTCTTGGAGAAAAGCCTTTTTTAATAAAACCAAATCATTATGAACTTGGTCAAATCCTCAACAAAAAGATTGAAACTCATATTCAGGCAATTGAGGGTGCAAAAGAATTGCAAGCTATGGGGGCACAAAATGTTATTATTTCTATGGCAGAACTGGGAGCAGTTATGGTAACCCAAGAGGGTCAATCCTTTACTATGTCTGCACCAAAAGGCTGTGTTATCAACTCCACAGGTGCAGGTGATTCTTTAGTAGGAGGTTTTCTTGCTGAATTTTCAAGAAGTAACGACTATTACAAAGCCTTTAAGTTGGGTATCTGTTCAGGCAGTGCAACCGCTTTTTCTATGGGGCTTGCAGAAAAAAAATATATTTATGAAATACTTAAACAGTTTTGAAATATCCGTTGACAAATTACTCTTTTGGATGTATAATAAAAATAAGAAAAGGCAAGACTTCAAACGGTCGTGCCAGAGTTATAGGGTTAAATAACCGCCAAAACTTTGACGAGTTGAAGGGCGGTTATTTTACTTTTATAGCAAATGTTATCAAAAACACAATTATCAAAAATATAATTCTCAATATGTATTTCTGCATAGCAACCACCCCCTTTTTAGAGAGTGGCACAACCGCCGGTGTAAACACCGTTAAGAAATCTCACCTTGTCGATTATATTCGACTATAATATTATATACCTATTTTCTGTTTTTTTCAATATTTCTTTAA
>JAZUMJ010000099.1:0-4277 GCA_045603605.1 Ructibacterium sp. | reverse complement strand
GTTGTGGCAACATTGTTTAAGGATTTTGCAAATCCAAACCCCCTTTGCGGAGCAGGGGAATTGAGATAATGCCCTTTAATAAGCCCTCCTCTTTGAGGAAGGTGGCACGGCGAAGCCGTGACGGGAGGTGTTTCCCAATGTTGCGGAAAACCGGGACTCCCTCAGTCGCCTATCGTAGGGCGTGACGACTCGGCACGCCGAAAAAACGGGCGATGCCCACATCGCACCGTAAAACAACAAAATATAATTATAAATTTAAATAAATTTCAGAAAGGATAGATAAAATGAAAATTAAAAACCAATTAAAATCCTGTTTGGCAATCTGTCTTGTTTTGATGATGGCAGTTTCAACAATTGCTGTATCAGCAACAGAAGGTCAGGCAACTGAAAGTAATTTACAAACTATCTACACTAAAGATTTTACATTGGAAACAGCAGACACCGATGGCTGGTCAAATCAAGAAGCATTAGCAATAACCAATTCAAAAATGAGCATTGCAGGAAATACAACAACATTTTATGAAACTGATTTGACAGATAGCTTTAAAATAAGTGGAAAGGTAAGTTATGGCTGGAACGGTGCAGGTTTTATTCTTAACGGAGACGGAACGAATAAAAATGTTGGCGTAGAAATTCATCAGGGAAAGGCTACCTTTGGTGAAGAATTTAATGAAGAAGACCCTGTGCATCAGGCGTATAAAGAGGCAAACCCCGATAAAACAGAATATTCATATAGGGTTGAATTTATTGATGTGTTTGTAAACGGCACAAAACCGGCTGATTGGAAAACATTGGTTTATGTAGATGAAGCAGACAAAGAAAGAACAGGATATAAAGAACATTTTTCTGAAACAGCTTCAATATACAACACTAAAACAGTTGACTATGAGTACTGCGAAGAAACAATTGAAATTGAATATAACAAAGGTGTTATCTCCTTTAAAGCAGCCTTGGCAAGCGAAGTAAGAGAATTTACTTATGATTTAACAAAAGAAGGTGCCGCTGTTCCTGTTAAAAACAAGGGCTATTTCGGTATTGTAACTGATGGCGGCGGTGCATGGGTAACAAGCATTCAAATTCAAAAAGCAAAAACCAAGCTTGTAACCGTTTATGAGCAGAACTTTACCGAAGAAAGCTTAACAGTTGCGGATTTGAAGAACGGCGGACTTCTTACAAAGAATGCAACAATTGATGAAGCAGATGGCCTTAAACTTGATGTGAACCAAGCTTTAGTTTATAAAAAAGCTCTTGGTGATAAATGGCGTGTATCAGGACAGATAAAAGGTGCGGGAAGAAATGAAACATATTGGCTTAACTATAATTTTTATCTAAACAGTGATGCACAGATTGCCGAAGATGTATTTTCTGCTGAGAATGGATATGTGATTAAGCATAATAAAAACGGTTATGAATTTGACCTCCTGAAAGATGGTAATACAAGCGGAAACTTCGGACACTATAGAATAGCAGATTGTACTTATGAAAACACAAATCCCATAGAGGGAATAATGTATCTTGGTTATATAAACTTTGAGATTGAAATGAACGGAACAAACTTAACATGTACAATTTCATCTGTTGACGGTTCAACAGTTTATGCACAAAAAAACATTGATTTAACAAAAAATATAAACCAAGATGTACCTGAGAAAATATGGACAGACGGAAGATTTGCTCTTATCAATAATACAGAAAACACAACCGTTTCTCTTAAAAACCTTAAGATTGAAACAGAAGCATCCGATTATATCACAGCTTACGAAAATGACTTTACAGCAAATGGAGCAACTGCTGACGGGTTCAGTCTTTTGGGGGCAACAATTGATACAGAAAACGGTTTGAAGATAGAAGAAAATCAGGCATTTGTCTATGACAAACCCCTTGGCAATAAGTGGCGTGTATCAGGTAAGATAAACGCAACAGGCTGGAATACAGATGAACGTGACCAGTATACATTGGGTTACAATGTTTATCTTAATAGTGATGTGCAGATTTCAGGAGATGAACTGACGGCACAAAACGGATATATGTTAAAAGCCACAAAAATGGGTTATGACTTTGATTTCTTAAAGGATGGTCAAAACGGCGGTGACTTGTCACAAAACGCTATTGCAGCAGTAGGATATGAAAACGTTGAGCCAAATATCGGAATTTTCTATCTTGGAGAATTGAATTTCGAGATGGAAATGAACGGAGCAAGCTTTACCTATAAACTCACAACTTTAGATGGCTCGGTTGTTTATAATTCAGTTGCAACAGACCTTTCAAAGAATATTAACGGCGATGCATTGCCTGATGTATGGGCAGATGGTAAGTTTGGTATGCTTAATAAGAACTTCCAAACAAAGATTTGTCTTAAGACCTTAAAAATTGAGGTAATTGAAGACTATGCAGTTGCAGAGGTAGAAGCATCTGTTGATGAGAGTAACAGCGTTTCATATTCTGCGATTATTCATAATAATACAGAGAATCCTTTAAATGATGCAATCCTTATGGCGGCAGTTTATGATGCAAACGGCGTTATGATTGGCTTGGAACAGATTGATTATTCAGGTGCTGTTGGTATGGAAGGAGTAAGCGGAGTTATTTCTCTTGCTGAAACAAGTCTGCCGGCTGAGGTTGTGGTATACTTCTGGGAAGACTTTGCAACAATTGCACCAATCTATACCGATTGTTCGGTTAAACTTTAGAATAAAACGAGAGTGCTATTATGAAAAAACTTTTATGTATATTTTGCCTGATGTTTATGTTGACGATTAACGTAAACGGGGCGACAAACCCTATGACAAATACATACGGCAATTATACATTGCTTGAGGAGTTTACAGAGAGGCCTGTTATAACAGACCCTCTGCACAACTATGTTTTAGTTTGGACAAATGAGATAAATACGGTTGTTGAACTTAATTTGTATGACCTTGTTAAAAGCCAAAAGGATTTGGGTAATAATGAGGTGTATTCTGTAAATGTTTCAACTCTTGAAGAATACAAGGGATGCATAACTGTTTATCATAATGGAAGTAAGCTACGGAGACTTCCTATCGAGGAAGGCTCCTATGCCTATTTTTACGCAGCCGGTTATCGTTTATGGATAAAAGGCTATGAGAATGGAAATGAATTAAAGGCAAATATAACATTGCAAGAACCCGGTGACGAACTGTTTTTCTACGATAAAACAGTGAAAAGAGTTACATTCAGCGGTGAGATTGAGGGCAATTTGTCTAATAAACCGGTGAATTTTATGCTTGTGCCAAAAGATACTGTAACAGAAACGATGTCTATATCGAATATCGTATATATGCGTCAGGTTTATTCGGATATGGACGGAAAGTATATTATAGATTTCCCCTTTGAAGGGGATATATCGGAGTATAAGGCAGTGCTTAATGTTAACGGAACACATTTTGAGATTGAGGATGCAAAAACAGTAACTTCCCCATTTGTTTATGATATGTCAATAAACAGAGGATATATTGGCGGAAAGGCAGATGCCTTGGCAGAGATTAGCGTAAGTCTTTTCCCAATATATGCAGGGGCAGGACTTGAAAGCTATGAAAATATTGGCAGGGCAACAGCGGATTTATCAGGAAATTATACTCTTGATTTTGTGTTTAAGGGGGATATCACAAAGTATAAGGCAGAGGTTAGTGAGAATGGTGTTGCTGAGGAATTTGGAAAAGCAACACTGATTGATACAAATCAAACCTCACAGATTAAACTTGCAATGGAAAAGAACGGAAAAGAGATAACGGCACATCTTGTGGCAAGTAATGCATTTATGGGAGAAAATGAAGAATGTGTTTTGATGCTTGCCTTCTATGACGGCGAGAGCCGTATGATAAATTTATTGGTGGGAGAGAACTATCAAAAAAGTGTAACGGCAGAAATCCCTGCAGGAGCGGAATATGCCAAAGCCTATGCTTGGCGGGATATGAACAGCCCACTGCCCTATACGGTATATAAGGAAATGAATTTGGTGTAGGGCGTGCCGGGGTCGTCACGCCCTACACCAAACCCTCTCAGTCAGCTAACGCTGACGGCTCTCCCGGAGGGAGAGCCTTTATAGAGCGTCGCCCTTTGGGAGAGGTGGCATGGCGAAACCGTGACGGAGAGGGCGTAGGGGCGGACGCCTCTGTCCGTCCGCAAAAAATAAAAAATTATTAAAATTTTATTTATATATTTCATTTAAGAAAGGATGATTTATAATGAAAAGGATGTTAAAATCCACATTGGCAATCTGTCTTGTTTTAATGATGGCATTGTCAACAATTGCGGTT
>JAZUMJ010000098.1:0-8041 GCA_045603605.1 Ructibacterium sp. | reverse complement strand
GGAAAAAATATGAAAGAAACTAATTTCAGAAGAACAAGATTATCTTGTTACTATTCATATTTATCAATGGCGTCAGTGTTTGCACTGACGCCATTGATTTTGGCAATAAGAAATACTTGGCAAAGGAATTATAAGAATTTTTTCATATGCGAAAGAGCATTTTTCTCCAATCTGGAAACCTGTGCTTGAGAAATACCGATTTCTCCTGCAACCTCCATTTGGGTTTTTCCTTCAAAAAAGCGAAGAGTTAAAATATTCTTTTCTCTTTCGCCAAGGCGGATCATTGCTTCTTTAAGAGAAAATTTTTCAAGCCAGAGGGCATCCATATTTTTCTCGTCTTTAACCTGATCCATAACGAAAACGGCATCGGTGCCGTCGTGATACACAGGTTCCTGAAGAGAAACAGGATCCATAATTGCATCAAGCGCCATAGAAATTTCTTCAACGGGAAGATTTATTTCCTTGGAAATTTCCTCTAATGTAGGCTCTCTGCCGGCTGCGGCAGTGAGCCTTTCTTTTGCACCTAATGCCTTGTATGCAGTATCTCTTATAGAACGACTAACTCTTATTGAGTTGTTATCACGGAGATAGCGCCGAATTTCTCCAATTATCATAGGTACGGCATAGGTGGAAAATTTTACCTGATGTGATGTATCAAAGTTATCAAGGGCTTTTATAAGACCGATACAACCTATTTGGAAGAGGTCGTCAGCGGATTCGCCTCTGTTATTAAAACGCTGAAGAATGCTTAAAACAAGTCTGAGATTTCCCTGAATAAATTGATGGCGTGCATCAGGGTCGCCATCTTTTATTTTTTCAAAGAGCAGATTTTTTTCTTTTTCTGTGAGAGTGGGCAGTTTGGAAGTATTGACACCGCAGATTTCTACCTTGTTTATCATTGATTATATCTCCTGTCCTGTTTGGAATTATATTCTTTATAAAGTATTTGCCCACAAAAAAAATTTATACTGTCGAATATAATTATCAGGTGTCGAAGATATATTATTTTATATCAGACGGGGAAATTCCGGTTTCACGTTTAAATGCAGCGGAAAAATACCCTTGACTGCTAAATCCTAATTTCTCAGAAACATTGCTTACAGAATTTCCATCCTGTAAAAGCTGTGTTGCTCTCTTGATTTTCATCTGTAAGAAATATTTATGCACGCTTATCCCTGCATATTTATTGAAAATTCTTTTAAGAGTTGAAACGCTTATGTTATATTCATCGGCAATGTTTGAAATTAGCAGGTTTGTGTTTATGTTTGAATTCATATAGTTTACTGCCTTTTTATATATGGTTGCATCGTATGAGTCGGATGTTTCAGGTGCAACGGTGTTATCTGCTATAAGAGATAGAAGCAGCTGATAAATGTATGTAATAACCATTTGTGAATATGTGTTTGATGTCATGAACGGAAGTAAATAGTTGCTTCCTGAAACCACATTTTCACGTCCGTAATCCCGTAGTCTGTATATTATATCTTTTTGTTTTTCGGAGAGTCTAAAAACCTTGTTTTTAAAATATTCTGCGGAATCACAATCGAAAGAAAAGGAGAAAACAATAATATCTGCACCTTCACTGCTTTCGATAGTGAATTTATGAAATTCCAAGGGCTTGTGAAAAATAATTTCACCGCTGGTGAGATTATATATCCGCTCGTCTGCAGAAATGCATAATTCGCCTTTGGACAGATAAAGACATTCCCAGAAGTTATGAGATTCTCCGGGGAAGTTGAAATTAATATCTTTGTGTTCTTCAAAAAATGAAAACATCTCGGTTATTGTAATTTTCTGGTTAATTTTATTTGATGTCCACATAACTAATCTCCTAAAACGCTTGAGCGTAAAATGTATATATTTACGAAAAACGTAGTAATATATATGTTTTTGATATTTTAACATAAACAAATTGAAATGTAAAGAGATGCCTTTTATGATTGACATTTGTATGTCAAAGTGTTAATATTATACTGATATGTATTATTTATATTGTTATTTGAGGTGCTATTTATGAGGAAATATTTATTGCCAAATGACGGAAGTTTTTATAAAGCAAATTTGCATTGTCACAGTACGGTTTCAGATGGTGTTCTTACACCTAATGAGATTAAAGAGAAGTATATTAAAGAAGGATATTCCATTGTTGCATATACAGACCATGAAGTTTTAGTGCCTCACCCAGAACTTGCAGATGAGAGTTTTTTGCCTCTTAACGGAGTTGAATTAAAATGTGATGAAGCAGAGGATAAGCCCTGGAACGAAAAGAAAACCTGTCATATTTGTTATATCGCCTTAGACCCTGATAATCACACACAGATTTGTTATCATCGTTCTGAATACATATGGGGTAATGCAGCTACCTATCGGGATAAAATAAAAATTGATGAAAATGAGCCTGATTTTATCAGAGACCATAACCAAGAATGTATAAATGAGATGATGAAGAGAGGAAGAGAAAAGGGTTTCTTTGTTACATATAATCATCCTGTATGGTCACTTGAAAATTACATGGATTATATGGGATACGAGCATATGCATGCAATGGAGATTGTTAACTTTGGTTGTCTGGCATCAGGATATAATGATTATAATGAAAGAGAATATGAGGATATGCTCCGTGGGGGAAAACGGATATACTGTATTGCCGCAGACGATAACCATAATGATGAGTTTGATGATTCCTTTGGCGGGTTTACCATGATAAAAGCGGAAAAGCTTGAATATAAAGCTATAACTGATGCATTAATGTCGGGGAATTTTTATGCATCCCAAGGTCCTGAAATATATGATTTATGGTTTGAAGACGGTAAAATATGCGTGACCTGTTCGGATGCTTGTATGATAAGATTAAATACAGGAATAAGGAGAACTGAATTTGTAACGGGGGATGTAGAAAATCCCGTTACAAAAGCAATATTTAATGTTAATCCTCAAGACAGATATGTAAGAATAACAGTTACGGATAAAAACGGAAAACACGCAAACACAAATGCGTATTTTACAGATGAATTGTTTTAATTCTATTGTTTGACAAAGTTTATTCTCTATGATACAATGAAATGTGATTTGGAAGAAATTGAGTGATGTTCTGTTTTGCCCGAACAGGATGATTATAAATGAAAATTTTTGCGGGCGGAAAGGCTATGGAGAAGATGCAGTTTGTAATGGACTGTCTGACAGTTAACAAAAACGGAAAATTAGAGATTGGCGGTTGTGAAGTTTCTGCCTTGGCAAAGGAATTTAAGACCCCTCTTTATGTTATGGATGAAAATGAAATCCGTAAAAATTGTAATACATATATAAATGCAATGAACGAGTATTATGACGGCAACGGGTTAGTGCTTTATGCAAGTAAGGCTTTTTCCTGTAAGGAAATATACCGTATTATGAAGGAAGAGGGAATGGGAATAGACGTTGTTTCAGGCGGTGAGCTTTATACAGCATTAGAAGCAGGATTTCCGGCAGATAAAATTTATTTTCACGGCAACAATAAAACTGTTGATGAGCTTATAATGGCTTTAGATAACGGTGTAGGAAGAATTGTTGTTGATAATTTTTCTGAACTTGAATTATTAAATAACCTTGCAGAAGAAAAAGGAAAAACTGCAGATATTTTGTTTCGTATTAAACCGGGTATAGATGCCCATACTCATAGTTTTGTACAAACCGGCCAGATTGATTCTAAGTTTGGAGTTGCTTTGGAAACCGGTGAAGCAGATGAAATTATTAAAAAGGCAATGGAGATGAACAATGTTAATGTTGTTGGTATTCATTGCCATATCGGTTCACAGATATTTGAGCTTGAACCCTTTAAGCTTGCGGCAAAAACTATGATGGAGTTCATTGCTAAGATTAAGAATGAATATTCACTTGAAATTAAGGAATTGAATTTAGGCGGAGGTTTCGGTATTAAATATGTTGATGCTGATATGCCTTTAGATTATGATATGTACATTAAAGCTGTTTCGGAGGTTGTTCACAATCAGGCAGAAGAACTTGGAGTTAAGTTGCCTTTTATAATTATGGAACCGGGTCGTTCAATTGTTGCATCCACCGGATTGACAGTTTATACAGTTGGCTGTGTAAAAGAGATACCCAATGTACGCACATATGTCTCTGTTGACGGAGGAATGGCAGATAACCCAAGGTATATTATGTATGATGCAGAATATACTGCGGTATTACCGGATAAGCCCTGTGCCGAAAATGAAATGTGTGTAACAGTTGCAGGAAAATGCTGTGAATCAGGGGATGTGTTGATTGAAAAAGCCAATCTCCCCAAGGTAAACAAAGGCGATTATTTGGCAATACTTGCAACAGGAGCATATAATTTTTCTATGGCAAGTAATTATAACCGTATACCAAGACCGCCTGTGGTTATGGTCAAAGACGGTAATGCAAAGTTAGCTGTAAGAAGAGAAACCTATGCAGATTTGGTTTCCCGTGATATATAATTTTTATGTAAGGGAGATTTTAATATGCTTTTGTCAGTATTAAGAAACTCATATTTAAGCGGTGGAGAAAAGCTTTTTTATGTCCTTGTTATTGCGTTTTGCGTGCTTTTATCACTTTCCGTACATGAACTGTGCCACGGTTTGGCAGCGTATTTTATGGGTGACAAAACAGCTAAATATTCGGGAAGATTGTCTTTAAATCCAATTGCACATCTTGACCCAATCGGTGCTTTGTGCTTGTTTGTCTTTGGATTTGGATGGGCAAAACCTGTTCCGGTTAATCCTTGGAACTTCAATAATAAAAAAGGCGGAATGGTTTTGACATCATTGGCAGGTCCGATTTCTAATTTTATATTGGCATTTTTTGCGTATATAGGTGTGATTGCTCTTGGCGGAACAGGACTTGGAATGACAACATCGGTTGGAACCTGGTTTGCTCAAACAGGATATATGATATGCTATTTTCTTGTAAGTCTTAATCTTGGTCTTGGACTATTTAATCTTATTCCAATACCGCCTCTTGATGGTTCAAAGGTGCTTACTGCAATCTTGCCTGCAAATCTTTATTTTAAATTAATGGAATATGAGCGATATGGATTTATTATTTTAATTATATTGATTAATCTTCCGATTTTTGACAGAATTTTTGCTTTGTGCCAAAGTGGAATAATTTCTTTATATGGTTTGATAATTGGATTATTTATCTAAAAGGTGAGTTATGGAGCAGATAAATTACAAATTGGAGCATTTTGAAGGTCCCCTTGATTTGCTCCTGACTTTGATTAGAAAAAATAAGGTAAGCATTTATGATATACCCATAGCGGTTATACTTGAACAATATCTTTCGGTAGTTCAGGAAATGCAGGAGATGGATTTGGAAGTATCAAGTGAGTTTTTGGTTCTTGCAGCTACGCTTTTGCAGATTAAATCAAAAATGCTTCTTCCAAAACCTGAAGAAGAAGGCGAGGAAGAACTTGACCCAAGGGAAGAACTTGTACGCCGGCTTATTGAGTATAATAAGGTAAAAGCGGCAGGAGAATATCTTGCCCCACGTCAGAATATAGGTGCAACTATGTTCTTTAAACCACCCGATGCAATTGAAAGACCGCCGGCAGAGTGGAACTATGCAGGTATGACAACTGAAAATTTACTTGCGGCATATAAGAGGGCATATCAAAAGCTTGAAAGAAAGCAACCGCCCCCAAAGGAATCATTCAAGGGAATTGTGGGTCATGAAAAGGTATCACTGAGACAAAAAGTTTCAGGAATATGGAAAAAGTTCATTTCAAAGAGCAGATTGAAATTTAAGGAATTGTTTTCGGGTATTAAATCAAGACCGGAGGCTGTGGCATCTTTTTTGGCTGTCCTTGAATTGATAAAGCTTAATAAAATCCGAGTGGAATATGATGATGAAAATGATTTTTCAAATCCACGGGTCTATCGTACAGATGAATCGGCAGAAATAGACCTTAGCGGTATAGAGGATTGAGGTATTTATGGAAATTAGAGAAATACAGGCAATTTTGGAAAGTGTCTTGTTTGCGGCAGGCGATGCGGTAGAACTGGAACGTCTTGCTGATATTGTAGATGTGGACAAGAGTTCTCTTCGTGAAATCCTTAAGAAAATGATGGATGAGTATAACTACGAAAGACGTGGTATACATCTTATCCAGCTTGAGGATTCTTACCAGATGTGTACAAGAGGAGAATACCATGACTATGTTGCAATGCTTGCAGAACCAAGGCGGAAACAAAATCTTTCAAATGCTGCAATTGAAGTTTTGGCAATTGTTGCATATAAGCAACCTGTAACCAGAAGCACCATTGAAAATATCAGAGGTGTAAACTGCGATTATGTTGTTAACCGACTTGTTGAAAGAAATTTAATAGAAGAAGTGGGGCGTCTTGACGCACCGGGAAGACCTATTCTCTTTGGAACTACACAAGAGTTTTTGAGATGTTTCGGAGTTGCTGCTTTAGAGGAGTTACCTGAATTTGAATCATTTGGTAAATCCGAGGAAGGAGAACAGATGGAGATGGAGTTGGAACACCAACAAATTTCCATTGAAGATGTTGCTGCCGAAACTGAAAAAGAAAGTGAATAATCCTAAATTATAACGGAAGGTTGTGATGCTGTTGCAGTATATACTTATAGCTATGCTTGTGATTTTAGTAGCTATTGTTGGGCTGATTATTGCAGCGGCATATATCAAGTGGATTGTAGCTATTGAAATTAAAGATAGCGTTATCTCAATTGAACTTCGTGTGGCAGGAGTGAAAAGACTTGTATTAAAAAGAAGTCTTAAACCTGATACTAATAAAGATAAATCCAAGAAAACAAGAACTTCAAATAAAAACAAAGATGAAAATTCTGAAGATGAAGGCAGTTGGTGGAAGGATATAAAGGAAAGGGTATATAACCCGGAAAAAGGCGGATATCAGGAAGGCTCAATAGAAGAAATTATTGATGAATACCGTGAGAAATATGATGAGATAAGTGCTGTTCTGCGTGACGTTTTAGGCGGAATGCGGCACAAAATAGAAATTTCCAGATTAAAGCTTGTGCTTGATGTGGGAACAGGAAATCCTGCTCATACAGGAATGGTGTATGCAGTTGTGTGGGGATTGGTTGGAACAGTATATCCAATATTAACAAATTATTTTATAATTGATTTTCCACAGATTGAAGTCACACCGGATTTTTATGAAAAACGTTTAGATTTTGGCTTTAGAAGTATAATTAAAGTAAAGCCTGCGCATATTATAAACGCCCTATTTAAAGTAGGAATTAAACAGGTCTTTACTTATTTTCAAAATATAAAAAATAAAGGAAGTGTAAAAAATGGCAGAAAACAAACATCCAATTGAGGGGATAATGTATACAGCTCTTCAGGGACTGAAAGAAATGATTGATGTTAATACAATCGTAGGCGACCCTATTACAACTCCTGATGGTTCTGTTGTTATACCAATTTCAAAGGTAGCTATGGGATTTGGTGTTGGTGGTTCAGAATTTGAGAAAAGACAACGTCAAAAGGAAAATGGCGAGGAACCTAAGAATATGTTTGGCGGCGGTACAGGCGGTGGCATCTCTCTTACACCTGAAGCATTTTTGGTTGTAGGAAACGGAAAAATCCGAATGATTTCAGTAACTCCCCAAAATGGTATTTACGACAGATTACTGGATTTAGCACCGGCTGCAATTGATAAGGTTTCTGAATTGTTCAGTAAAAAGAAGGTAGAAGTTACCGTTGATGATTTGGACGAGGAAGATTTCTCAGTTGAAGTTGAAACAGAATAAAAAGTAAAAGGGACAGGCTTGAGCCTGTCCTAAAATCTTTTCCCTATGCATAATATCCAAAGGGGATGGGGAGGGTTTGTCAAAAAGCGACAAAAGGAGGAGAGGGGATAGCGGATAAAACTGTGTAAGATTTAGTTAAGAAAAGTGTTGACAAGAGGGGAAAAAGCTGATATACTAAGCAAGTCGCTCGTTGAGGGGGAAGTTCCCGATGGGTGATGAGATAAAAAAGTTTAAAAAAACTTAAAAAAGTACTTGACAAGTCGGGAACGACGTGATATAATAG
>JAZUMJ010000097.1:0-5831 GCA_045603605.1 Ructibacterium sp. | reverse complement strand
TATACTTTGTGTAAACAGTTTCAAGTGTCGGAATGTTGAATCTTGACATTACAGACATATCCCATCCTATAAGTGCATCAATCACCGCACCATTCCATAAATTAAGAGCATAAAATTCCACGGTATAGGTTTTTCCAACTTCTACTGCCTTAGACAGCTTCAGATCCAGACTTTGGTACGCTCCACCTATAACTCCCTGAACATCATACACACGAAGATTATATCCCCCATTATTTGACCATTCATTACTTATGTTTATAGATGCACCGGATTTGTTCGCATTCATTATTTCGACATCACTGACATAGTACATATTATCAGGAGTGTACCCTGCATTTACAGGAATCACAAACGATGAAAGCATTGCTACAGCTGCTAAAAGTGACATTAATCTTTTCTTCATTTTCTTTTACCTCCATAAAATTTCCATGTTTTCAGGATTATCCCACACAAGAACATCCATTGTGTATCCCTCACCGGAAGGGATTTGCATAAATAAATTAAACTGTTGTGAAGAGGAATCTGATGTACTGCTTCCTACATTTTTTGTCTGAATTTCACAATTCACCATTTCCTTATCCTTATATAGTACGAGTATCAAGGATACATCTGTGGAAGTATCAAGCTTGAAATTCGTCGCACTCATTTTAACATTTGCAAGCCCCTCTGTGATTTCGCCTGCAATTTTTCCGTCCATATAGAGGACAGGCTTTGTGATTTCAAAATCCGGGGGATTTGGTGCAGATGTTATTTCTACGCCCTCACTCTCTCCGTTTTTAGAATCTACAGTTTTGATTACATAGGTATAGTTTTTGTAGTTTTCAAGATTTTTTATTGTAACAGACGAAGAATCAGCCGAAAGGTCTGCACGGAGTTTAAGTTCATCCTCATCCATTTCATAAACCCTGATTCCATTGATATTTTTTGCTTCATTCCATGTAAATTTAATTCTGCCATTATCAGGTTCTGCTTTTAAATTATGAACTTCTGTTACATTTGTGCTTTCCAAACCTTCTTCAAAACCCGGATTCTTGAACAGGTTTTCACCCGTCTTTTCACCGTTCTCATCCAGCTTATACACTTCAAAATCATCAATCCACAATCCGGTCATAATGTTGTTCATTAACAGCCTGAAAGTTCCGCTGGCAGTGGCACCTGTAAGATAAAATTCTGCTTTTTTCCATTCAAAGGTTTCAGGGGTTCCGCCTATTATGCCTGATTTTCCCTCATCCCATGCACTCCAATTATAAACTGTATTAACCGTAGCTGAATTATTGGCTTTTACCCAAAAGCTTACATAATAGTTTCCGCCATTTTCAAAGTCTGTCGTTTGTGAAAATATCATGTTGACATTATCAACAACTCTGGGTTGTGTTGAATAAAACTTCATCGAAGCCTTTCCCGAATGCGAAACCTTATTATCAACATATGCCCCGAAAGGAGAATATCCCTGATTTCCCGCTCCTCTGCTTAAATCCCAGCCCGTGGGAATTTCGAGTTTTGAAACTGTTCCGTCATCACTCAATATAACATCTGAAAATTTCCCTTTTATATCAAGCTCAATTCTGAACATATAGTTCTTGCCGGCTTCAAGCTCCTGAACAAGGACGGTATTAACAGCTCCCGAAGCCGTTGAAAAAGTTCCGTCAAGTAATTCCTCATTTTCCCCGTCTGTTTTATAAATATTTACCGAGGATATATTTTCATTTAACGGATTTGTCCATGATAAAAAGCAAGCTTTATCATTCCTATGAATAATAATATCCTTTACAGTATCATTTGACTCATAAACAGTTTCTGTTACACTTTCAAAACCACTGTTTGATATTACATTTGTATCTGTTCCGTCAAGCATGAGTGAAACATTATCAATATAAATATAATCACAGTTCCCCTCAACGGTAAAATTGAATTTTGCATTTGCCGCTATTCTTGAAAATGTATATGTATATTTTGTCCAGCCGTTATCAAGAACCTCTGCATCTGCATTATCAAGAGTTTTATGTGCCCAGTTACCTCCAATCTTTATATCTTCAACAGTATACTGTCCTTTTGCGTAAAACTCAAGATTATATTTTCCCTGCGTAAGAGCAATATCGTTTATAACTCTCACCCTGACATCACTCTCACCAGGATTTGATATCTTCATTGAATATTTACCCTCGTACACTTCTTCATCCGTAAATCCTGCACTTCCTGCTCCGTCTGTGCCGGTAATTTCCCAATTGTTCAGTTCATAAACCGTTTTTGCATACATAGTCTGAGGAAAAACAACCATTAATGCCAGCAATATACATATTAGTTTTTTCATCGTTTTACCCCCTTAATCCTTTCTTACAATGTAAATTGAATCAACTCTGCTCCAGCTTGTGGTACAATATGCATAATCATCAATCTCTATATCATTTACGGTTGCATTCTCATATTCTTTACTCTCAGAATGATATATAACAACTGATGCACCTGTTATATTGAGTGAATTTATCCCGTTACAATTCAGCTTTACATGTTTTCTTTCAACATCCACTTTCTCCACTTTTCCATATATATTCTTTTCACTTGTGTATATATCTGTTTCGTTCGATACTCCACCCATGTTGCTTATAGAAAAATCACGTGCCGCATAGAACACACGTCCGTCGTCATTGATGCTGAGAGATACTCTGTCTCCTGGTGCAAGTCCGTCGAATACTCCTTTTTCATCAGAATATACCGACAAAATTCCATATCCCGAAACAAAGCATTCAAGTTGTTCTATAATTTCGTCATCTCTTACAACGTCATTGATTTTATATACATAAACTGTTCCTACTTCATACTTTTCTTTGTATTCTGCCTCGGTAAGCTTAAGCATTATTAAATCCGTATATCCAAATTCATCAACGTTATAAGCAGTAAAATTATAAAAGCCATCCTGTTTAAGAGTTGATGCATCCGTTACAAGGTAATCCTTTACATCATGTGATTCTCCCGAAGTGGTTACTATAACCTTCGCCCCTTTGATATAAATTTTATTGTTAAATGTATTTACAGCAGGACGGTAAGACCCGCTAAGAGCAGTTTTTGTAAATTTATCCTCATCAACAAGTATTGTATTTTCTGCTGTTCTTATTTCCTTTATCATGCCGTTTTTTTCCTTAATCTGCAATACCTGTACAAAGGTTTTCCCAGCAGCATCAACCAAATCCGAGTAGCACACTTCTCTGTTTGCAGATTCTCCGTTATATTTCACTTTTTTCTTTAAAGTATATATAACCTGCTCATCCTCCATGTCCTTACCTTTTAAGTATATTTCTTCATTCGTCTCATCAACATACGCTTTTATAAGCAGGAAATACTGATACTCGTCAGTTTCGGTCATAAGTGCGGCAAGTTCACCGTTTACATCAAAGTAGGCTGTGTACGTGCCACCCGGAACAACTCCCTTTGCCGCTTTTCCATTTGATGTATACTCCCTGATAAAGCTATCTGAAAGTTTAAATTCACCTTTGTCTGTGCTGGTTGTCTTTTCAAATAGGTCAACCGAATTCACAAAAACTTCCTGTGTGTTTCTTGTTACATAAATCAGGATATATCCATCAGCTCTTTCTTTAGTTCTTGCTATATTAAGTATATCTCCCGCCGCAATATCAGAAATTTTCGCCTCTGCACCATCTTTGATGATTTTCAGAGTAAAATCATTATCTTCATTTAATACGTCTATACTTGTAAGTGCTCCTGTATGGGTATATTCATTATAGATAACCGACGAAACTGAGGATACTCTGTCAACAACCATTATTTCATAGCTTGTAACCAGTATCACGTCATATTTTCCATCACTATCATTATCAATCAGCTTTACCTCGCCCGATTCCGGCATGAGGTCAGCTCTTGTATATGCTCCGTAAAACTGTCCGTTATATATTACCTTTAATACAGGATTAAGCTTAAGGCTTTTTGTCCTGTCGTTTTCAATATATGAAAGAGTTTTAAAATCCTCAGATACATCTTCAATATCTTCATCCACCAAAGTGATTATGTTTGTTTTTTCACTGTAAAGATACAAAAGATTATACATATCCTCAGTCTTGTCGTACTGCACATACGCCTCAACATTCATACCAAGCATATCAGCGGAAATGTTTTTTTCATCAAGGCACAAGTAGTTACCAATTTTTACTTCACCATTTCTGAGGGTACTTTTGCCCGAAAGTGAAGTCATTGCATTTTCAGTCACAATTCCATTAATTACTTCAATATTCTTTGCCGCTTCAAGCAATGTTTCTCCGCTCTGCGAAAGGGTAAGATTCGGAGTAAATGACGCTTCCAACACCTCTGTCTCGGTCATGTTATAAAGCATTATCACCGCATTATCAAATGACAAGTTTTTGGAGGTCACAGAAGAAGTACCCTTTAAAAGTCCTATTTCTGATGCTTTCTGGTAATATTTTTCTCCGCTCACTGCTTGGCTGTAGCCAAGAACTGTCACCATTATTTTGCAAGCATCATCAGCGGTTATGTATCCCGTTCCTCCGGCAAAGCTTTCCAAACCTATTGACCTTAACACCTCATCAAGATTTTCAGTCGTTACCTCTCCGTCATAAATCATTCTTACAACCGCCATGAGAAATTCATCGTATTTTATATATTCGCCTTGTTTTTCTTCCAATATTTCCAGCCCATGAAGAATTTCATATTTTGAATCTGCCGCTTCGTCAGTTGCAATAACCTGAATCTGACACAATGTCAGGCTTAACATAAGTAATAATGTTATTAACTTCTTCAATATTATTCTCCTCCTTTAATCAGCTTAAATATTACAATCGCCGCTTCTGCACGTGTTGTCCTGCTTTGCGGATTGAAATTGCTCTTTTCATCACCGTTTAAAATCTCCGCACTGTACAATGCCATTACACTTTCTTTTGCATATTCGCTTATAGCCACCTCATCTGTAAATGCCTCATAATCACGCATGACCATTGTTTTTCCATACTTTTGCATAACTCTGTATGACATAACTGCCATATCCTGTCTGGTTATCAGACTTCCTGCTCCGAATTTGTTATAATCTACCCCTGCAACAATTCCTGCCTTAACTGCGGAAGCCACATATTTATAATACCATGCATTTGTGGTAACATCATCAAATTCACACTCGGATGTTTCATCGTACAATCCGTACGCCCTCACAAGCATTGTTACATATTCCTCTCTTGTGACAGGTCTTGAGGGAGCGAAGCTTCCGTCATCATTCCCCGACACCACGCCCAGCTTTGCAAGTTCGTCTATTGCTTCCTTTGCCCAATGTCCATCGTAAACATCAGTAAAGCCTTTTTCTATTTTTTCTTCGGTGGTTTCACTCGGTGTAACCGGGGTCGGAACGTATACCCCCGAGCCTTTGTTTGATGAGGAGCCTCCGCCTCCTCCATCGCTTCCGCTACTCGAACCTGATGAAGATGTTGTATTTACAGCAGCAACCGCTTCACCCATTACTCCAATCAATTCGCTTAGTGATTTTGCAGGAGATGCGGAAAGCTTTCCTGTCATATATTCATCAGCCATTTCTTTTTTCGATGTTGTCAAGGCACGATATGCTTTATAGCTGTTCTCATTTTCATATCCTAAATCTTTGGCATATTTTAAAAGTGTATCATCAATAACATCAAAACGTGAATTGTTTACTGCATAGAGCATATTTGCATCGATGTATGCTTTTTCAAAAGCTTGAATATTTCCATATGGAGTATTATCACTTAAATATGAATTAATCCACTCAATCTTTGCAGATGAAGCAATATTTTGATAATATTCCTCTTCAAACACAGGATTTAATTCCTTTATATATTCAA
>JAZUMJ010000096.1:0-23772 GCA_045603605.1 Ructibacterium sp. | reverse complement strand
GGTAAAGATGATAAATTTTGCGTGCATCCTACCATATTTACCGACATTATATTTCTTCGTGTTAGGTACCGAAACATTTGGAATATAATAATGTCCAACCTTTGTGTAAGTTCCGCCATTTTGTTCAAATATTGATTTCATTGTAATTCCTCCAAATTTTAATATTAGATTTTACTACAATATTCGATCATTCCGACTGTACATAGCAAATGCCCGTTACTCACTTCCTTATGAGTAACGGGCATTTACCGCCTCTTTTTTATAACAATGGTATACCTGCCTCTTTGCATTTTGAGAGGGTTTCATTATCCCATACCGAAACCTGAACCTCGCCGATGTGGGCTTTTCCCAAAAGGAGCATACAGAGTCTTGATTGACCTATTCCGCCGCCCATTGTTAAGGGCAACTCGCCATTTAACAATGCTTTATGGAATGGAAGTTCACGTCTGTCGTTGCAATCTGATTTTGTGAGCTGTTCATCAAGGGATTTTTCATCAACTCTTATTCC
The DNA here is from genome assembly GCA_045603605.1 of Ructibacterium sp. Classification (GTDB taxonomy): domain Bacteria; phylum Bacillota; class Clostridia; order Monoglobales; family Monoglobaceae; genus Ructibacterium. The sequence goes on along the minus strand of JAZUMJ010000096.1, from coordinate 23,264 downwards.
CATTGAAGAAAGTTCAAGGGCAATTCCGAGAGTGTCATTCCAGAATAGAATATCTCCGTTTAACTTCCAATCATCATAGTCGGGAGCACGTCCGTCGTGCTTTTCTCCGGAATTAAGTACATCACCAATTTCCATAATAAATACTGTTTTATGTTCTTTTGTATAGGCGTTTTCTCTTTCCTTTCCGGTGAGATTTGGATACATATCCTCAAGCTCCTGAGAGGTTACAAAGCTTACCTCACGGCAAAGCTCTGTCTTTATTGAAGGAAACTTTTCTTTAACAACATCTAATGTGTCACATATTGCATTAACAATATCGGTAACAGTTGCCTTGAGATATTCTTTGTTTCTGTCTTCCTCTGAGATAACCTTACACCAATCCCATTGGTCAACATAAACAGAATGGATATTTGAAAGATTTTCATCTCTGCGGATAGCGTTCATATCTGTATATAAACCTTTACCAACGTGAAAATCATATTTGCCCAAAGCCATACGTTTCCATTTTGCAAGGGAGTGTACAACCTGTGCCTCAGCATCAGCATCGGGGATATCAAAGGTAACCGCTCTTTCCTTTCCGCTGAGATTATCATTAAGCCCGGTGTTTGATTGAACAAACAACGGTGCAGTAACTCGTCTTAAATTTAAAGCTTTAGTGAGTTTTAAAGCAAAGTTTTGTTTTATAATTTCAATTGCAGATTGTGTATCATAAAGCCCAAGCTCAGGCTTATACCCCTGTGGAATTTTAATTGAACTCATTAGATTTCCTTCTTTCTTATATGTATATATTAATTTAAGGTGAGGGCGATAAATTCGCCCTTAGTCATTAGATACCAGTTTTTTTGCCATAGCCTTTCTGACAATTTCGATTACGTTTACATTTCCCATTGTTCCGGCAACAGTCATTCGTGCAAGATGCTCAACACCCTCTGAAACCAGATTTACATCAAATTCCTGTTCGGTTGATAAATCATCAACAATGGCATTTACCTTATATCCTGCAGCTTTTGCGGCAGACAGAACCTGCTCGTTGTATGAACCATGGGGGAAGGCTATCATATCACATTCCCTACCCAAATTCATCTCTATGGTATACTTTGATTTTCTAAGCTGGGTAACTAATTGAGGATATTCAAGCTCAGTTAAAATCTTATGCGATGCTGTATGAGATTGAATTTCAATCAGTCCGCTCTTTTCCATCTCTTTTGCCTGTTCCCAATTAAAATGAGGGTAGTTTACCTTGCCGCCCTCGGCAGTTTCGCCTACGGTATCGGTTACAACAAAGATTGTTGCAGGTATCTCCAATTGTTTCAGTATTGGATAAGCAAGTTCATAGTTGCTGAGATAGCCGTCATCAAATGTAACAATAATCGGATTATCCGGGATGGTAACACTGCCATCGGTACAGTTAATATAATTATAGTATTGTCTTAAACTTATAGGTGTGTAATTTACTTTTATTGCTGTCATATGCATACGGAAATCTTCAGGAGAAATCAGTGAGATTTCGTTTCCGTTGCTGAATTCTTCGTCTGTAATATGATGATAGAGAAGAATAGGAACCTTAATATCTGCTTTTTTTTCAGGCTCAGCATCCGGCTGAGGCTGAGGCACACTTTGTATTTCACCATCCGAGGCATTAACAAGCCATTGGGGAGGAGAAGAGTTTGTCTTTGCGGATATTACTGAACACGACAGGAGTATGCATAGACACAAAGAAATTACTCTAAATATTGTTTTTTTCATAGTCACCAAAAACCTTTCCTGCACAGTCGATAAATTCGTCATTACTGTTGGTTTTATATATCCAGTTTAAAAAGCTTTCCGTAACGTCGGCAGGATTTCTGTCCGACATTGCACGGCGGGTCTTTCTCATCATTTCCATTTCACGCATATCAAGAAGAAGTTCCTCTTTTCTTGTTCCGGATTTTGAAATATCAATTGCAGGGAATATTCTTCTTTCCTGGAGCTTTCGGTCAAGATGAACTTCCATATTTCCTGTACCTTTAAACTCCTCATAAATCATATCATCCATTCGGCTGCCTGTGTCAATCAATGCAGTTGCAAGGATTGTAAGACTTCCGCCGTCCTCAATATTTCTGGCAGCACCAAAAAATCTTTTTGGTTTATAGAGTGCACCGGGGTCAAGTCCGCCGGAAAGTGTTCTTCCGGTTGGGGATATCGTCAAATTATATGCACGGGTCAAACGGGTTATACTGTCAAGTAATATAACCACATCCTTTTTATGTTCAACAAGGCGTTTGGCTCTCTGCAAAACAATTTCTGCAACCTTAACGTGATTTTGGGGTTCTTCATCAAAGGTAGAAAAGATAACATCACCATCAATACTTCTTTGCATATCAGTAACCTCTTCAGGTCGCTCGTCAATCAAAAGAACGATTAGCTGTACATCAGGATTATTTGCAGTGATACTGTTTGCAATATTTTTCAAAAGAGTTGTTTTTCCGGCTTTTGGCGGAGCAACAATAATTCCTCTCTGCCCCTTTCCTATAGGTGCAACAAGGTCAAAAATCCGCATTGCATAGTCATTCTTCCCTGTGGCAAGATGAAGTCTTTCGGTAGGGTATATAGGGGTAAGGTCGTCAAATGCCTGTCTGCGTATGGCAACATCAACCTTGTCACCATTAACGGTTTGCACATATAAAAGTGCCTGATACTTCTCGCCCTCGTGTTGCATACGGGCGTTACCTACAATAAAGTCACCGGTTTTTAGATTAAAACGGCGTATTTGATTTTGGGAAACATAAACATCGTTCTCCCCTGATTGATAGTTATCGCTTCTCAAAAAGCCGTAGCCGTCCGCCATAACCTCAAGAACACCGCTCATAAGATTTGTTCGTCTGACAGGGTCGGAATACTCAATTTCTGTACTTGTATTTTTTTGAACTATATGAGTATTTTCTTCTGAAGCAGAAGAAATATCAGCTGAAGTTTTTTCCATATTTTTTGGAGAATCTTCAAGAATTGATTGAACAGAAATTATTTTTTCAATCAAATCAATTTTTTTGTATTTGATTACATTTTTAATTCCAATTTCCTTGGCAATGTCTTTTAATTCATTAAGTTTAAGTTCTGATAATTGGTTTTTATCCGGTATAGTCATAAAAACAACCTTTCTGATTTGAATTTTTCCTCCACACTGAAGGAGGAGGAAGATTAAGCCCTATTGTATAGCTTCAGCATCAGGAAGAAGTATACTTACAATGGGATTATTATAATATAAGATACGCACAGTTGAAGAACTTTCAACAGTACTTGTTATTTCAGAGTTATTTCCCAGAGAGGGAATAAGATAAATTGCCGCTAATATAATACAGGTAATAAGCATACCTTCAAGTATTCCAAGTCCTACCCCGCAGATTCGGTTAATCAGGCTTATTACAGGAAGCGATGCAAAAAGATTTAATGCATAGCCTACAACCGAAATAATTATTTTTACCACAAGCATAACCAGTATAAATGAGATGATATTAAGAACAAGTTCGCATAAATATCCGGCAATTCCTGCAGAAAAGGCACGGCTGCTGTCTATGATGGTTTCGCTAAATGGCATAGTTGAATCTACTTGTGGTGTAACTGCAACGTTTGGTGAAATAATTCCTAAAATCCAATCATATATGACAGTGCCTTTAAGAAAGTCTGTTATTAAAGGATAGAGTAAAACACCGATTATAATTCCGGCAACAAAGGAAAACAGGCTAAACCCCATACGAATAAAGCCTTTTTTCCAGCCGGCTACTGCGAAGAGTATTATTAAAACTATAAACAGAACATCCGCAATATTTGTTATTTGAGGAATAATCATATTGGTATCACCATCCTTTTGTGGTCTGCACTTTTTTAACAACCCTTTTTTATTTGATGGTCATAATATCCGCCGCTGTACTTCCGGCAGCCATAACGGTTTTTCCGTTACCATATATGCCAACACTTTTTATATCATGGGAACAAACGTATTTCTTCTTTAATTTTCCGCGATAATTTATATACATAATATCTCTGTTTCTTGAAATCACTATAGTATCTCCTGATACAGAAAGAGTGTTTATTCCGTTTCCTGATATATATTTTCCTTTTAACTTACCTCGTGTGTTATATATTTCAAGAACTGTATTACCCTTGTTATCACCTGTAACAAAGGTTAACAGGTCATTGCTTGATATATCAAATTTTTCAGGTTTTTTCCCGGAGAAAGATACAACATACTGCTCACGTCCGTTTTCGCTAAAACCGCAAAGCTCACTGTCCGAAACAGAGAGGAGGCGGTTATCTGCATACCTGAGCTGTGAAACCAAAGTGTCTGTGCGATCTGCAGTGCGAACAACCTTTTTTCGGTGGATATCAATGAACTGTATCCTTGATGAAACATTTTCCGCATCGCTGAGCAGTTGTGCCGCTGCAACAAATTTGCCGTTGTTATTTATTGCAACATCCATCAAATAACCTTCACCGCTATTCCATGCAAAAAGCTCTCTGCCTTTTTTATCAAAGACGGCAACTTTGCCCTTATATCCGTTGGTGGATGTTGCAAAAACCACATTACCTTTCTTGTTAACATCTGCGGAAATTATGTCGTTTCCAAGCTTAAATTCCTGAACAAGAACACCTTTTTTGTAAAGTCCGGCATAATTGTTTCCTGATAAATCTACAGCCAGAATATAATTACCTGCTGAGGATATGTGTGGTATAGAAAGGGGCAAGTCGATATTCCAAAGAGTTTCGCCTTTTTTGTTAACAGCCTTGATATGGCGGTTGTTGTACATAAGCAGGTCATTGTTATAAGCCTGCACGGTATATGTGTTACCGCTTTCAAAATTCATATCAACTGTATGAGGTTTTTTAGATGGAATAAGTAAAAGATTTACGATTGCAACCAAAACTATAAGTGCTAAAGCCAGAACAAGAACAAGCCTTGCAGGTTTAAAGCTTACTGTCTTTCCACGCACAGCCAAAGACGTTTCGCTTGCCATTATAAGCGAAACCTGTTCTTTAACTTGTTCAATGTGTAAATCTTTTTTATTGATTTTCATATTCCTAATTTCCTCAATTCTCCATCAGTAATAAACCTTTTTTAAAAATAATCCTTGGGGCGGAGCGGTTAAGCCTCCTAAAGTTCGGTCACAGCTTTTGATTATCTCCGGCAGACTTTCAGGTGAAATTCTGCCAAAGCCAACCTCTGCCAAGGTTCCTGTAATAATCCTGACCATATTATATAAAAATGCGTCTGCCTCAACCGTTATGGTAATTTCCTCTTTTTGTTCAGGGTTTATCTCAACACTGCACAGCCGTATGGTGCGGACAGTAGTTTTTTGACTTCCGCCAACTGCCATAAATCCGGCAAAGTCGTGAGTTCCTTCAAAGTGTTTAGCGGCAACCGTCATTTTATTTATGTCTAAATCATAGGGGATGTGCCAACTGTAGCCTGTTAAAAAAGGATTTTTTGTTTTTGAATTCCATATTTTATATATATACCGTTTTCCTTTAGAGGAAAAGCGGGCGTTAAAATCGCTTGGAACTTCCCAGGCTTCAACTGCAGATATGCCGGTATCCAACCGATAGTTTAATGCATAATGCAGTTTATCGGTGGGGATTTTGGTTTTAGAATTAAAATTGAAAACATAGTCAAGAGCATGAACTCCTGAATCTGTACGGCTGCATCCGGTGATTTTTATGGTTTCTCCGATAAGCTGTGAGAGAGCGTCTTCAATTGTTTCCTGAACAGTAACTGCATTTTTTTGCCGTTGCCAGCCGTGGTATGCAGTTCCGTCGTAGATAATTCGCATTGCTATATTCCTCATAGCAACCTCCGTTAGTTTATCTTTCCAAAAATGATATTAAATGCAATAATTCCAACACCTAAAATTATTACCGCAATCCAGCCTTTAACATCTGTTTTTCCAAACCTAAGCTCGTTAAGTCGTGTTCGGTTTTCTCCGCCTCTGTAACAACGGCATTCCATAGCAGTTGCCAGTTCATCGGCACGGCGGAATGCACTTATAAACAGTGGGATAAGGATTGGCACCATAGCCTTTGCCCGACGAACAAGATTTCCTGTTTCAAAATCTGCACCTCTTGCTGATTGAGCCTTAATAATTTTATCGGTTTCTTCCATAAGTGTGGGAATAAATCTTAACGCAATGGACATCATCATAGCAAGCTCGTGGGCGGGAACGCCTATCTTCTTAAAAGGACTAAGCAACTGCTCAATTCCGTCTGTTAAAGCGATTGGCGATGTGGTCAGAGTAAGAAGAGAGGTTCCTATAATAAGGAAAACCAACCTCAAAACCATAAATGAGGCAAAAATCAAACCTTCTTTTGTAATGGTGAAAACCCAAAATTGAAGTAATGGTTCACCATCTGTAAGAAAAAGATTAAACAGCCCTGTAATTATGATGAAAATCAGAATGGGCTTTAAACCTTTAATCACAAACTTTGGCGGAATTTTGGATATCATTATGCATAGAAAAACAAATGATGCCAAAAGGGCATACCCTAAAAAGTTGCTTACAGAGAAAGTCAGAACAATATATACCAAAACCATAAGAATTTTGGTTCTGGGGTCAAGCCGATGAATAAGACTGTTGCCGGGGAAGTACTGACCAAGTGTTATATCTTTTAGCATATTGTACCTCCTTTATCAAGAAGCAGACCGGATATTTCACGATATGCATCTTCAACTGTATATATTCCATCATTTAAAGGAAGTCCCTTTTCTCTTAAGCCATCAATAATCTGTGTTATTTGCGGAATATTAAGACCAATTTCGGTAAGGCGTTTGCCCTGTTTGAATACAATGTCTGCCTTGTCAAACATCTCCACTTTACCATGGTTCATAACCAGTATTCGGTCTGCAAGTTTTGCGATATCCTCCATACTGTGGGATACAAGAATAACCGTCATATCCATTCTTTCGTGCATATCCTTAATTTTAAACAGAATTTCGTCACGGCCTGCCGGGTCAAGTCCGGCTGTGGGTTCATCAAGAATGAGGATTTTAGGTTCCATTGCAAGTATTCCGGCAATAGCCACACGGCGTTTTTGTCCGCCTGACAAATCAAATGGAGATTTATCTAAAATTTCGGGTTTTAAGCCAACCATATTAGCGGCATATGCAACTCTGCCCTTAATTTCTTCTTTGCTAAGTCCCATATTGGCAGGACCAAAGGCGATATCCTTTGCGACAGTTTCTTCAAATAATTGATATTCAGGATACTGCATAACAAGCCCTACGTCAAAACGGAGCTGACGCATATTGGTGCTTTTTTCGCCAAGGACTTTTCCGTCAATAGTAATCTTTCCTGATGTAGGCTTTAGAAGCCCGTTCAGCATCTGTATAAGAGTGGATTTTCCTGAACCGGTGTGACCGATAAGCCCGATAAATTCACCCTTGTTTATTTCAAGACTTACATTGTCAAGAGCGGTCTTTTCAAAGGGGCCGCCTGCCATATAGGTATAACTGACATTTTCAAGTTTAATCATTAGTTTTCACCTGTCTTTTGTTTTCATAAGCGTCAAATATTACGTCAATACAAGTTTTTGGATCCAGAGTTTTTGGATTTAAATCCGCACCGCCTCGGTTTAAAAGATATATAAGTTCAGTTGCCTGAGGTGTGTCAAGACCAAGGGATTTAAGTTCTTTAACCTTCTCAAAAACGTCTTCGGGAAGTCCCAGCATTTGAATTTTTCCGTGGTCAATAACAACAACCCTGTCTGCCTGAACCGCTTCGTCCATATAATGAGTTATTAATATAACGGTCATATTATGTTTTTTGTTAAGCTCTTTAATCGTTTGTAAAATTTCTTTTCGCCCTGAAGGGTCAAGCATTGCCGTAGGCTCATCAAGAACAAGAATGTCCGGACGCATTGCAAGAACTCCTGCTATGGCAATTCTTTGTTTTTGTCCTCCCGATAGCATATGGGGGGCATGAGATTTAAATTGGGTCATATTAACTGCAGATAGTGCAGAGTCAACCCTTTCACGAATTTCTTCACGAGGAACGCCAAGGTTCTCAGGAGCAAAAGCAACATCTTCTTCAACTATATTTGCAACCATTTGGTTATCCGGATTTTGAAAAACCATACCAACCTTTTGCCGAATATCATATAAACGATTTTCGTCTGTGGTATCAATTCCTTCTACGACTACCTTGCCTGATGTAGGAAGTAAAATGGCGTTAAGATGCTTTGCCAGAGTGGATTTCCCTGAACCATTGTGACCTAAAACTGCAAGAAATTCGCCTTTGAATATATCAAGGTCAATCCCCTTAAGAATAGGGATTGAGGTGTTAGTTTCTTCGTCTGTATATTGAAAGTGAAGATTATTAATTTGAATTATGGGTTCCAATGAAAACACTTCCTTATTTTTCCCAATGTTGAATTATTCTGCTTGCCAACGTGAGGAATAACCACAGGGGAGAACCAAACCTTTATTGGTTATGGGTAATCCAACCTCATCAACCTGAAATTTTCCTCCGAATTTTTTAAGTAACGTCAATTTAAAAATATTTTCCATAACACTGCCTGATAATCCGGTTGTGTAGGTATTTACCAGAAAGAAAAGCGGAGTATCGCTTAAAACGTTCATACAAGTTTGGATAAGCGGGAAAAGCTCTTGCTCAATTTTCCATATCTCGCCTTTCGGCCCTCTGCCGTAGGAAGGAGGATCCATTATAATCCCGTCATATTTCCTGCCACGGCGGATTTCCCTCTCCACAAATTTCTTAACATCATCAACAATATAGCGGATAGGATGCTCCGAAAGTCCTGAAAGAGCAGCATTTTCTTTAGCCCATGAAACCATCCCCTTTGCGGCGTCAACATGACAAACTGCCGCACCGGCTGCTGCCGCAGCAATGGTCGCACCACCGGTATATGCAAAAAGATTTAAGACATTTATATCTTTTTTATTACTATTTTTTATTATATCCGAAAACCAGTCCCAGTTTGCAGCCTGTTCAGGGAACAGACCTGTATGTTTAAATCCCATAGGTTTTATCCCAAATACAAGATCTTTATATTTTATGTTCCAAGACTGTGGAAGAGACTTATAAGTTTCCCATTTTCCTCCGCCTGAATTACTGCGAATATACCTTGCTTCTGCTTTCCTCCAAAGGTCAGATTTCTCATTTTCAGGAAGCTCCCAAACAATCTGTGGGTCAGGTCTGCGAAGTATGTGCCCACCCCAATATTCAAGCTTTTCTCCGTTGCTGCAATCAATTAATTCGTAGTCTTTCCATCCGTCGGCAAGAAACATACTCACACCGCCTTTTTCATCAAATTTAACAAAGGTTTTATAATAATTGAATACAAAAAACCCATGATACTTCATTATAACATCTTAACAATCCAACGTCAAGAAAAAATCCGCAGTTGTAAAGGTTTTGATAAAAATTGTTTTACAAATTTTACTTGGCTATAATGGTGTGTGATGTACCTTGACATTTGATTGATATTTTAGTATAATAATTGAGCTGTTTGGCAAAGATTAATTTATTGGCAGAAAGGAGAGGAAGAGGATGGCAAAAGTTAAGGATACCAATCCGGTGATTGCCCAGAATAAGAAAGCTTATCATGATTATTTTGTTGATGAAGAATACGAAGCCGGACTTGAACTTGTGGGAACAGAAGTTAAATCAATCCGTGCAGGCAGAGTTAATCTTAAAGATAGCTATGTTTCTTGTAAAACAGGAGAAGCTCTTTTGATTGGTATGCATATCAGTCCTTATGATTTTGGAAATATTTTTAACCACGACCCAATGCGGACAAGACGACTTCTTCTTCACCGTAAAGAGATTAATAAGTTAATCGGGCTTACCCAGCAGGAGGGGTATACGTTAATTCCTCTTAAATTATATCTTAAAGGTCAATATGTTAAAATCAAAATTGGTCTTTGCAGGGGTAAGAAAAACTACGATAAACGTGCATCTATTGCAGAACGTGACGCAAAACGAAATATTGACAGAGCCATAAAGGAACAAAACCGCTAAACAGTTATAGCCTATATACGGGGGTGTAAAGGTTTCGACGGGGTTGTAGAGACATGAGGAGCGAGCCGCAGCGGGTACTGCGTTAAAAACCCAAAATTAAAATTAAACGCTAACAATAATAAATTAGCTTACGCTGCCTAAGCGCAGTGTTGTCCTCCCCGAATAACCGCGGTTTGGGTATAGGGCATCAAAATGAGCGGTGAACACGAGTGGGGAAAGCTTTGACCCCGCCGGGTATTAATGAAGCTACCAAGCTGCAGAGTTTGTTTGTGGACTATGCAGCGAGGGAAATTTGACCACAAACTACGCTCGTAGTCGCCTTGTGGGGATACTTCTTCGGACGGGGGTTCAATTCCGCCCACCTCCACCAATGGAAAACGATACAGTTTTTGCTGTATCGTTTTTCAATGAAATAAATCCTTCAGATTTGTGGACACAAATACGAAAAAGAACGACCATTCTATAAGAATAGTCGTTCTTTTGGTGGAGGGAGATGGATTCGAACCATCGAAGCAAGTTGCAACAGATTTACAGTCTGCCCCCTTTGGCCACTCGGGAACCCCTCCATATTAAATTTTAGTTTGTCCTCGTTGCGACGACCATACAATAATAACACGAAAATATATTTTTGTCAACCCCTTTTTTAAAAAAATTTTAAATTTTAAGATAACGAAAGAAAAAGAGAGAAATTTAATGAAATAAAGACCGAATTGGGGCATAAATTGATTAGGCAATTTACACAAAAATGTAATTCGTATCAAAGGAAACGGGAGTATAAAAGAGAAAAAAAGAGAAAACGAGAGTTTGCAACTTGATAAATTAATTTTTTTAAAAAAAGGGTTGACAAATCTTTAAAACCGTATTATAATAGCTAAGCGTCGATTGTTGAGGCGTTTGTTTTTTGCATTGACCTTGATGCCAAAAACAAATGCTTCACCGACGTTGCCGAAAGCGGTAGAAAATAAATTAAGGAGGTAGGCATTATCATGTCAACTTACATGGCGAAAGCTAATGAAATTGAAAGAAAATGGTATATCATTGACGCTGCCGGAAAGCCCCTTGGTCGTGTTGCTGCACAGGTTGCAACAATCCTTAGAGGTAAGCATCGTCCTGAGTACACACCCGGCGTAGATTGCGGTGAGTATGTTATTGTTATTAACGCAAAAGATGCAGTTCTTACAGGTAACAAGCTCGCACAGAAGAAATGGTACAGACACACAGGTTATATCGGTCACCTTAAAGAAGTTTCTTATAAGGAATTGATGGAGAAACGTCCTGAAAAGGCAATGGAACTTGCAATTGCAGGTATGATTCCTCACAATACATTGGGCAGACAGGCTCTTAAGAAACTCCGTATCTATAAGGATGCAGAACACGAACATCAGGCACAGAAGCCGATTGTTTGGGAACAGGTTTAAGAAAGGGGACTGAATACAAATGGCAAACGTACAATACTACGGAACAGGTAGAAGAAAGAAATCTGTTGCCAGGGTTAGATTGGTACCCGGCAATGGTAACATTGTTATAAACAAGAGAGATATTGATGAATATTTCGGTCTTGAAACATTAAAAGTTGTTGTTAAACAGCCTTTAGAACTTACAAAGACTGTTGGAAAGTTCGATGTTTTGGTTAACGTACAGGGCGGTGGTTTCACAGGTCAGGCCGGTGCAATCCGTCATGGTATTTCCAGAGCATTGCTCGAGGTTGATGAAGAGTACAGAAGTCTTCTTAAGGCTGCAGGTTACCTCACTCGTGACCCAAGAATGAAGGAGAGAAAGAAGTACGGCCTCAAAGCCGCACGTCGTGCACCGCAGTTTAGTAAGAGATAAATTCTCGGTTACAAACCCCGAAAAACCACGCAGTTATGCGGTTTTCGGGGCTTTTTAATGCCCGAAATTCTTTGATAGGTTTGACCAAATTTGATAGAATTTGAACTATTTTATACCAATTTATAGGGGATAAATCGGGGTGAAAATACCCTTTTAGGACCAAAAAGGGATAAATTCGGGGTGAAAATTCAGTTGATTTTCGGTCGTAATTTTCACTTTTTCAGGTTGAATTTTTCTGTTTAGCGACTCTGAAACAGTTTGACCGAATTTGATAAAATTAAATTGATTTTATAACTTAATAGCAATGCTTTAATAAGCGTGTTTACTTTGCTCTATACAAGAGATGGTGAACACGCTTTTTTATTACCCATTTTTACGAAAGGAGGTTTCCTATGTCAGTATTCAGGATTGAAAAGAACAAGAACTACACCGTGATGTCAAATCATCACTTGCGTAACAAGGAGCTGTCGCTCAAAGCAAAAGGACTTCTGTCGCAAATGCTGTCGCTGCCGGAGAATTGGGACTACACTCTTGCGGGACTTTCACGCATAAACAAAGAGAGCATCGACGCTATCCGCACAGCTGTGTGGGAGCTTGAAAAAGCGGGATATATCAAAAGACAGAAAGGACGAGATGAAAAGGGGAAAATGACAGCCATTGAGTATATCATTTACGAACAGCCGCAGTTGGAAAACCCGATATTGGAAAATCCAACAACGGATAAGCCGATATTGGAAAATCCGACATCGGATGAACCGAAAACGGAAAATCCAACGCAAATAAATAAAGATAAAACAAATACTAAAGAATTAAATACTGATTTGATTAAATATCCATCTATCAATCAGACAGAACAACTGGATTGGATAGATAGATACAACAAAAACGCAGAGCGTATTAAAAATAATATTGAATACGATACTCTTGTTTACAGCTATGACAAGGCGGTTATTGATGAAATAGTTTCCGTGATGGCGGAGGTACTCACAATAGATACCCCATATTACACCATAGAGAAAAAACAGTACCCTACTGAGCTTGTGCGACAGAGGTTTCTCAAAATTGATTACAGCAAATTGGAAGCATTTATGCTTGAGTTCACAAAGCGGACTGAGAAAATCCATAATACTAAAGCATATCTGATTACTTCGCTGTTCAATATTCCCGCAACAGCGGATATAAACTTATCGAATATGGTCAGAAACGACCTATACGGCAAATAAAAACTACACAGATTGGAGGTGATACCAATGCCGAAAAAGACAGTTATTGATGAGAATACCGTTGTGGAAATGAAACTGTCGGAGCTGCACCCTTTTAAAAATCACCCGTTCAAGGTTTTGGATGATGATCTTATGCAGCAAACTATTGACAGTATTTCACAAGTCGGAGTGCTATCCCCTGCGGTTGTTCGTCCCGATCCCGGCGGTGGATATGAAATTATAGCGGGACACCGAAGGCATCACGCCTGTGAAGCTGCCGGACTTAAAACAATGCTCGTTATTGTAAAAAAACTCACAGATGACGAAGCAGTAATCTTTATGGTGGACAGCAATTTACAGCGTGAAAATATCCTGCCAAGCGAGAGAGCGCTTGCATATAAAATGAAATTGGATGCCTTAAATCATCAAGGGCAGAGAGATAATTCAACTTCTGTCCAAGTTGGACAGAAGTTGTGGTCTATTGATAAATTGTCAGCCGAAACAGGTGAAAGCAAATCGCAGATACGGCGATATGTCAAAATGGCAGAGCTTTTACCTGAGCTTTTAACAAAGGTTGATGATAAAGAAATATCCCTTACACCCGCAGTTGAGCTTGCGAACTTAACGCAAGAGGAACAGCGGGATTTTTTAGATGCAATGGATTATTCGCAGAACTCGCCTACACTCTCACAGGCACAGAGAATACGAAAGCTAAGTCAGAACGGAGATTGTACCGTTGAAGCTATGCGGGAAATTATGTCGGAGGAAAAGAAAAGCGAGCTTGATAAAATCACCATAGATACAGATGAAATCAAGAAATATTTTCCACGCTCATATACACCGAACCAAATGAAGAATACCATTTTCAAGCTGTTGGACAGTTGGATGAAAAATCGTCAAAAGAAAGCTGAAAGATGAAAGGAGATTTTAAATGACTAATCAACAGATTTGTCCTAAATGTAAAACGGGAGCAGAAAGCTATAAACTTGATCCTAAAAGTACGGTATGTCCGTATTTAGCGTACCATAGCGGTAAAAGCTGTACATTCTTCTCCCCATTAGAGGAAAGTGAGGGAGATACCGATGAAGGAGTTTGAAGTAACAATAACGGAAACATTGCAAAAAACTGTGAATATTCAAGCCGAAACAAAAGAGGAAGCTGCGCAGTTGGTTGAAGATATGTGGAAAAATTCAGAGATAATATTAGACAGCGATAATTTTGCAGATGTAGAATATTCTGCTGATAACGGTAAAGAGATTGAAAAACTGAATGAATTGGAAGTCCTGCTCGTAGAACCCGGTCAGTATGCAAAAATGACCACTATCGAAGCAGGACTTTCTTCTATGCAGAAAATTGTTGGCGGATATATACAGGCGGTCAACTACTTTGATGAGCCTGTTACCTTAGTATGCAACGAAGAAGGCAAAAGCAACGGTATGGAGCTGAACCGTGCCATAAAGGACGAGAATGGCAAAATGATTGATATTGTAGCAGGAACATTCTTTATTTGCGGCGTGGGTGATGAGAACTTTACATCATTACCGCCTGAACATAGGGCAAAATTTGAAAAGATGTTTAAAAAACCGGAAGCCTTTTTAAAAATGGGCAAAGGCATAATGGCAATACCTTGTGAGCCTAAAACACCAAAAGAAAACAAGGTGTAAGATAACAAATTGAAAGGACAGGAATTGTAAAAATGAATATTGTTTTTCTCTTGAAACGGTATGTACCCCCTTAGTGCATACCGTTTTTTAATACCTAAGAATGAATAATCCTGCTTGACAGGTTCAATGATAATGGGCAGTATATCAACCTTAAGCTTTTGGTATTTAGGTGACATTGAATCATCAAAAGCAAATTGCTTAAGAGGAATAAATCTGCAAATAAATTTGCAAGGATAAGAAATAATTTGCAAAAGGTATTGATTGTACCACAGTAAATATGATATAATTGGATTCATAGCAATAACACTCCTTTTGGACTGGTTTTTAATTGTATTTTGCAACTCAATTATACAGCAAAAAGGGGGTTATTGCTATATTTATATTAAAAAATATTCAAAATCCCATAAAATCAAGGTTTTAATGAAAATTAAAATAAAAAACGGGGTGTAAACTTTACACTACCTAAAATATTAAGAAGACAATCAAATGAAAAGTAACAATTTTTTTGAAGAAAATTGCAAGGAAAATGTTGTGCTGAATTTTGAGGGCGAGAAGAATGATTTTAGCGGTGTAGTATTCACAAATTTCTCATCATCAACCTTTTCAAAGGGTGAAAAGACGTATACAAAGACGCAGACAGAAAAGGGTGCGGATATAACTGTAAAAAATATTGATAGTGGAGTTGAGGTTGTCCAGCATTTTGAGATTTTCGGCAATGCGGTAAGACAGTATAATGACATAAAAAACAACGCAGATGATGAAAAGGTGTTATCACGTGCAACAAGTGCATCATTTGTCTTTAATTATAGAGGTTTGTTGCCGTGGAATGATGAAAGACGCTTTAAGCTCCATACCTGCCAATCGGCCTGGTCCGCTGAGGCACAATGGTATTCGGGAAGTCTTGTGGATTTTGGATTGATGCCTATACGCGATCTTGAAAATTGCGTGCAATGTAAGCGTAGGATAGCGCTGTCAAGCAAGGGTTCCTGGTCAACGTCAAACTATTATCCAATGGTGATTTTAGAGGATCTTGAAAAAGGCGAAGCGTACTTTATGGAACACGAGGGCGGTCTTGCGTGGGAAATAAATATAGGTATAGTAGACGATAAAATTACCTTTGACTGCGGTAGTGCAGATGTTCACCTTGACGGATTTTGCAAAAAGCTGCGTCAGGGAGATGTATTTACAACAACCTCGGCGGTTTACGGTAAGGTTTCAGGCGGTTTTGAGGAGGCAGTTGCAGAGCTGACACGATATAAGAGAGCTGTAACAAAGCGTACCTGGAATGATGGTGTTCCGCCTGTTTGCTATAACGTTTTTATGGGTGCAATATATGGTATTCCTAACGAGAAAAACCTAAGCAGCCTCATTCCTGCGGCGGCAAAATTAGGTTGTGAGATTTTCTGTATAGATGCAGGTTGGTATCGTGAAAGAGGGGATGATTCATATCAGATGGGTGATTACACTCCGAAGGATGACTTATTCGGAGAAGGCGGACTTGCCAAGATAATTAAGATGATAAAGGATTACGGAATGATTCCGGGACTTTGGTTTGAGTTTGAAGCGGCAGGTGCCGACTCGGAATGTGCAAAGCTTAATGCAAATACTATGCTTAAGCGCAACGGTAAGGTTATTGATGCAGAAAGAGGCTTTTTTGACTTGACAAACAGTGAGGTCAGAGAACATTTGTTCTCTGATATAGACAGAGTTTATAAAATGGGTGTCAGATATATAAAAAATGACTATAACAATACCACAGGTATAGGAACAGGAGATGCAATATCAAGCTACAATGAAAATAAACGCATAAGAGATAAGGCAATCCGTGATTTTATTGATGAGATATATCGCAGATACCCTGATATGATAATCGAAAACTGCGGTAGTGGCGGTATGCGTGAGGATAACGGCACATTGGCTCATTTCCACGTTCAAAGTACCAGCGACAACGAAGAATAGTTTAATTATTCGTCCATATCAGCTTCGACGGTTGCAATTATGCCTCCTGAAAAGGCGGGAAATTGGGCAAATCCGTATTTTCTCGCAGAGAAGGAGTATATGGAATTTGATGAGGGTGGAGATACCGATTTTCTGATAGAACGAAATAAAGACGGAGAGACAACTGTTTTTACAATGATAAACGGACTTGTGGGAGTGCCGTTTATATCGGGAAGAATAGATTACTTTGATGAGTTGAACTTTGCTTTGGCGAAGGAGGGGGTTGAGTGCTACAAGAGCATAAGAGCGGATATTCCGCAGTGTTATCCAGTATACCCTACAGGTATGGAACATATGGGAATTCGCACATATATGACCTTCGGACTTACTGATGAAAACAGGAATTATATGTATCTTGCAGTATGGAAAATAAATGCACCTGAGGATGAGACTGTGATTGATTTGTCTAAATATATCCCGGGCAATGCAGTGGTTCAGATGATATATCCGAAAAATGATAAAAAATGTGATTTTACATATGCAAAGTCAATTAAAAAGCTCACAGTAAAAATGGATAAGTGCAAATATATGGCAAGATTGTTTAAAATTACGATGGAGAAGTAAAAAACGGAAAGGTAGATTATATGAGAATACTTGCGACAGAGAGTTCGTTATGTTGTTATATCCGCAGTGCATTGCAATTTCCGCAATGCCCATATCAGTATAGCGTAACATCTTTTTTGCCTTTTCGATACGGCATCTATTAAGGTATTCTTTAAAAGTCATCTGCATTTGATGTTTGAACAGTCTGCCGGCATCATATTCATCAATAAATTAACAGGATAAAGGCGAAAGGGTGTTGTATCAATTGGGTGAAAATTCACTTATTGAGATACGCCCTTTGTGGAATAAAAACTTACAGCCATATATAAAAAATATATTATAAAATAACATCTGCAAACAGAGAAATATGATTACAGGTGCTTAGATTTGATGCGAAACATAGTAGGAGACATGTTTTCATGTTTTTTAAAGACCCTGCAAAAATACGCAACATTATTAAATCCTGATTTTTTTGCTATATCCGCAAGGTTGTCGTCGGTTTCAAGCAAAAGTTTGATAGATGCATTAACCCTTTTCTTATTTATATACGAAATAATAGTTTCACCTGTTTTATTCTTGAACACAACACTTAAATATGTTGCGGTGACATTGCACTTTGCGGCAATATCCGATACCGACAGCATAGAGTTAGTATAGTTTTGATCAATGTGTTCAATAGCAGTTTCCTCAATACTTCTGCGTGTGATTTGTTGGTCAATCAATCGATCAAAAATATTGAGAATACGTGTAACCTGATCAATAGAATTTTTGAGGAAATAGGAGTCATATATTGTACATTGAACATCTATTTTATCGTAATAACTTGCAAGATCAATATTTTTCTGCACAGCAACATCATAGATAATTTCCAGCATAGAATTTAATATGGCTTTAACTTTGGAGGAAAGTATTATGGGGTTGTGATGCAGTGCCAAATATAGGTTGTTTAAAACTTCCAAGGCATCAGACACAAGTCTTTTATCCAATGCAACACGAAATTGGTTGAGATATGATGATTCATTAAATTCAGATCTTTCGTTAATATCGTCATAGTAGACGATGCTGTAATTGTCAAAGAAAAACAGCGCTTCATACGCACAAGCAGCATCCGTATAAGAAGAATATGCTTGCCTGTAAGAACTTGTTAAAGAACCAACAGAAAACTGACAGTTTATATCTGCAAAGAAGTCTTTAATGAAGTTATGGAATTTATTATTAATACTGATTTTCAGTTCGCCCACAGTTTTTATGGTTGTAAACAGATGAATAATAACACTGTTTTGGCTTCTGATGAGGTACATATGTTTAAAGGTTTCGGTATTAAAGTAGAAGCTGAGAGATTCTCTGAGTTGAAGCAGATTACATTCACCGATTATGTTTAGTATACAGGTTACATAATTGTAATCAACTAATTCACCCATATGAATCATCTTAAGCTGTTGGTCTATACTATCGAAATCACAGTTGCGTTCAAGCAGAGCATAGGAAATATTTGTCATAATATTGTGATTTGTTTGCAAGTTATTTTCATATAACAAGTCTATGGCTTTTGTAACAGTATCTAATAATTCTTTTTTTTCAACAGGTTTATCTATGAAGGCACAGGCATTAAGATTTATGGCCTCCTTTAAATATTCTCTGTCAGTATAACCGCTTATAAAAATAATTATACAATTATGGTGCTTTTTGTGTATAGTTTTTGCCAAATCTATTCCATACATACCCGGCATACGAATATCGGATATCAAAATATCGGGGGAAATTTCGTTAGAAAGAGCCAATGCCTCATTTGCGTTTGATGCCTCATAAATATTGCTTATGGAATCTTTTACATCGTCAAGAAATGAGATTATTTTTTTTCGTGAAGATTTTTCATCATCAACAAGTAAAATGTTAATCATAATTTTTTTCAGAGGGAATTTTAATTATTACCTCTGTATCTCCTTTCGTACTTTTTATCGTTATTCCGTATAAATCACCATACATCAGTTTTAATCGCAGATTTGTACTTTGTAAGCCGAATCCCTTGGAAGAAGATTTATCTAAAATAGTATTAATTTTTTCAGGAGGAATACCAACTCCGTCGTCACGTATAACAATCTCGCATACACCTTTCCTTAAAGCTGCAGTAACAGCAACAGTTCCCTTGTGGTTTTCTTTCATAAAAATGCCGTGGGTTATAGCGTTTTCTATGATAGGCTGAAGTGTTATTTTAGGAATTGATAAACTCAAAATATTTTCAGGTATGTTTACCTCAAAATTTATATTGTTTTCGTATCTGACATTTTGGATTTTTACATAATTTGTAATATGTTCAATCTCATCACCTACCGTAACAATAGTACTGCCTTTGTGCAGACTCAAACGGTAAAATTTTATCAGTGAATTAATAACAATATTCAACTTGTCTGTTTCGTTGAAATAGGACAGAGTAGATATTAAATCAAGAGTGTTGTACAGAAAATGAGGATTAATCTGCGATTGGAGCAAATCAATTTCGGCTTTTTTAAGCTGCTGCCCTGCCTCAAAATTCTGTTTTGTCATCTTATTTATGCTCGAAATCATATCATTATATGTAATGTATGTTTCGAGCATTTCGGGAAGACAATCGTCTGTATCTATATAATCAAATTCTCCCAAACGCGTATTGTATATATTATCTGTCAATTTTTCGATAGATTCGGTTGTTTTGGCAGTAAAATACTTAGCCGCCACAAAAGTAACAAGGAGTGCAATCAGCAGTACAGCAAATATTGTAACAAAAGTGGAGAGAGCACTTGCGTATATTTCGTACATTGGCGTAATCGTGTAATATTGCCAATTTGTTATGTTAATATTTCTTTTAACAACTTTAAAAGCTTTCCCATCTTTGTTTTTGATAGTCTGAATAACATTTGAGTCTATATCATCAAAATTTTCCATAGGTATATCAAACTTTTCATATTTTGAAATATTCGATGAAAAATAGGTCCCTGTATATGAATCCGAAAGGACGGTAATGGAACTTTCGGATATAGCAGAAGAAATCATAATATCTGCAATACTTTTCGGAGACATTTTTATTTCTACATATCCCACATTGGACATTACATCATAAGGATTATTAATGGGAGTAATCAGCGAAAATGTATATTCTTCGTTGTTGTCTTTTACGATGGTTGGCAAAAAGAAAAACGATTCAGCATTGGTTCTTTTATACCACTGTGTGTTTTTGATAGTGTCAGTTTTAAAAATAATATCATTGTCCGCAACAATAGAAGCGTCAGATTCGGTATACAACACGATGGCTTTTATATCAGGGCGTCGGTCGTATTGTGAAATTGTGTGAATGATGTATTGCATATTTTTATATCTGGTTTGAAAATCTACGTCAGCCTCGGGTAAGAGAATATACGCAATATCGTGATTGTTTGCCAGGGAGTAACCGATTTCCATTGTTTCGTTCATACATTTTTCTATATATTGTTGGGCAAGCAGAGATGAATGTTCAAGGCTGTAATACTTATTTTGCATTTCATTGTGTGCAATTTGCATTGACACAATGGGAAAGAATATGGCAATTGACAAGCATACAATTGACATACATACATATAAAAATCGTGTTTTAATACTGATATTTTTAGAAGTAAACATTGACAACCTCGTTTGTGTAATATTGTTTTATGTGTTACAAATGGTGACAATCTCGTTATTTTCTGGTATTTTACATAATATTTCTTTGATATAATTATAGCACTTTTAAATGTAATTTCAAGATAATCAAATAAAAGTATAATAATCAAAAAAAAGTATAATTGAAAAATAAAATATAATCGTGTATTATATAATTAAGAATTTCAATTAAGGAGTGAAAGAAAATGAAATTAGTAAAAAGACTTTTATGTGGAGCCTTGGCAGCTACTATGGCTTTTGGGCTATGTTCCTGCGGCAAAAAAGGAGAGAGTGCTTCAAGTGATGGCATAACCAAGGTAAAGTTGTTGTTAACAGGAGAGAAACCTGCAGTTTTTGATGAAATCTATGGTGAAGTTAACAGGATGCTTCGCGAAGATGTACAGGCAGAACTTGATGTTGTATATATGAATTCTTCTGACATAGCTAACAAGTATTCATTGTTGTTCACCGATGCTAACAGCTGTGATATGGTATTCAGTGCAAACTGGATTGATTATGTAAAGTATGCTCAGAAGAATTGCTTTATGGAGATTACTGAGGATATGATTAAGGAATATATGCCTCAGACATACGCAAGCATTCCTAAAGATAATCTTGATGATGCCCGTGTAAATGGTAAAATTTATATGATTCCGAACACAGGTACCGAGAATAATGGTAGTATGGTTATGATCAGAGGAGACTTAAGGAAGAAGTATAATTTGGATGCACCGAAGAATTTTGATGACTTCTATAAGTATCTTAAGATGGTTGCAGAAAACGAGCCTGAGCTCATAGCTTTTACAACACCTAGTGATGTAATTGTTTGGGATTCAGTAGGTGCAAACTTTACAAACAGCAACGGATACGATAGCATTGGTATCAAATATGATATGAATGCTGATAAGTTTGTTGTAGCTTGTGCAACTGAGGAGTATATGAAATGGGCAAAGCTCAGACGTCAGATGGTTGAGGACGGAATTATACCTTCAGATATATATGCAAACAAAACAGTTTCGTCAATGTTTGAGCAGGGAAGAACTCCTGTCTACGCAGGTAATTTTGAAAACATTGTAAAAAAATACAATAAGTCAAATGCAGAGCATCCTGAGTGGGAGCTTGAAGTATATGACATCACTGAAGGACGTAAGATAGCTGTTAATAATGCAACAGGTAACGGTATCTCAATTAACGCAAAGAGCAAGAAGGCTGAAAAAGCTTTACAGATATTAGACTTGTTAAGAAATGACCCAAGATATTACTACCTCACTTGGTACGGTATTGAAGGTAAGCATTGGACAAAGGTAGGAGAAGATGGTTACGATCCTTCAATCAATGAGAAACTTTCTGAGTCAGAGCGTTACGAACCGGGTTGCGTATGGGGATGGAAGAACTACAAGGTTGCCCTTAATGATGTCGCCGTACCTCAAATGATAGCAGATATAGTAGAGAAGCAAAAGGAACAAATGATAGTTCATCCGTTGTCAGGATTTAACTTTGTAGACGATGATTATAAAGTTAAGATTACAACTGTTACAAGTTTGGGCAGTCAGTATTCCTCATCTATCAGTAATGGTATGTTACCGATAGATCAGATAGAGGCTGCAAACAACGAACAAATCGAGGCATTGCGTCAGGCAGGCTTGTTTGATGTATGCGATGCAATGAATGAGCAGTATCAGGAATTTAAGAAAAACAAACAGTAAAGTTAAGAAAGAGTGATCAGATTTGCAAAGTTCGATAGAAATTAAACCGAATGGCAGTATAAAAAGGAATAGCCTTAAGGATAAGATCTATAATTACAGATACCTTTTGCTGATGGTTATGCCTGCGGTTATACATGTTTTTATATTTAGCTATATACCTATGGGTGGCATCATTTTAGCTTTTAAGTCCTATGACTTTAATTTGGGAATATTCGGCAGTCCGTGGGTGGGACTTGAGAATTTTAAGTATTTCTTTATGTCGGGTCAAGCGTGGAACGTAACCAAGAATACCGTTCTGTATAACTTAATGTTTATCATAGTAGGACAAATTACTCAGATTATTGTTGCATTGTTTTTGTCTGAGCTGGCAAACAGAAAATTGGTTAAAGTATTTCAGACAGGTATATTCTTACCATATTTCATATCATGGGTTATTGTTGCAGGTATGATGTATGGACTTATAAGTACAGAGTATGGTGTTATTAATTCCCTTTTGAAATCTTTTGGTATTGAGCCGATTAATTTTTATGCAACACCTGGATTATGGCCGTGGATATTGCTGTTAGCCAACACGTGGAAGGGAGTAGGTTACGGTTCGGTTGTTTACTTAGCCTCAATAATGGGTATAGATACGTCTATATATGAAGCAGCTGAGATTGATGG
>JAZUMJ010000095.1:0-35636 GCA_045603605.1 Ructibacterium sp. | reverse complement strand
AAAAATTTAATCAATTTAATACATTGATAGTTTTATTTAACTCAATAAAATGGCAATATTTTCTAAAGAAACATATATAGTTTGATGTGATATCTGAACGTAGATAAACTTTTTAAGGATGATTACTGGAAATATACGAGGTGAAAGTATATGTTTGGATTTAAAAAAAATGTTTGTGTTTTATTTGTTATTTTAGCTGTAGCACTGGTTGTTAGTCCAATCAGTGCTATTGAGGAATATGGGATAGATTACAACGAAAGTTTTAATGATACTACAATAGATGGTTTGGATATATCATGGGCAGATGAATCTGACGAATTTGGTATTGCACCTGTATATGACCACGGAAATATGTATGCAATAAAAACATGGGTTTCAAAACTGCGTCCGGTGAAAATCACTCATTCATTGGATACATCTGTCAGCAGCGGAATGTTTTATATATCCTTTGATTATTATACCGAAGATAATTACAATGATTGTTATTTAAGATTATTATCAGGGGAAAAGCAGTTTCAGATTTGCGGATTTCGTAACACAGGTAAATTTGGACACTTTCTTGATTTTTCAAAATGGACATTAGACAGTGAAACAGCGGTTGACTATACATACGATAAATGGTATACAGTGGGAGTTTTGTTCGATATGGATTCCCGTAATTCATATTTTTATTTCGGAGAAAAGGACAAAGAACTTTTGCTGATTGAAACTGCTGTGTTAAACGACGAGTTTAAAAATATAACCGATGTGGTGTTTGTCCATAGCTTTGGCGATTATACTCCTGCAATCTGGGATAACATTAACATATACAATGTAACTACGGATACTATTGAAAATATTGAAAAAAAGGAAAAGATTTTATTTGACAAAGATATATACGAAAAATATATCAACAAGGTTTACACTGATAATTTTGAAAGAAATTTATTGCCTGATTTAGATATAAAAAGCTGGTCGGATATAAATGATAGCAACGGAATTGTGCGTGAAAAACATAATGGTGGTTATGTTTTAAAAACCTGGGTGGACAGCAAATATCCAATAAGGCTTACTCATTCTTTTGAAAATCCCATAAATGATGGAATATATTATCTCTCATTTGATTGGTTGAGTCAGGAACAAGCCAATGACTGTTATTTAAGATTACTGTCAAGTGAAAAACAGTTTCAGCTTTGCGGATTTCGTCCCGATGGTAAATTTGGAAAATTTGTTAACTTTACAAACTGGTTTTTAAATCACGATACTGAAACTGAGTATAGTCCGGATAAATGGTACACCGTGGGGGTGTTGATGGACTTTGACCTACGCAAAGTATATATCTATTTTGGAGAGCAAAATGGAACACTTACCTTAATTGAAAAAACTTCTATGGCTGATGATTTTACCAATATTACAGATTTTGTTCTCGTGCACAGCTTTGGAAATTATACCGAAGCGTTATGGGATAATATAGATGTGTATAAATTAAATGCTGAAACAGCTAAGGTTATAGAAGAACAGGAAAAAGTGGTTTTCGATACATATATCACAGAGGGCATCTCCTGTATGATAAGTACCGAAAAAACAGGGAATATTTTTCATAATGCCGATACAGCAAAAATATTTGTGAAATATTATAACCGCAGTATGGTCTATGAGAATTTAGATATCAGCTATAAGTCCCAATATAACAATCAGGTTATTTATAGTCATAACGAAAAGTTAAATGTTAAAAAAGATGGAGAGGCTGAATATACTCTTTCAATACCAATTAAGGATAAGTACGGATTTTTCACTTTTGATGTTTTAAACGGAACAGAGAAGAAAAGTGAATCAAGATTTTCAAATGCAAGAACTGCTCAGGATGGAGCTGTAAACCATAAAATGGGAGCAACGGTACATGCAACCAGAGTTAAGGACAAGATGGCAACATTTGATATTTTGAAAAATGGTGGTTTTGCTTCGGTTCGTGGAGGTCAGAATGACTGGAGCGATGTTGAAACAAAAAAGGGAGTATATACAAAGAATACAGATAACACATTCTTTTACGAAAATGCAGTAATTGATGGTTTTGAAGTAATGACAATTCTAAAAGGAAGTAACAGCTTGTATGCAGATGAGTTTCCAACATCTAATCCCGACAGAGAGGGAGCAGTTGAAAATCCTCCCAAGAGTGATGGGCTAATTGAGAAGTTTAGAGAATATTGCTATCAAACGGTTGTTATGTATCCGGATGTAAAATACTTTCAGATTTGGAACGAGTGGAACAACGCACCTACATTTAATAATGATGGAATAACGGATGCAAGTTATTACGCAAAAGTTCTGAAAGCAGGTTATGAAGGAGTAAAACGAGGAGCAGAAGAAAGAGGCAGTGAAGCATTGGTTGTTGCTATGGCTCCAAGCGGAACAAAAACTGATTGGATTGGAGCAGTACTTAAAACATTAGACGGCGAGAAATGCTTTGATATTGTATCGGTTCATCCCTATACATATACCGATGGTGGAATAAATTCAAAATCTACATATGCTCCTGAAGATGTGTGTATACGGCATACCAAAGAATTGGGAGATGTTGTAACAAGGCTTAAAAGAGTTTACAGCACCCTTGAAAGTTACGGTTATTCAAATGTTCCTGTATGGGCAGGTGAGTTTGGTTTTTCAAGTTATATCTGCGGTGAAGAAAATCAAGCCCGGTATGCAACAAGAATGATGGCGTTATGTGACGGCAATAGCTTACTTGATAAAATGCTTTGGTACACTTTCCAAAACCATCTGTCTGTAAATGAAACAGAACAGAATTACGGAATGATAAGGTATGATGAGAATGTTTTAGTACCATATGAGGCAAAGCCTGTATATCTTGCTATGAGTAATTACAATGCACTTATGGCTCAGGCAAAACCAAGCCAGAAGATAAGCGAAGGCAAAGATGATGTATATGCATATAAGTTCATTGCAAGGGATAACGAGGAGTTATATACTGTCTGGACTTGCGAAAATGAAGGAACCTACAGTTTGGATATAGGTGAAAAATTTGCAAAGATTTATGATATGTACGGAAATGAAAAAACTATCGTATCCGAAAACGGAGTATTTACATTTGATATCAGCGAAAGTATTACATATATCAAAGTGTATAAGACACACATTGGACTTATTCAAAATGGTAATGAGATTACAGAACTGTCTGAATTAACAGATGATGATGTATATGTTGCAATGCAATCAACTGAAAATGAAAACTGCGAAGGATTTGCAGCAATATACAAAGATGGAATTATGACAGAGATAAAGAAATGTATGGTGGGCAGTGAATTTGTAAATCTTGGGAAGATAGATAACAATATTGATGAAATAAGATTGTTTTTATGGTCGGACTTGATTCCGATTTTAGAGAAAAAAGTTATAAAATAAAAGGAGGATGTTCTATGAATAAAAAAATATTTAAAACCTGTGTGACATATTTACTTGCCGTGGCTATGCTTGCTACAGCAAGCGGAACAATTGCAGCAACGGAAGAAGAATCGGAACAACCCAGCCAGATTGCATCCATAAATTTTGAAGATGGAACAGACAGCAAATTTGGTCTAAGTGAGATAGTCGGTGTGTATACAAAAGAGGCAATTGATGAACAGCATGGCAATTCATTACACACAGAGAATAAAGGTAAGTCATCTACCAAGGCATACATTGATTTTGCTGAACCTATAAGAAACGGTATATGGTATATCTCTTATGAAGTGCTAAATACTACAAAAACAAATTACAACTATACAGCGTTTAATACTGTGCCACGGGCAACTGCTGTTGGTGCAGATGATTATATGAAAACATTCACATTCCAAAAGGCAGGAAAGTTTGGACATTTTTACGGCCTTGATGTGGCATGGTCAATAGATCAGAATACCATAACGGAATACGATGTAAATCGTTGGTATAAAATTGATCAGTGGATTGACTTTGACAGACGAACAATTGATTTTTATGTAGACAATGAGTTTTTTGCAACCCAATCACTTCCTGACCACTTTAATGAAATGCATAGTTTTTATTTCATTCAGGATAGTCAGGCTGAGGGTGGAAGCTATTGGGATAATATAAAAATTCTCCGTGTTGACAGTGATACAGCATACAGTATGAAGAAAGAAGGAATAAATTTCCCTGACAGATTTGCAAGCTACCTTAATATTAAGTTTGATACAGATGCAGGCGGACATATCTTTGGTGACGGAGAAAATATTAATTTTGATATAAATGTAACAAATATAGGTGGAAAGGATAAAACCTTTACAGCTAATTTTGTTGTTTCTGATGAGATGAATAACACTGTTTGGTCAGAGCAAAAGGATATATCGGTTAAAGACGGCGAAAGCGCAGATAATAATCTTAAAATTAATATTGGAAAGAAATACGGATTTTTTAACTTAAAAGCTGAATTTAAGGATTTGGAAACAGGAAACATCAGTAAAGGCGAAACAAGATTTTCAGTTATAAATTATCCTTATGAAGAAAATCCAAACTGGGGTGTCTGTGTTCACTATCAACGTGTAATTGATATAGACCTTGCAGCCGAGGTGTTTAAAAATGCAGGATTCAGTGCAGTTCGTGCAAACATCGGTGACTGGAGAGATGTTGAAAATGTAAAGGGAATTTATCAGTTTGACGATCAAAGAATTAACGGTTTAAAAACAGTAAGTGATTATGGTATGGGTTCTTTGAGCTTGGCATACGGAAGAAATGAACTTTATTCACCGGAGCATCCGCCTCATTCAGATGATGCACTTACACATTTTGCAAATTATGCTTATGAATTTACAAAAAAAGTAACAGATATAACAGGTGAAGATGGCGTATACATAGAAGCCTGGAACGAGTATAACCATACAGCTACATTTAATCCGGACAAACGTCCGCCTGAGGATTATGTAAAGATGCTTAGGTATATTTATCCAAAGATTAAGGCAGCAAATCCAAAGGCTAAGGTTGTAGGCTTTAATCCTTCGGGAACGGCGGCAGAATGGTGTGAAAAGGTATTCAAAGCAGGGGGCGGAGAATACAGCGATATTATTTCAATACATCCTTACAGCACTCTTAGTCCTGAAGAAGGCGGCTGGGTTGCAAAAGTTAAACAGGTTAAGGACCTTATGGCAGAATACGGCTGCGAAGACAAGCCGTTGTGGGCATCGGAGGCAGGCTGGAGCAGTGCTTCTGTTGGAGAGGATTTACAGGCAGCGTTTGCAGTTCGTATGATGGTGTTAAACACAGCAAACGATTTGATTGATAAAATTTTCTGGTATACAGCCCAGAACCATACAGTAAGCACACCTCACGAACAGAATTTCGGTTTGCTAAGATATTGGGCAAATGAAGATGTTCCCTATGAGGCAAAACCGGTTTTACTTGCTATAAGTAACTATAACGCATTGATGAACGGTGCTGAATTTGTTGAATCTTGGGAAAGCGGCGGCGATGTAAATACATTCCGTTATAAGACAGCAGATGGCAAAGATGCATTGGTTATATATTCACTTTCAGGAAGTAAAAACTATGCTATCGAAACTGATGCAGACAGCTGTGAATTTTATGATATGTACGGAAATAAATCCGATTTATATGCTGAGAACGGAAAATTTAATCTTATGGTTAATGATAACCCAATCTTTTTGATGGGAGATTTCGGGAATGTTGAGGTTGGAAAAACTCCGGTTGTAATTCCTGAAACAATGAGCATAAGCGGAATTAAAAATGATTTGAGCAGTATGAAGATTTCCGATAATGCTGAGAGCGAACTAAGATATGAATTTGAGATGTCTGATGGTGTTCAGCTTGCAGAAGAAAATGTTAACGGCATAGAAGGAAAAATGCTGTTCAGACTTGGAAACGGCGAAAATGACAGAATTAAAATCCGTGCTTATAACGATAAAGGTCTTTGTTATGTGGGCGATATTCCAATCACCTATGAAGAAGGCGTTGATGTTACTCTTTCTGTTGTGCCATACAGAAACTCAAGCTCTAACAGATGGCAGGGAGTTTTGAAAGTAGAAAATAACAGTTATGATATGCCAATATCAGGAACACTTAAGATTACCGAGCCAAAAGGTATTATGGAGAAGATGGGTACAATCCAAATCACAGAAGTACCGGGAGGCAGTACAAAGAATTTTAAATTCCATCTGCCGGAGTTGATGGAGGAATCCATTGAACTTAAAGGTGTTTGTGAACTGTCAAACGGAAAAACCTATGAACTTGGCGGAGAGTATAAATTGGCAACACTTGATTATGCTATGACACGCCCCACAATTGACGGGGTAATAAGCGATGGGGAATGGAACGTTGGCAGGATTGCAAAAATTAACGATCCTCTTAAGGTGACAATGGACGGATATGGCGGATTGGATGACTTAAGCGGAGAAGCATATCTTAAATGGGATGACGATAATTTTTATATGTGCGTAAAGGTTAAGGATAATGTTCAGTGCCACGAATATGACTTAGGCAGAATTTGGGCTGGTGACAGTGTTCAGTTTGCAATGGCATATGAAAAGCTTACATCTGCATCAAGAACCGAGATAGGTTTTGGTCTTGACGGAAACAATCAACCGCAAATTGACAGAACATATTTTATGGGAACAGACCCGGCACTTAACTTTACAAACTATGAGCTTGCAATTAACAGAAACGAAGAAGAAAAAACAACAGTGTATGAGTTAGCGATGCCCTGGTCGAATATGCTTCCGTACGGAGTTAAACCCGGAATTTCAAGACCAATGTATCTGGCAATGCTTATAAATGATAATGATGAGGGTACAAGAAGAGGATGGATTGAATACGGTGGAGGAATTGCGGTTCAAAAGG
Source organism: Ructibacterium sp. (assembly GCA_045603605.1). Lineage (GTDB taxonomy): Bacteria > Bacillota > Clostridia > Monoglobales > Monoglobaceae > Ructibacterium. The sequence goes on along the minus strand of JAZUMJ010000095.1, from coordinate 28,799 downwards.
ACCCTGCACAGTTTGTTGAACTGCATTTCTTAAAACGTCAAAGACAGCAATAAAGGGGGATATATATAATGAAGAAATTACTGTTAGCTATTTTACTTGTTTGTGCTTTATTAATTAATATCTGCGGATTTGCCGCAGAAGATGTAACTATCTATGAACAAAGTTTTGATAATTACAAAGGCGGAAGATTTGAAACCTTAAACGCAACAGCGGGATTGGGAAGCTTTACTGCAATGCCGTCAGACAAATTCCTTGCAAAGGATGAGGAAGATGGAAATACATATATGTATTTCACAAACGAAAGCGATAGTACAGCAATGTCAATGACATATAAGTTTACCAATAAAATAGATAAAGGAGTGGTAGTGTTCTCTTATGACATTGCCCATTCAGGAACAGCAAATACAGTTCCCCGTGTCAGAATGTTTGGCGGAGATAATACAGAATTACTTACACTTTTTATTAATGCTCATAAAGATGTAGCAAAGGTTTGCGGTGCAAAGCCTGACTTTAAATCAAATGTTCAGTTTGGTGCAACAACTGTTGAATACAAAGATGTTTCGGCAGGAGTTCCAATAAAGGTAATGCAGATATTGAACTTTGACGATGATTACTTTGAAACCTATGTTGACGGTGAATTCCTTGACAGAGTTGAAAAACTGCCATTTGACAGCATAATCTCATGGGGAGTATACGGCTATAACACAATAAGCTATTTTGATAATCTGTCAATTAAGACTTTGGGTGATTTGAATTATTCCGTAAAGGTAACAGGAGCAAAAGGCGGAAACAGCCTTGAGATAACTGTTCCGGAAAGTGTAACAGATGAGGCACTTTTGGCACTTAAATCGGGAAATATTGTTATCACCGATAAGGACAACGGAAAGGTTACTGTAAAGGATGTAGCTGTTACAGGAAAAACAATCACAGCAACCCTTGGAAAAGAACTTGAATATGACGAAAAGTTCACACTTAAGCTTGATGGTTTAAAGGATATGTACGGCAGAAGCTTTGATGAAACAACCTTTATGTCAAATTCGGAGGTTGATGAAAACGGCAAAACCGTATTGAGAGTTAAGAATGTGTATGGAATTACAGCAGATGGCGACGAGGTTGAAATTACAGAGGGCATAACCCCTGAAATTGCTAAGATAAAGATTGAGTTTAATACCTTTGTCAGCAAATGTGAAAACGGAATTATGCTTAACAATGATGCACTAAAGGGCAGTATTGATGATAAAACTGTTATAGCAGAAATTGACGGTTTATTGGTTGGTGAAAAAGAATATACCCTCAATGTTAATGGTAACGTTTTAAGTTCAGACAATACAGCAGCAAAAGCCTATGAATTAAATTTCAAAACCTCTGCAGGCAAATTTGAAATAAAAGAATTAAAGTGGGTTTTAGAATCCGGTGCCGATGCAAAGCTAAGTGATGTTACAAAAGGCACAAAACTCAAGCTTTTACTGAAAGCGGCAAATACTTCAACTGCAGACGAGAGTATGTATCTTACATACAGTGTATTTTCAGGTAATGCTCAAAAAATGGTTATGCTCAAGCCTGTAACTGTTAAGAGCGGCGGATATCAGGAAGTTGAACTTGAACATACAGTGGCAGAAAACGGAGAGGATGTACGGGGAATTATTTTGGATAATTTCACATCCCTGACAGCTCTTGCAGATTATGCGGTTATACGCTAAGGAGGATATTATGACAAGATTATTTAAAAATTTCGGTTTGATGTGTATAGCGGCTTCAATGTTGACAAGTAGTGCATTTGCAGAGATTAATGCAGTTCAGGAAAGTAATACAACAGTAAAAATCAGCGGCTGTACAGAGAATGAGAAAAAGGAAAAGAATGTAATTGCCAATGTTTTAGCACCTGATAAGACCTATGAAAATCTTCTTTCGGCAGACAGCAGTGAATATGGAAATATTCTTGTTTATCACAATCAGGGTAAAACAACCTCAAAAGGTGAATTTGAATTTACAGTAGATATGACAGGAAAAACAAGCGGTCTTTACAGCGTATATGTAACAGACGGCGGAGAAAAGGCAAATCTTATCTATACAGATATGGATAAAAACGCAGATGCCATAGACTGGCTGACAGGCTTGGCAAAAGCTCCAACTGAAGATGAGCTTGGAAATTACAGAGCAGATTTAGGCTTTTATAATGATTTATATGTAAAAGCAGAAAAAGGCGAAATTCTGGATTTGTTGTTTGAAGCTGTAGAAAGCGGAAAGCTTGATTTTGATGAGGATATGACCCCAATCCAAAAGAGAGACAAAGCAATTTCAGCTTTCAATAAAGCATCTGTTATTAGTGGCTTAAATTCTAATGTTGTAAGCGATATTTTTGAATATGCAGATTATATCGAGATCGAAGAAAGCGACCTTGCAGAGTTTATGGATTTGAGTTTTGTAACAAAGTCAAACTTCATTTCGGAGTTGACAACACGAATGAGCAATCAGGATTTTGAAAAAGAATCAGATTTTGATGAGGCTCTTATTGAAGAGTTTGTACTTTCTGCGGTGAGATTTCCTGATGGTAATGATAACCTGACAGAGCTGCTAAATAGCTTTAAAACAGAAATGGGAATTACAAAGAAAGTAACTTCCACAATTGCATCAAAAATAAGCGGTAAAAACTATACATCTGCAGAAGATTTGGCAGAAGCTGTTAACGAAAGCGAATCATCAACGTCATCAGGTTCTGTAAGTGGTAAAGGTTCAGGAGGTTTTGGCGGTGGTTCAAACAAAATTCCTCAGGTGGAAATTGAACCAAACAAAAACGAAAATGCAAATCCCGACGAATATCATATAGATATTTTTACAGACCTTGAAAATGTTGAATGGGCAAGAGAAGCTATTGTATACCTTGCAGAACTTGATATTATTCACGGCGACGGCAACTTTAAGTTCAACCCTGAAAATAACATAACCCGTGAAGAGTTTACAAAAATGGTAGTTCAGGCATTTGCACCAAATGCAGAAGAAGCAGAAATCGCATTTACAGATGTTTTGGATAGCGATTGGTTTGCACCTTATATAAAGAAGGCAAAAGGTCTTGGCATAGTAAACGGACAGAGCGAAACAATGTTTGGTTCAGGACAGAATATCACCCGTCAGGATATGGCAGTTATCGCATATAATGCTGCAGCAATGTATGGAATTAGCTTTAATGACGAGAGCAAAACCGTGTTTGAAGATGATGAGAGCGTAGCAGAATATGCAAAAATTGCTGTTTACGGACTTAGAAACGGCGGAGTATTAAATGGAAAAGAGAACAATGCATTTTGTCCTTTGGACAATGCAACAAGGGCAGAGGCGGCAAAGATAATCTACGGATTGCTTGAAATGTAGGAGGATGAACTGTATGAAAAAGATATTTGTAATATTACTAAGCTTTATGTTGTTAACCCAGAATATCTCAACTGCTGTTTTTGCATCACAGACAGAGGAAATCACAAATCCGAAAGCAGAATTTATGAAAGAAATCGGTGTTATGACAGCACTTCCTTCTAATTATGATGCATATGTAAGCAGAGCAGAATTTGCATTGTATGCAGCAAGGGTTATTAATGTAAGTGAATACGGCGAAGCTGATAAACGTTTGTTTATTGATGTTCCAATGGACCATTGGGCAGTATACGCAATAAACGGCTTGGTAGATAAAGGTGTAATATCAAGCCACCCCGAGGGCAAATTCAGACCCGACGATGGAATATTAGTAGATGAAGCAGTTAAAATGTTGGTTTGTGCCCTTGGCTATAAGCCATACGCCGAGGCAAACGGCGGATATCCCGTAGGATATATCCGCACAGCCAATCAAATAGGACTTAATCTGGATGTTAAATCAGGCGAAAGAATTACATATGCAGATACAGTGGATATGCTGTATGATGCATTAAACACTGAAATTTTAGAGGGTATTGAATATTCTGATGAAGGAATAAAATATACCCATTCTGAGGATGTAACACCACTTTCAGTTTATAGAAATATTTACTGTGCAGAGGGAAAAGTTACAGCAGCAGACGGAATTTCCATTAACAGTGATTATAATGCTGATTTTGGCGAGATTGCAGTTGAGAATGAAGTGTTTAAGTATGAGGGTGAGCCTTTTACATACCTTGGAAAGTATGTTTCATTGTTTTATGAAAAGACAGGCAATGAACAGGGCAAGGCAATATTTGTTATAGCTGATGAAACAGAAAACAAGGTTGTGGAATTTGAGAAAGAGGACTTTTTAGATTTCGATGCATCAGCTAACAGAGTTACGTATTTTGTTGGTGATGACGAAAAGAGTATCAAAACAGAATCAGGCTTAAATGTAATTAAAAACGGTGATGTTATCGGAACTGATACTGAAAACACAATAAAGAATGTTACAAAAGGAAAATATACCTTCATTGACAGCGATGATAACGGCGGCTTTGAAACACTTGTTATCTCTGAATATAAAAATGCAGTTGTAAGCTATGTTGATACAAAGAATAACAAGATTTATGATAAATACGCACCGGGTGTACCGATGGATGTTAGCAACGACGCCATTAAAAAGACTATTATCTATAAGGATTCACAGCAGATAAACCTTGAAAATATCGCAATTGAAGATGTTTTGACCGTGTATGAATCCAAAAACTATGCTCGTATCTATGTAAGTACATCCTCGGTAACAGGTCAGGTTTCAAGCATAGTAAAGGATAGCAGTTCCACTAAAATCTGCATAGGCGGAAATTGGTATGGGGTTGATGAAGATGTTGCCGTAAAACAAGGAATAAGCGTTCGAGTTGGAATGGAAGGAAAATTCATCACTGATATATTCGGCAAAATTGCATATATAAGTGCAGGTGCATCAGGATTGAATTACACAATGGGCTACATTGTTGATTATGCATCCGAGGGCTTGTTTGAAGATAAAGTATTGCTGAAAATGTATGTGCCAACAGTTGGCTTAAAGGAATATAATCTGTCAAATAAAGTTAAGATAGACGGAACAACAGCACAATCCGAAACGGAAATTATCACATTGCTAAGTAAATACAGCGGGGCTGTTTCAGGACAGATAATATTCTTTAAAGAAACTGACGGACTTATAAATATTATTGATACACCAAACTTTGATGCAAAGAACGAGGATGAAAATACAATCAAGCCAAATGTAAGCGAAACAGGTGTGAAATACAGACAGAACAAATTCGGCAAAACAATAATAAGCAATGATTCAACGGTTATAATCGGTGTTCCGGAAGATGAAGCACTTAAAAACTCAAAGGAATATGATTTCTCAGCTTTGGCAGTATCGAGTATCTCAATCAGTAAGGAGTTTAACGTAAATTCATATAAGTTTGATTTAGAGTCAGGCTTTGATGATGTAATCGTTATTAAGAATTATATATCAGGCAGTCCGTCAAACGAGCTTGTGGTTGTAGACGAAATCGCAACAGCACAAAAAAATGACGAGGTTGTTGAATGTTTGACCTATTACAAAGGCGGATATTCCTCTGAATTATATGTAGATTCAAGCAAATCCCTTATTGCAGATAAAATTAAGCAGGGCGATGTGTTGAGAATAGGCACAGATGCAAAGGGCGATATCATCAATTGGGAGATTGTGTTCTCATATAAGGCAGATGCAGTTCCCTCAGATGTAAACGAAGTGAACTACGGAAGTTTGTTTAACACAACGGACAGAGTTATATTTGGCTATGTTAAGTCAGTAAACGACGGAGTGTTAAAGCTGTATCGTGATAAGAATAAGCCTGATGTTATTGATGAAGTATTTAATATAAGCGAAGCAGATATGACAATATACGACAGCAGTGCATCAAAGAAAGAATTCCGTTTAAGTTCAGGAAACTATAATCAAATCACAGCTTATGACGTAGTAGGCGTGCCGTCAATGGCAATTATCAGAACCAACCTTGCCCAGATTAAAGATGTAATTATATTTAAATAGTAATATGGGTCGATGCCCCACATCGACCCGAAACAAAATATTATAAGGAGATGCAGTATATGAATAAAAAGCTGTTTAAACTATTTTCAGTTTTTATGGTAGTATGTGCTGTTGTTTGTTCATTATCAGCTTTTGCTGATACAGAAGTAATGAAAGAAACTTTTGAAGACAGTGCTTGTACAATAAAATCAGCGGCAGGAACAAATTTAAGTGCTAATATTATAGACGGCGATATAGGCTATGGAAAGGTTTTTCAAACATCAGCCTCATCAACAGATACATGGTATGTAGACCTTGGTAAAACCTTTACTAAAGAAGATAACAATGTAGCAAAAATCAGCTTTGATATAAAAACTCCGTCACCTGCGGCAGTTGTTATGTTTTTCCTTGGTGACTCTGAACAGAATAGCACAATAGCATACAGTAAGGTTAACACAAGCTATCGTAAAAAACTGATGTATTTTAGAGATACTGGTGCAATGGGTGTTTTTACAGACAGTTCAGGTTCAGCAAACTGGCCGACCTCAGGTTCAACAAAAACCTATACAGCCGGAAGTTGGTATCATATTGATGTAATAATTGATATGTATAAGCAGACAGCCACAGTAAAGCTTGATGGTAATGACTGGACAACACTTTCATATAGTGACAGTACATTTGAGTCATTTAATTTTCTCGGTGTAAAAACGGAAAAGAAATCAGGCTCAATATGGTGTCTTGACAATCTTACTGTAACAGACCAAACAGTTGAAGTTGATGAAACTGTGTTGTTTGCAACAGACTTTGAAGATGTAGAGAAAGCAACCTCAACGGGAATTTCTTTTGGCAGAGGCGAGGCAAACAGTGCTGTTGAAACAGGTTATGGCGATACCTATAACAAGGTGTTGAGATTTGATGCCACAGCAAGTGCATCATCATGGGTATTGGTTCCTGTAAATGCCTCTAATGTTACTGATAAGAAAGTGTCAATAAGCTTTGATATGTATGCAGGAACAAGTGATACTCACGAGTGTATGATACAGATGTCAAGCGGTGGAACTTACTATAAGGCTCTTGTAATGAACGGCAGTAAGGCAGCCGGAAAATTAGGCTATTATAAATTCCCTGACCCAAGCGTTAAGGTATGGGAACCTGCAGGAAGTCAGGCTATTGATGAAGAAAGATGGGTTCATGCTGACGGAATAATTGAGTTCAGGGATAATCAGACAATTCTTAAGTGGTATTTCAATGGGGTATATTCAGGTTGTACATATTCCTTTGATATAAAGAGCATTGAGCATTTGAGATTCAGGGTAGAGCCTGTTGAAGATACAACAGTAACAACAAGAAGATTTGCACTTGATAATATACTTATCAGGCATTATTCAAATAATGAATTTACTGCTAAATCAGAACTTACAGGTGATGGTGCAGGAACAACACTTGCTATAACTCCAAAGTCAATTTTATCAAATAATTTTTCAGTACAAAGTTGTAATTTCAGGGTTAAGGATTCCCAAAGCGGAAAAGCGGTGGCAGTTACAGCAAAGGATTATAAAGACGGCAAGGTTATATTAAGCCTGAGCGGTCTTGAGTATAACAAACCATATACAGTAACATCTTCTGATTTCTGTGATATGTATGGACAGACAATGGAGGAATTTGAGTTCTACGCAAACCCACAGTATGATGCAAAGAATGCAATCATTCCTGCTGTAAAAGCTGTATGGCTCTATGACTATGACGGCAACAGATTGGCTGTAAATAACGCAACCACAGAGGTAAATAAGATAGAAATTCTGTTTAATACAAGAATGAATTCATCTTCAATGACAGGAATAACCATTGATGGTTTAACTTTAAGTGATGAAAGCGGATACAGTGCTAAAAATAATAGTTATACAGCAGTATGGGACGGCTACTTAGAACCTAAAACAGCTTATAATCTTGTTGCATCAGGAATAAAGGATGTAAATGGCAATACAATGGCAGATTATTCGGCAACAATAAGCACCGGTGAAGGTGATATAGCCGTAAAGAGTGTTGAGATTCTAAATGCATCAGGCGAACCTGCAACTGCAGAGGATATAACAGATGGAGCAGTTGTTACTGCTAAAATAGAAGTTCTTAATACATCAGGTGAAGACGATAACGCTGTTTCAGCATATGGAATATATAAAAATTCCTGTATGACAGACCACGATTTTATGACGACACTTATTCCAAATAATAAGGTAACACCGATTTATATGGAAAATATTCCTTACAGTGATTTAGACTCAAAACTAAAAATATTTGTATGGGATAAATTCTCAGGACTAAATCCATTTTACAGTGGTTTTGATTTTTCGGTGAATGAATAGGAGGCGTTAAAATGAAAAACTTAAAAAGAATTGCAGCACTTATCCTAATTGTTTGTTTAATTCCTGTTATAAACGTATCGGCAGCATCAGCTGACATTACTGTGGAATTTACAAACGAAACCAATAGAAATGCAGGAGGAACAATAACCGTTACATCAGCAGATGCGGGAACAGTTTGGTTCTGGTGGGGCGATGAAAACGGAGCAAAGCTTGCTGACCACACATATTTGGGTTATGTAATTCTTGCAGAAGGAACAGGAACATTTGAAATTCAAAGGTTCACATTTATCCCTGATAATGCAAAATATATACTTGCAACAGCAGACGAAAGCGAAACAATTATAGCAAGCTATACACTGCCTGACTATAAGATACAGCCTATGTCAGAAAAATCCTATTCATTCGGTGCAGTTTCCGATTCCCATATAGGACATAGCACATATCCAAACAGTTCAGGTGATTTTGAAATGATTTATAACAAACTGGGTGAATATGGTGTATCGCTCATTGGAAATGATGGTGACGTTTCATCCTATAATCTTATAAATGACTGGACATTGTATAACACCAAGGTAAATGCATTTAATGAAAAATTTCCTTATATTCCTTGCTTTGCAGCATCAGGAAACCACGATGCATCCCATGATGATTTTATGGCAGAGGAGTGGACAAAATACACCCTGACAGATATGCATAACTATAAAGGAAATGGTAAGCCCGAGTTTTATGATGGAAATGAATTGGACTTTCTATATAGAATAGAAAACGATGTATTTATCTTTTTAAACGCAACTGATTGGAAAGATACAGCCCACACAATTGATTATTACTCTCACGAACAGCTTAACTGGCTTGAAAGACGTTTGGAAGAGAATAAAGATAAGAGAATTTTCTTCTTTATGCATTACGGACCATTTAAAGCCCACGCAATCACTAAGACAGATGGCACTCTTGCAGGCGGAACATTTGAAAACGGCGACTATATGGATAAATTCTTTACACAACTGTATTCAAAATATCCAAATGTTATGGCATTTTTCGGACATTCCCACAGAGGCTTTAACTACCAACTCGCACAATATGTTCAAGGAACCGGTTTTTCATACACAATGAATCATAATATCAATAATATTGAAAACGGTGCAACACTTGTGCATATTCCCTCAGGAACAGAGCCGAGCTATTATTACTATGATGAATCAACAGGTACAGCCAAAGGCTCAAGTGATGCAAATCATTTAAGCGAAGCTTATATAGCAGATGTTTATGATGATTGCGTTGTCTTAAGAGGTTATGACTTTGTAGAAGATGAATTTATATCATATGCAAACTATATCATTGAAATGGGCTGTGAGTTTAATGATGTGGAAGTAAAGGATAAGCTTTTGCTTGATAACACCAACAAGCTTGTTACAGTTAAAGGTACAGCAGGTGAAAAAAACGCAGATTCTCAGGTTGTTATGATGATGACCTATGCTGATGCAGATATTTCAAATATTGAAAAGTCAGACATTTTATACTATGACCAACAGACTTCATCTAAAGACGGTAGCTATGAATTTAGTTTCAAACTTCCATCAGAAGTTACAGATGAAAGCTTTGAGGTTTATATAAATATAAACGGCAAAAATATGTCCGATACTATAACCGAAACAGTGGTTGACACCAACTGGCTTGATGCCGGAATTGAGATGGTTCGGGATAATGTTGAAGATATGAAGGCGGTTTATACAATAAAGAACTACAGCAACCAAGACATTGACATAAGAATATTGTTTGGAGTATATGATGAATTTGGTTCATTAATCCACGCAGAAACAGCAGTTAAGTCAATGCCAAAGGGAATGGAAAGCGAGAGATTTGAAGTCGCTCTCCCTGAAGAGGCAGACACAGTGGTGGCATATGTATGGGGTGCAGACGGAGAAATGAAACCTATATGCAAAAGTAAAATAACGGATATTTAAATCATTACAAACTCGTAGGGGTCGATGCCCCCATCGACCCGAAACAAAATATGTAAAAAATTAAAATATATATAAAACCTTATTTAAGGAGGAATTTTTAATGAAAAAATTATTAGTATGGTGTCTGGTACTTACAATGGTAATATCAACTGTTGTATTCCCTGTTTCTGCATTTGCAACAGAAACCACAGAAGATACAACCACAGAGGGAACAGAAACCACAGAACCGGAGGAAGTTGTTCATTTTAATAATACTTGGGAAGGTAGTACAACTACATTATTCCCACCGTCAAAAACCTTGACTTATGGTACATTTGCTAGAGTATCAGGTGCTGGTTCAGTTGTAGATGGAATTGATGGTAAGGCATTTCATTTTTCACTTACTTCAGCAAGCGGAAAATCAGCTACATACACTCCAACTACAGCGCTTACAAGCGGAAAGGTTCTTATAAGTGCAGATATAAAATATAATATGTCCGGAAGTAAAAATTATACAAAGTGGAGAATGAAAAACAGCGGGGCAACAAAGTATCTGCTTTCATTTGAAAACCCGGCAGATAGCTACGGAGCATCTGTTTATACAGCTGTTGGAGGAGATGAAAGAGTAAGTAGACTTTTCAAGGCAGAAGAGGGAAAAGTTTATACAATAGATATAGTACTTGATTTGGATGCAGGAACTCAAACCTATTATGTGAACGGTGAATATAAATATTCATACAATCTAAAAGAGGATTACGGAATAACTGCATTTAGTATTTCAGAAATAGCCTATGGTGTAAGTGCAAATATTGATTATATCGATAATTTTAAGCTGATTCAAAATCCTAAAAACTATAGCTTTACTGCAACAAATACAACAACAGAAGAAAAATGTATAACTGTAAGATTTTCTGATTCAGTTTCACCTGAAATAAGTGATTTTACAATAACAGAAAATGCTGAAGAAGGTGCAGAAGCTAAAACCTTGACAGTTACAGATATAGAAACAGTAAACGGAAGAATACACAAATTAAAATTTGCTGATGTGACACCGGGAGAGTATACAATAACCTTAGATTCAGAAAAGACAACTGTTGCAGGTGCAACACCTTCAGCTACGACAGCAACCTTTACTGTTACTCCTGAATATACATATTTTGATGTTGATTTTGAAAATTTCACATCAGGAACAGGACAAACATATCTTAATGCTAATCATAAACAATATGGCAGTTGGGGTTCAGACTTTTCAAACTTAAGTCCGAGCAATACATATAAGTTTGCAGGCGATACAACTAATGGGGCATACGCTACAGGAACAGGTAAGGCAAATTATGCGTTTAGTGATACCATAAACAGTGGTGTATTAAAAATCAGCTTTGATGCGGCATTTGATTATACACAGTATTCAAGCCGTGATATGGTTGTTTATTTGAACAATGATCAAACTAACGCTAGTACAATTATGGGTTATACAAATACATCAGGCGGTGGCGGAGGCAGATATATAAAGGGTGCTACAACAAACGGAAAAGTTAATGACGGAGCTAAGCAGACTGACTTTGTTGATAATCAGCCATACAGATGGGATATAATTGTTGATATTGATAATAAGACAATAAAGAACTATAAAGACGGCGTATGTTTCTCTACTGTTACAGGAGTTACATCATCATATATCTTAAATCCTGTAAATATTGGTATTAGGTTAACAAAAGCAATATCATTCTTTGATAACTTTAAGGTTACTCTTAACGTAGATGATTTTGGTTACACTGCATCGGATATAGACACATATTCAAACAGCACAATCATCAATTTTGACGATACAATGGTATTTGATGATGTAAGCACAGCAATGGAATTTACAGATCCTTATGGATATATAGTAACTCCAACTTCAGTTACAAAGATTTCTCCAAGAAAGTATAAAGCAGCTTTTTCTGCTGTTGACTTGGTTGCAGGAGAATACAAGGTTACACTTGCTGATGGTATAACAACAAGTGCAATCGGAAATACAGTTAAAATTGAATCTGCAAGCTTTACTGTTGCAGAAAGACCTGAAGACACATTCTTTGCAAAAAATCTTGATTTTGCAGAGGTAGAGGGCGGTGTGTCACTTAGCACAACACTTACAAACTGGGGAGAAGATACAGAAAACCCAGAAGAGGCATTGCTTGTAATTGCGGTATATGATGGAAACGAGCTTGTTGAATGTGTTGCAGACAGCTTTGATATTGCGTCGGGAGATACGGATATAGAGAAGAGTATTACACTTACAACTGCGAAAGATTTATCTCAGTACACAGTAAGAGGTTTTGTGTGGGATATCGGAGAGGAATTCTATTCACTTTATGAACCTGCAACAAAATAGTTAAGACATACTTGAAAGGAGCAGCAGTATGAAAAGATTGTTAACATTGTTTTTGTGTTTAGCAATGGTGATTTCAGCGGTGGGATTTCCCACCGCCGCCCTTGCAACGGAAACAGCAGATACAACAACCGAGAAGGTACATTTTAACATTGATTTTGAGGATTATGCATCAACAGATAAGGCGTTTCCAAAGGCTGATGAAACACACGGCTATGGTTATTGGCAGAACAAAATGGCTTCGGCAGGTGAAGTTATTCAGGGGGAAGACGGAAATGCATTTAAGATTACAAAGGCAGCAGAAACAGGTATGTATAACAGATATACCTTTAATACCCCTGTTACAAGCGGTAAGCTTCTTTTGAGCTTTGATATGAAGTATAACACCGCAGGAACAGCAGGCAGACAGACATGGATGTTCTTTAACGGAAGTTCATATATATACCTTGTTGGACTTGAAAATCCCAACGGCTCTAACGGACCATCTCTTGGAGCAGTAGGAACAAGTTCATCTACGCAAAAAATTCTCTTTAATGCGGCAAACAGTGACAGATATTATAATGTAGATGTTTTATTGGATTTGGACAGCAGAACAAAGACTTTCTATGTTGACGGTGTTCAACAATATACCTGCACTTATTCTGAAACTGACCTTGCTACTAAAAATCTTACAGGAATTAAGTTTAACTTAAATGCAAATGTTGCGGCAATTGATAACTTCAAGCTTGTTGAAAATCCAAAGAATTTTGATTTTGAAGTTAAAAACGCAACAACAGAGGATGAATATGTAACAGTTAAGTTCTCTGACCCAATGGGTAGCCTTGCTACAACTGATTTTGGCATTTCATCTGCTGATGGTACAAAGAATATCAGCGTAAGCAGTGTTACAAAGGTTGACGGCAAGACATATAAATTAAAGCTTGCACAAAAGCTTGAGGCAGGAGAATATAAGGTGTCATTAACAAATGCATCTCTTGCAAGCTTAATCGGCACAACACAGAAGAATGCTTCTGCAGGCTTCAATGTTAAAAGTTCAATAACATATTTTGATATGGACTTTGAAAGACCTGAAAAGTTCGGTATTGAATCTTATGTTGCAGAATTTGATGATTACGGCACTTGGAACGTAACAGGTTCTGCAAAGATTTTGCAGAATAACGAAAATCGTTTTGCAAATGATGAAACATACGGCGTATATGCAATGCACGAAACAGATAGTGCCGCAACACGCACTCTTGCGTATACATTAACTCAGCCTGTAACAGATGGAAAGGTTATAATCAGCTTTGACGGGGCGTTTGATTCAACAATTAACAAAAAAAGAACCCAGATGCTCTATATAAATAACAATGCAAACAACGGAAATCTCCTGACCTATGGAACAGGGGTAGATGACACTGCAAATTCAACTGTTATTGCTGGAACAAAAACAGATATGCATTATTCAGGGGGAACAACATTCTCCTATGAGGATAACAAGGCATACCGCTGGGATACTGTTATTGACCTTGATAAGAATACTGTAACCAATTACTGTGACGGAACAGCATTCAATACAGTAACTCTTAAAGAAGAGCTTGCATCTGTTTCGTCAGTTTATTTGAGATTTAACACTTCAATAGCATTCTTTGATAATTTCAAGGTTACTTATAACAAAAACAGTTATGATATAAAGGCAACAGATATAGGCTCTAAGTCAAATGAAACTATCGTTGAATTTGGCGATACAATGTCTGACGGAAGCGTAGCACTTAGCTTTACTGCTCCTGATGGAAGTGCCGCAACAGTTGAATCTGTTACAAAAATTACACCAAGAAGATACAAGGTTGCATTTACAGATTTAGTTGAGGGTGTATACACAGGAAGTGTTTCAGCTGCACTTGTAAGTGCAATTGGAAATACTCCATCAAATAATACATTCACCTTTAAGGTTGAAGAAAGACCTGTAACAAAGACTGAATACGTTGAATATAAAATGATTCGTCAGCATCCGAAAGTTTTCGATTTTGAGGGTGCAGTTGCAAGCCCTCAAAAGTATACAGATACAGACGGAGTAACAAAGGTTACTTATAACGATACAATCTGGAAGGTGTCGGGCGGACCAAATGACGGTCACGTTTATGCACTTACTAATACTGAATTAAAACAGAACGGAAAAAGCTCAGTAGAGCTTCGTTCCACAGATAATTCAACAATGTGTGCATTTTATGCAAACCGTTTCTGGATGGGTAAACAAGGCGAGCCTGTATCAGGTTCAGTTTGGGTTTACTGGCCATCAACAACAACTTCACAGTATTTCTATTTAGAGGTTGCTAATTATACATCAGCAGGACAGCAAGCTATTATAGCAAAATCTGCAAAATTATCTGCTGACAGTATAGAAAAGGATAAGTGGGTTCAAATTCCAATCAACCCAATAGATGGACAGGGTATTGATGCAGCATTACAGGTTAAGATAAGATTTAAGGGAACTGAGCCGATTTATGTTGATAATCTTTCACTTGGAACTGTTGAGGAATATCCTTACGGATATTATGTGACAGATGCTTCTCATACAATCGAGGATGGAACGGTTACTGCAAATGCCACAATCAAAAGAAGAAGTTATTACGGCGATGGTGCAGTTATATTTGGTGCAATCTACGATGCTAATGATGCAGTTGTAGGTGTTCAAACCTTTGAATGTGATGCTGATGAAAAAGAGGTTTCATTCTCAGCTGACACCGATAACTTCAAGATGGCAAAGTGGTTTATTATGGAAAACGATGGTTCTGTTAAACCTGTCGGAGAATCCAAGGCAGACAGAAAGACCTCCTTTAAGATACTTTGCCACAACGTAGGTAAGTATTCACAGGGAACAGGTGCAGGTGTTCCAACTGCCGAGCTTGATGAGGCAACACAAATTTATCTTGATTTCTTAAATGAAGTAGATGCTGATGTATTCTGTGCTCAGGAACACGCACATTATTTTGATAATGCAGAAACAGTAACTGCAACAGATCAGGTATTTGGAAAGGTTTATGATTATAACTTCAAGTCGTCAGAAACCAAGGCTTATGTTTATCAAGGACAGGCAATCTACTCTAAAATTCCTTTTAAGGACACAGGAATGGGTGATTTGCCTACAGACTTTGAAGGAAGAGACCAAAGCCAGCGTGGATACACTAAGGCTGTAATTGAAATTGATGGCAAGGAAGTTGCGATATTCAACTCTCATTTCTCACTGGGAGGAGTGGATTTCAGAAATCCGTCCCGTGAAATTCTTATTGAAGAGATGAATAAATACGAATATGCAATTTTGTGTATGGATGCTAACTCCGGTTATAAAGAATGGCAACAGTTCTTAGATGCAGGCTATGTTTTAGGTAATGGTCATAATGGTGAGTTTATCACAACGACACTAAAAGATGATGATTTGAGAAATACCGAGGACAGACATTTTGTAGGAAGTGGCTCTATCGACCAGATTTTGGTTTCACCAACACTTGAGATAAAGAACTTTACTTCTATATTCAACTCGGTATACAGTGACCATTTGCCGATTACAGCGGAGATTGCTTTTAAGTAATCACAAAAGGAGATTAAAAAGAAATGAAAAAGAAGTTTATATCAATATTACTTATGCTGGTGCTGACTTTCGTCAGCACCGGTATACCGGCTGTTAATGCCGAAGAGGCTGAATATTATCTCAGCCAAAGATATGTCAGGTTTATCGGAAGAAATGACGTAAACGAATTATACGGACGCGGAATTAACTGGCCCGGTGCAGGTTTTGAATTTAAGTTTACAGGTACATCTGCTGATGTATATGTAAATCACTTAACAGCAAGTTCATACTTTAATGTAATTATCGACGGCGGAGAGCCAACAAGAATTTTACTTACAACAGGTTGGAACAGCCTTGCAACAGACCTTGAAGACACTGAACACACAATTGAGTTTATCCGCTCCAGTGAGGGTAATGACGGATGTTCATTCTTTGGAAAAATCAGGGTTAACGGCACAACACCTGCTCCCACAGTTGGGTCAAGACGTAAAATTGGGTTTTACGGGGATTCGTTCACAGTAGGCTACGGAAATACTGAAACAGATCCTGAGGGAACTAAAAACGCAGAAAATACCGATAATTATTATGCATATTCAAGTGTTACGGCAAGAGCCTTAAATGCTGAGCCAAGCATAATTGCACATTCAGGCAGGGGTGTTGCAATTAATAACAGTGGGTCAACCACCAATACTTTGCCGGAGATTGCAAAGTATGCTCAGCATCCCTCAGGAAAAGGTAAAGGTGAGCTTTGGGATTACAGCAAGTTCACTCCTCAGGTTGTTGTAGTATTCTTAGGTATTAACGACCATTTTGGTAAATCGGCAGATGCTTGTACTGTAACAGACCCCAATACATACATAACAGATGCATACAAGGAGCTTGTAAATACAATAAGAACAAATTATCCTAAGGCAAATGTTATCCTTTGTTCAAGAACGGAACGTTCTTGTCAGAATTTAATTGATAACGTGTTTAATGAGCTTTCGCTTACAGACAGCCGACTTCACAGATTTGTTTTTGACCCATGTCCCGCACAGGGCATTGCCGGTCATCCAAATGTTGAAAATCATCAGGTTTTGGCAAATGCTTTGGTTGAAAAAATCAACAGCATTGAAGGTGTATGGCAGGATGCAGAAAGCCTTGATGCTGTATCACACAAAACAGACGTGGTTGTTAAGGGAAAGGTTCCCTTTGAATACGGGAATAAACAGGTTACGCTGATTATGAAGAAAAAAGATTGGGATGTAACCAATTTCGCACAATGGAACGAAAATATCGCATATTTAGAAGAACAGACAATAGACGATGAAGGAAATTATCTGTTCAGATTTGCTACGGATGTTGATGTTTCAGGTTATGAGCTGCTTTTAAATCAGGGTGGTAAGGTTATAAATGATACTGTTATTTCAGCTTTGGCAAAAAGTCAGCTTGTTACAGCTGAGCTTGAACTCACTCAAGAGGGAAACAGAGTTGATTTAGCCGCACAGATTATTAACAAATACGGATTTGACGGAATAAATTACAACATATTCATAGCATCTTACAAAAACGATGGTATGTTAGCAGAAGCAAAAATGACAACACTTAAAGAGCTTAGCGAAAGCGTTGACACAGATAACAGCTTATATCTTGATGTTAGCAGTGATATATCCTATGTCAGAGCATATCTTTGGGACGAAACAATGCTCCCGTTAAGTGATGATAAGTATTTACCGCTTAGCTTTTAAGTTTTAGGAGGAATTATGAGCAACTACGGATATTTTAACGAAAAGGGAAACGAATATATAATTACTGAACCTAAATTACCTCATAGATTTCAGATGAATTATATGCAGAACGGCAAGTTTTTATCTGCAGTAAATCATTTTGGAACAGGTAAGGGTGCATATCAAAAGAATGCGGCATTTTATATGGACAAACAGGGCAGAGGTCGTTGCTATCTTGTTAATGACGGAAACCGTTATTTGTACATCAAAGACCAAAGCACAGGAACTCTCTGGGCACCGGGCTGGTCACCGGTCAGAGAGGAACTGGATTTTTATCAGTGCAGACACGGTATCGGTTATACATATATTACCGGTGAGAAAGACGGCATTGTTGCAGAGTGGAGATTGTTTGTTAATGAATCTGACCCTGCTGAAATATGGACATTGACTTTAGAAAACAAGTCGGATGAGGACAGAGTTCTGGATGTATTTTCTTGTGCTGATGTATCTCTTGAGGGATATACAAGAAAGAACGGCTATCGTTCATGGGTCAGAGGCTATATTTTAGATGAGGAAAATATGGCTTATGTAACCAATCCTGATGATGCAAAGCCACATAGCTGGTATAATGGCTTTATTACATCGGACATTAAAGCAAAGGGATATGACACAAGCCGCGTTGGATTTTTGGGGGCATTCGGAACCTATGACAGACCTGATTCTGTTGACAGAGGTATAAGCAACAGTGAGGCAGCAAGTGAGGGAATGTTACTTGCATTGCAACACGAGATTTTGGTTCCAAAGGGTGAAAAAAGGGTAGTTAATATTATCCTTGGTGTTGCAGACAGCAAAGAAACTGCAATCGATATTAAAAACCGTCTTGTGCCTTCGGGAGTTATTGATAAATGCTTTGAAAAAGCTTGCTTAAATAATGCTGAAATTCAGGATGTATCTATAATAGATACTCCTGATGAAAAGGTTAATTATTTCGTAAATTACTGGCTTAAGGCACAGATTATGCTCTGCGCAGAAATCGGCAGAGGTCAGGGAAAAGGATTTCGTGACCAACTTCAGGATGCTTGGGGATGCTGTGCATTCAAGCCTGAGTTTGCCAAGGAAAAGATTTACGAAACTATGCAGAATATTTACAAGTCAGGTTTATGTATAAGAGGTTGGCAGCCTCTTAATCCAAGAATTGCCTGTGACAATTCAAGCTGGATTGCACCAACTGTCAATGCTTATTTAAAGGAAACAGGGGACTATGATTTCCTTAATGAAAAGGTAAAGTATCTTGACGAAGGAGAGGACACCGTTTGGGAGCATATGCTTACTGCGGTTAGATATTCTTCTGAAGATTTGGGAGTGCATAATCTTGTTAAAATCCATTCCAGTGACTGGAATGATTCGGTTAATGGTATGGGTAAAGACGGAAAAGGTGAAAGTGCTTGGACATCAATTGCTTTATTCAAGGCTTTAAATGAAATGGAACAGATTGCAAGAGTTATCGTAAAAGATGACAAGGTTGCAGACGAAATGAAGGAAAGAGCCGAAAGAATTAAAGCGGCAATTGAAGAATATGCATGGGATGGAGAATGGTATTTGCAGGGCTACACTGACGACGGAGCAAAAGTCGGAAGCCGTGAAAACAAAGAGGGTATGATTTATCTTAACAGTCAGGCTTGGGCTATACTTTCAGGACTTGCAGATAAAGAAAAGGAAGAAAAATGCTTAAAGGCAATAGATAAGTATTTAGAATCCGATAACGGTACACTTACCTTATATCCTGTTTACAGAACCTATGATGATACGGTTGGAAGAATAACAGGCTATGTTCCGGGAGTTCACGAAAACAGTGCACCTTACTGCCATGGCTGTACATTTAAGATGATTATGGATGTTGTGGCAAACAGACCTGATAAGGCTTACGAAACTTTACTTAAGGTTATGCCCGATAATCCTAATAATCCATCTGAAAAATCCGGTGCAGAACCATATGTTCTTACAAATATGTATTTAGGCCCGGATCATCCAAGAGCAGGTCAGACACTTATTTCCTGGGTAACAGGAACTGCAGGTTGGGTATATCGGCTTATAACTGAGTATATGGTTGGTTTCCAGGTAGACTATGATAAAATAGTATTAAATCCTTGTATGCCTTCAGCTTGGGATAAAGTTAATTATAAGAGAAGCTATAAGGGTTGTGTTTATGATATTACAATAAACAACAATTCAGGCAAAAAGCTTATGAAGGTTGACGGTGAAATTACAAATGGTAATGCAGTGCCTAAGTTTGATGATAACAGCACTCATATCATTGAGATTTTTGTTTAAGTTTCATCAAAAATTATATCAATATATAAAAGCATAAATTTAAATTTGAGGTGATAATATGTCAGAAAAATTATGGAAGGTAGCCGTAATAGGCTGTGGAATGTTTGCTCATGCACAATATCTTCCCAATATTACAAAGGAAGCTAATGCAATCTGTGTAGCAGCGGTTGATATTATTGAAGAAAGAGCAATTGAGGCTTGTGAAAAATATAATATTCCTTATCATTTTAAGAGTGTTTCCGAGCTTCTTCAAAAATGTGAGTTCGATATTGCCATTGATGCAGCATCAATTCAGGCTCACCACGAAATCAATATGGCAGTTTTAGGGGCAGGAAAGCATTTGATTACACAAAAGCCCGCCGCTCCTACTGTTGAACAGCTTACAGAACAGATTGAGCTTGCAAAAGAAAATAATGTAAAGTTTGTCTGTGTTCCCATTCATCCAATGCGCTATGATATCAATATTGCAAAGCAGATGATGAAAGATGGAACAATCGGCGCCCCTTATTATGTGAAATGTAATTTGTCACACGGTGGCCCTGAATATTTCCAGTATCGTGATTGCGATCCATCCTGGTTCTTTGACCCGGGGGCTGGTGCTTTGGTTGATATGGGGGTTCACGGTTTGCAGATTGTAACATCATTAATGGGACCTGCAAAAGCTATTGCTTGTATGGCAAAGATTACAACTCCTGTTCGTGAAGTAAGATCAGGTGCTTTTGACGGAAAGAAAATCAAGGCAGATAAAATCCCTGATCATTATGTTATTACCCTTGACTATGGTGAAGGAAAAATGGCAATGGTTGAAACAGGATTTTCAGAAAAAGCTTCACGTTCACCACAGATTGAGGTATTTGGAGAAAGAGGAACAATTTCTTTCACCGAACCTTATATGACAAATCCAATTCCGGAAGTATATATGGATTGTCCTGAAAAGGGAATAAGAGGCTGGGTTAAGCCTGCTGAGTGGGTTGCACGTCAGGATAAACTGATTAGCCAATGTTGCTGTCTTGGAGATATTGTAAAAGCAATCGAAAACGATTCTCAGCCTGTTTTGTCACCGGAACATGCAAGACACGTTCTGGAGATTATGTGTAAGATACCTGAAGCTATAGACAAAGGTACAACTGTTGAACTTGAAACAACTTTCTAAGGGGGATATAACATAATGAAAAAGTTAAGAACAGCATTTATAGGTATGGACCATGTTCATGTACATAATCTGTCACATGATTTTGTGAAGTATGATGAAATTGAGCTTATAGGAATAGCTCCTGTTCCGCCTTGTGACAAGGAACTGGTTGAACTTCATAAGAAGATTAATGTACCGGAAGATGTTAATTTTAAGGTTTGGGATGACTATAAAGAACTCCTTGCACAGGATATTGATATTGCAGTTATTTGTACCAATATTGTACGTCATGCAGATATCGTAGAAGAAACGTTGGCACTTGGAATTAATACTGTTGTAGAAAAGCCCATGGCACTTACTATGGAAGATGCCAGAAGAATGTACAGAGCTTATAAAAAGAGCAGTGCTGAACTTATCATTAACTGGCCTATCGCTTGGTTCCCTGCATTTCGTAAAGCAAAGGAACTGGCGGACAGCGGAATTGTTGGTGATGTTTTAAGAGTTCACTACAGAAGCCCATCCACACTTGGACCTTATCAAAGAAGTGACCTTTCTATGACAGACCGTGCAAGTCTTTGGTGGTATAAGCACGAAGAAGGCGGCGGCTCAATCTGCGATTATGCAGGTTATGGTTGCGTTCTTTCAACATGGATTACAGGCAAGGCTGCAAAACGTGTAAGCGGATTTAAAAAGAATTTCTTCTTATCTTTCTCAGATGTTGAAGACTATTCTACATTTACCATTGATTTTGGTGATAGTATGGGTCTTATTGAGGGATCATGGTCAACAATGAACAATGGTGAAATTGCAACAGGTCCTGTAGTTTACGGAAGTGAGGGCGTAATTGTTGCAGACCGTTTTAATCCTGAGGTAAAGGTATATAAGGAATTACTTCCATATAAACCATCACCTGCACCAAACGAGGTGTTTGTAACAGAACCAATTGAAGATAATATTGCACTAAATGTTATTAATCATCTTACAAAGGGTGAGCCACTGCACGAACTGATAACACCTGAATTTAATATGAAAGCAATGGTTGCATTTGATGCAGGTATTCGTTCATGCGAAAGCGGTATGATAGAAAATGCGGCAGAGCCGTTTCAACTTAAATAAAGAAAGGAAAGACATAAAATGAATAAATTAAGAGTTGCTGTAATAGGAACAGGTATGATTGCAAACAGTGCACATTTCCCTGCACTGAATGTATTGAGAAAAGAGGGACTTATAGATGTAGTGGGAGTTGCAGATATTAGAGAAGAAGTTACTGCAGAAACTGCAAAGCGTCACGATGTTCCCAACTATTATAAAGACCCACAGAAGATGCTTGATGAGTTAAAGCCTGATTTTGTTGCTGTTTGTACACCAAATATGTATCATAAGGAATGGACAATCAAGGCACTTCAGGCAGGTGCTCATGTTGCTTGTGAAAAGCCTTTGGCACTTACTGTAAAAGACGCAGAGGAAATGTGGGCAACAGCAGAAGCTTGCGGTAAAAAACTTTTCCCATGTCAGTGTATGAGATGGAGAAACTATATGCAGCAGTCAAAGGAATTGGTTACTGCAGGAGAACTTGGAGATGTGTATTTCTCTGATATAGAATTCATCAGACGAATAGGTATTCCTACATGGGGTATGTTCCATATGAAAGAACATAACTTTGGCGGTCCTTTCTGTGACTTAGGTGTTCACCTTATAGACTCACTTCTCTGGATTGTTGGAGATAAAAAGGTAGAATCTGTATCAGGCAGCACATACACAAAGATTGCAAATCAGGGTGAGGATATCCTTTTAAGTATTGCAGAAAGCGGTGCTTACAGCGGTACATTTACACCAAGACCATATGATTATAAAGAATTTAATGTTGAAGATTTCTCAACAGGCTTTATGAGATTAGAGGGTGGTATGAGTGTAAACTTTAAGTTCTCATGGGCGATTAATCTTCCAACAACCAACCTTGATATGGTTATCTGCGGTGACAAGGGCGGACTTTCAGTAAACAAAGAAAAGCTTTACAAGAACATCGGCAGATATCAGACCGAATGTGAGATGAAGTGGTTTGATAATGGCGAATATAAAGGTGTTCCATTTGAACAGCACAGATATATGTATAGAAATATCATAAATACCTTGGCAGGAAAAGAAGAGTTCTTGATTAAAAAACATCAGAACCTTGAAGTTACAAAGGCAATTGAATGTTTCTATAAATCAGCTGCTGAAAATCGTGAAATTAAGGTTACTGAACTTTAATAATATTATAAAAAGGAGAGAAAGAAATGAAAAAGAACAATGTTACAAAGGTTTTATCATTGGTACTTTCTGCTATGCTCCTTACAGGTGTTTGCACATCATGTAACAAGAGTGCAAACGATAAGGATGAACAGGGAAGAACAATGATCTCAATCGGAGGTTATCCGTCTACTGAGGGAACAAACAAAGATAACTGGGATGCACGCTGGCAAAAATTTGAACAGGATAATACTGATGTAGTTATCACTCCTGACCAGTGGACATTCGACTTGAAGAGCTTTTATACAAAGGCTGCAGGCGGTCAGCTCCCTACATTATTCGGTACACACTTTACAGAAATTAAACAGTGTATCGAAGCTGAGTATGTTGCAGATATTACAGATACTTTAAATGCAAGGGGTTACGAAGGAAAGTTTAATGAAAAAATCGTAGATCTTATTTCTCAGGATGGAAAAATGTATGCTTTCCCAATCAATGCTTATGTATTAGGTATGGGTTACAATACAGAAATGTTTGAAAAAGCCGGTCTTATGGAGGCTGACGGAACACCAAAACAGCCAAAGGATTGGGACGAAGTTGTTGAGTTTGCTAAGAAAATCAAAGAAGCAACAGGAAAAGCAGGTTTTGTTTTCCCAACAGCAAATAACAACGGCGGATGGATGTTCACATGTCTTGCATGGTCATTTGGTGCAGATTTTATGGAACAGGATGCAGATGGAAAATGGAAAGCAACATTTAACAGCCCTGAAGCAGTAGCAGCTCTTCAGTGGATTAAGGACTTGAAGTGGAAGCATGATGTTATTCCAAGCAATACCTTGATTGATGGTACAGAATACTACAAAGTATTTGCAACAGGTAATGCAGGTATGCTTATGGCTGCAGGTGACTATACAAGAAAATTGACCCAGTACGGAATGGTTCCTGATCAGGTTGGTATGATGGCATTGCCTGCAGGTCCAAAACGTCATGTAACACTTTTGGGCGGTTCTATATTCTCTGTATCAGCAGAAGCAACAGAGGATCAAAAGGATGCAGCTATTCGTTGGCTTGAAACAAGCTATAACTATAACGCTACAGAAGACTTTAAAACCAACAAGCAGAAGGATATGGATAAGAAGCTTGGCGAAAATCAGCTTATTGGTATAAAGAGTATGAGCGTATGGAATGATGATGTAGAAAGCGTTGTATATGAAAATCAGCTTATTGATGAAAATACAAATGCAAACATCAATCACGTTAGACTTTATAACGAATTTGTAAACAGTGATGTTGAAATTCAGCCTGAGGAACCTGTTTGCACACAGGAGCTTTACGGAGTTCTTGACGGATGTATTCAGGAAGTACTCGCAAACAAAGATGCAGATTGTGCTGAATTACTTGAAAAAGCAGTATCTGACTTCCAGGCTAACTATCTTGACAATTTAGACTATTAATTTACGAAAAAAGGGGCAGACTTTGCTCTGCCCCAAGACTTATAAGGAAGGACGATGTATGTGAAAAATTCACAAAATGCACAGGTAGAAGCACGTAAACAGATGAAGCGCAGAATCAGCAGACGTAATAATATAGATGCTTGGATTTTGATGCTTCCTATGGTAATAATACTATATCTTTTTGTATGGCGTCCAACAGTTCTTGGCGGAGTATGGTCATTCTTTGATATGAAAGCCTATACGGTAAAAGATTTTGCAGGGTTTGAAAACTATAGAAAGGTTCTCACCCACACCCAATTTTTGCCGATGCTCTGGAATACTGTTCAGTATGTATTTTGGTCATTGGTAATAGGATTTCTGCCACCATTAATTGTTGCGATTATGATTAATGAAATTGTTCATTTTAAGAGCGGTTTCAGAGTGCTTATATACATACCGGCAGTAATCCCGGGTATTGCAGCAATGCTTATGTGGTATTTTATGTATTACCCTGACCAGACAGGTCTATTAAATATGATTCTGGCTAAATTTGGCGTTGAACCATATACTTGGCTTAATGACCCTAATTTTGCTATCGTTGGTATCGTAATTTATATGACATGGAAAGGTTTTCCGGGAACAATGCTTCTTTACTACGCATCGCTTCAGGGAGTATCAACCGAACTGTATGAGGCAGCTCTTATTGACGGCGCAGGTCCTTTTAAGAGAGTATGGAATGTAACCAGACCTGCAATAGAAGGTTTACTTCTTTTAAATCTTGTAAGACAGATAATCGGTGTATTTCAGACAATGGAACAGCCTCTTGCAATGACAGGCGGAGGACCTAACGGTGCATCAACCACACTGGCATATCAGCTTTATCAGTATGGTTTTAACAGCGGTGGTAAAGGAACAGGTCAGGCAATGGCACTTGGTGTAATTATTTTCCTGATACTAATTGTGTTTACCATTTTCTATTTCAAGCTTAACAAAAAAGTTGAAGGTCGTTATTAAAGGGGGGGCATAATACAATGAATAAATTTAGTCAAAAAACAACCGGTGTATTGAGCCACTCGGATTTAAAGACTGTAAAAGGTAAGATAATATATTGGACATTTTTTGTTATACTGCTTATTGTTTCTGTAGTTGCAATAGTACCGGCAATCTGGACAATCCTTACATCATTGAAAGACACTCAGGAAATATATGCTGCATTTAGCTTTTTCCCTCAGGATATGTCTTGGAATCGTGTTGTAACCAGAGTAAGTGAATCCTGGAACTATCTGCAACTTGGTGATTCTATTGTCAACACAGTGGTATTATCAATCGGTAACCTTATAGTAAGAATAGTTGTCTGTGGATTTGGCGGATATGTTTTATCCAAACTCAAACCAACAGGCTCAAAGCTTATTTTTACTCTTGTTGTATGGACTATGATGATGCCCGGACAGATAAGAATTGTACCTAATTATATTGGATATTTGCATTTCCCGTTTGCATTTGACACAGATTTCAGCGTTAATTTGCTTGATACATTCTGGCCTATGTGGTTACAGTCAGGTGCGGACACATTTGCAGTACTTTTGTTTAAAAATTCATTTGATGGACTTTCCGATTCATATGTAGAGGCTGCAAAACTTGACGGATGCAGTAACTATGGAGTATTTTTCAAGATAATGCTTCCACTTGCAATGCCTGTTATTATTTATGAGTCAATCAATGTTTTAAGCTTTGCGTGGTCTGAATTCTTTACGCCACTGCTTGTGCTTGACAAGAATGCGGTTGTACCTCTTAAGATATACAGATTGCAGACAGATACCAGTATACAGATGAATACATATTTTATGGCACTTGTATTTGCAAGTATACCGCCATTCGTTATTTTTGCATTTTTCCAAAAACAAATTCTCGGTGGTGTAAATGTAGGCGGCGTAAAAGGATAGAGATTGTAGTTTAACATAAATATCACTTTAAAATGTCATTTTGAGTAAGCAAATATAGGTAAAGGGTTTTATATATTTTCCTTTACTTCATAGCTGTGCTCTAAATGACATTTTTATTTTTTTATCTTCCTAATTTTCTTGACAAAGATACTGCACAGGTGTAAAATAAATAATAGCGTTTAAAATGCAGAGAGGATGTATTGCAATGTTTATAGATGAAAAATATATGAATGACCTTCTGGAGAATGCACGTCATACAGAAGAAAGTGAAATTACAAGAATACTTGATAAGGCAGAGAGATTTGAAGGGCTTGAACATAAAGAGGTTGCCGCTCTTTTGATGCTTGAAAATCCTGAGCAGATTAAGAGAATGTTCTCTATTGCCTATAAAATAAAACAGCATATTTACGGCAACAGAATTGTTATGTTTGCTCCTTTGTATGTAAGCGACTATTGCGTAAACCAGTGTAAATACTGCAGTTATAACTGCAATCATAACTTTGACCGTCATCGTCTTACAATGGATGAGGTAAGGGAAGAGGTTAAGATTTTAGAGTCTATGGGTCATAAGCGCCTTGCCTTAGAAGCAGGGGAAGATGATGAAAACTGTCCTATTGACTATATCCTTGATTGTATGAAAACAATCTATGATATGAAGTTTGAAAACGGTGAAATCCGCCGTGTAAATGTTAATATTGCCGCAACAACAGTTGAAAATTATAAAAAGCTTAAAGAGGTTGGAATAGGTACATATATCCTTTTCCAGGAAACTTATCATAAGCCAACCTACCTTGATATGCACGTTTCAGGTCCTAAGCGAAATTATGAATATCACACAACAGCATTCGACCGTGCAATGGAGGCAGGAATTGATGATGTTGGCGGCGGTGTATTATTCGGTCTTTATGACCCGTATTTTGAGGTTTTAGGTCTTATGCTCCATAACGAGCATCTTGAAAAGGAATTTGGGGTTGGTTTCCATACCATTTCAGTTCCTCGTATCAGAAAGGCAGACGGAGCTTTGCAGACAAGCTTTAAATATGCTGTTGATGATGAAACCTTTAAAAAGCTTGTTGCTGTAATACGCCTTGCTGTTCCTTTTACGGGAATGATTGTTTCAACCCGTGAAAGCAAAGAAATGAGAAAAGAACTTATCGGTCTTGGAATTTCTCAGCTTAGTGCCGGTTCTGCAACAGGCGTTGGCGGATACAAAAAGAGAGAGAACACAAGTGCTCAGTTCCAGGTTATTGACGAAAGAGATGCTATGGACGTAATTAAATGGATTATGGACGAGGGTATGGTTCCAAGCTTCTGCACCGCTTGTTACAGAAGCGGAAGAACAGGCGACAGATTTATGTCCCTTGCAAAATCAGGAAACATAAAGAATGTTTGTTTGCCAAACGGATTAATGACCCTTGCTGAATATATGATGGATTACGGCGATGATGAATTTAAGGAAAAAGCAGAAAAAATCATCAAAGATAATATCCCAAACATAGAAAACGATAAGATTCGTGAGCTTGTTAAGGAGAATATCGAAAAAATCAAGGCAGGACAAAGAGATTTGTTCGTATAAACGGAGAAACAGTTATGGAAAAAACACCTCTTTCTATGAGAAAACAGATTGTCTTAATAGGTGAAACCAACTCAGGTAAATCCACTCTGTTTAATGCAATATTAAACAGAGAGGATGCAATCGTTTCGGCTGAAAAGGGAACAACAACCGACCCTCTTATAAAGGCGATGGAGCTTATTCCCTACGGTCCTGTTGCGGTGGTAGACACTGCAGGCTTAGGCGACGATACCGTTCTTGGAAGTCAGCGTATGAAGAAAACTGAGGAAAAGCTCCGCAGT